>CAXXTG010000058.1:0-7122 GCA_963666855.2 Vicinamibacterales bacterium
CGCTCCGGCCGTCACACGACAAGCCCGCCCATCCTCGGCCGCGTGCAAGGTCGGGGAGGGCGGCTCCGGCTCCGGCGCCGACTCCGGCGGGGATTGCCTGCGGCTCCGCCGGGCGTCCAACCAACCCCGTAGGAGCCCGCGCCGTTCCAGGGCGCGGGCTCCAGCCAGGCCGTCAGTCCGCCAGCGGGTGCGGCCGCAACTGGAAGTGCACCATCTTGCTCGGGGTGCCCTGGCCGCCCTCGATGTGCCAGTTGAAGTTGCCGCCGTAGTTGGCCCACAGGCCGCGGCCCTTCCAGCCCGCGTCCGGGTCGTCGATGCGGCCGTCGAGGCCCCGCGAGAAGAAGCCGAGCGGGTAGGGGATGCGCAGCACCACCCACTCGCCGGTCTCCGGCTGCAGGGCGAGCAGCGAGTCCGAGCCCGAGCCGTTCGCGATGGGGACGTTCTCGCCGAGCCCCAGCGTGTTGAACTGGTCGACCCAGTTGTAATAGTGGAAGTCGCCGCTCCCGGGGTCGTCGACGCCCCTCATCTGGGGACCGGGGGTCGGGTAGAGGGTCCAGCCCTCGGGGCAGTGCTGGCCCGTCGCCTCCGGCCCGTTCAGCACCCGGCACCGGCTGCGGTCGAAGCTCGCCATGTGGCCGCTGCCCGACAGCGCCGTCCAGATGACGCCGTTGCGGTCGACGTCGATGCCGCGCGGGGCGTGGCCGGTCAGGGCCGGGTCCACGTCGGGGTTCTCGATGGACGGCGGCTCGTAGACCTCGGCGATGCACGTCTCGGGCGGGTTGTCGCCGCGGTCCAAGCGCACGATGCGGCCCGGGAACGGCCCCGTCTCGGCGCCCCACACGGTGTGGTCCACCGGATTGGCGATGACCCCGTAGAAGCCGCCGCCGACGCGGGTGTCGCGGGTCGGGTCGACGTCGCCGCCGGGCTCGTTCCACGGCCGTGTGATGCGCCCGTCGCCGTTGGTGTCGAGCACCTTGGGGCACCAGCCCTGGGCCGCCTTCTCGTCGCCGGTCTCGTCGTAGAGCCGGGTGTTGATCCACGACACGACGTTGCCGCTGCCGCTGAACCACAGGGTGTCGTCGGGGTCCTCGCCGAACTGCAGGTGGTGGGTGCTGAAGCAGGTGTCGAGGAGCGCGAACTCGCCGGTGGCGGGGTCGTAGTACGACGCGTGGCGCCGTCCCGTGCGCGCCATCGGGAACCACTGCGCCGAGGGGTGGTCCGACCCTTCGCCGCACCACGCGGGCCCCTGCGCGCCCCGTACCGTCGAGGTCATCCACACCCGGCCCTTCCCGTCCATCATGGGGTTGTGCGGGTCGGCGAGCTCGTCGGGGTCGTTGCCCCACAGGATCTCGTCGCCGTAGTAGTACGAGGGCTGGAGCTGGGTCTGGGGGAACCGCGACACGATGGTCTCCGGGTCGTCGCGCACGGGAATGACGATCTCGGTCGAGGTGTGGGCGTTCGGGTCGGTGACGACGAGGGTGCCGTGGCCGGCGTCGACCGAGTAGACGGGGCCGTTCGCGTTCACGCGCGGGTTCCGCTTGTCGGTCACGATCTCATCGTGGATGTAGGCGGTCGGCCGCCCCCAGTCCCACATCGTGAGCACGAGGTTGCGCTCGACCCCCGCCGGCCGCGGCGGCACCGGCGGCAGCTCGCCGTCGGCGATGCGCTCGGTCCAGTCGGCGTACATCTGCAGGCCGCGCTCGCGGCCGAAGCGGTTCATCCCCGCGTTCATCGAGGCGCCGCGCTGGCCGGTCTGGACGCGGTGGTCCCACGCCGCGAGGGCCGAGTCGAAGTCGTCGAGCTGGTCGATCTCGCGGGTGATGCGGTTGCCGAGCTGGTGGCAGAGCTGGCACCCCTGCTTCATGCGGTCGACCCACCGCGCCTGGCTCGCCATCGCCGGCGAGATGCCGTTGCCGTTGGGGCCGGTGCCGGGGAACTCGCTCTCGTCGGGCACCTCGATCAGCGAGTACCAGTAGTTGGCGGGGTATATCTGCGCCGCGTCGCGGGGCGTCGGGGCGAGGACCGCGCGCAGGGCGACCTCGTCGCCGGGGCGCCCGGTCGTCTTGTCGGAGTCCACGAGGCCGTAGCCGCGGACCCAGAGGTCGTAGGCGGCGTCGGGAAGCTGGGGCAGCAGGAAGCGCCCGTCGTCGCCGGTGACCACGATCTTGACCAGCTTCGTCTGCAGGTCGTCGGTCTCGGCGATCACCCAGACCCCCGCCTCGGGGGCCGTCGTCGCTGCGGACGACGCCGGTGATCACCCCGTCGTCCGCGAGTTGCCGGGCCCCCGCCGGTTCGGTCGTCCAGGTCGCCAGGACCGCCAGCGTGCAGGCCGCCGCCGCGGCGCCGAGCGCGTGTCGCATGCTCATGTTCGTCCCCTTCCGGGTTGTTCGTGCGGCCGACGTGTCAAGCCATAACCGTACGCGCATCATAGCGGGTACCCGGCCGCCGGGGAAGTGCGTTCGCGGCCGGCTATAATCGCGGGGAATCGCAACGCCCCGGGAGGTGCCCATGCCCATTCGCTCCGCCGCCGTTCCCGCCCTGATCGCCGCCGTCGCCGCTCCCGCCCTGCTCCCGTCGCCGGCCGCCGCCGAGGACGGCCTGGTGACCATCGAGCGCTTCGTCCCCCACACGTCGACCGTGCCCGCCAACGCCGGCCAACGGGTCGGCCTCTACCTGCGCGAGAAGGCGTCGGCCGAGGCGCTGGCCCGGTTCGAGGCCGGCGGGGCCCCGGAGGGCCGCGTCGTGCTGTTCGTGCACGGCGGCTCGGTGCCGTCGGTGCCCGACTACGACCTCGACTACGAGGACTACAGTTGGATGGGCCACCTCGCCGAGGCCGGGTTCGACACCTTCGCGATGGACCACACCGGCTACGGGCGGTCGCCGCGCCCGAAGATGGACGACGCCTGCAACATGGGCGAGTCGGACCAGGCCATCGTCACGCCGCATCCCCTGTCGGTGCCGTGCGAGCCGAGCTACCCCTTTGGGTCGACCACGGTGCAGTCCGACTGGGACGAGATGGACACCGTCGTCGACTACATCCGCGAACTGCGGGGGGTCGAGCGGGTCAGCCTCGTCGGGTGGTCGGCGGGCGGCCGGCGCACCGGCGGCTACGCGGCGCGGCACCCCGAGAAGGTGGACAAGCTCGTCATGTTCGCGCCGGGCTACAGCCCGGACGGCCCGTCCGAGGCACCGGGCGACCTGCCCGCCCCGGGCGTGCCGATGCGGCTGCAGACGCGCGACACCCTGATGCACGGCCGGTGGGAGGACAACGTCGCCTGCGAGAACCAGGTCGACCCCGGCATCCGCGCGGCCATCTGGCGGAGCATCCTGGCGTTCGACCCGCTGGGGTCGGTGTGGGGGCCGCCCGAGGGGGTCATGCGGGTGCGGGCCGGCAACCCGTCGTGGGGCTGGAACCGCGAGTACGCCGCCAAGGTCGCCGCGCCCACGATGATCGTGGTCGGCGCGCAGGACAACCCCGAAGCGCGCGGCGTGCTGCACGCGGACCTGACCGGCACCGACTCCCGCGTCCTCGTGACCATGGAGTGCGCCACCCACTTCGCCAACTGGGAGCGCGCGCAGTACCGGTTCATGCACCGGGCGTCGCTCGAGTGGCTGTCCGAGGGGACGTTCCGCGGGCACCGCAACGGCGTCTACAAGGTGGGCGTCGACGGGGCCGAGCCCGCGGGCGAGTGATGGCGCGAACGCGTGCGGGGCGGGCGTCGGCGGCGCCGGTCGGCTGGGCCTGGGCCGGCCGCCGCGGGCTGCCGGTCCTGACGCTGGTGCTGGCGGCGGCCGCGGCGTCGGCGCAGCCGCTGGTCTCCCCGGCGGACGAGGCCGCGCTCCGCAGCCTCCTGCCCGAGGCGGAGCACTTCGAACTGCACGACCGGGGCCCGCGGCACTTCCGCGCGTTCGCGTCGGCCGGGGCCGGCGCGAACGCGCGGCTCATCGGCCTGGCCTTCTTCACCACCGACCTCGCCCCCCGCATCTACGCCTACAAGGGGCGCATCGAGAGCCTGGTCGCGATGGACCCCGCGGGGCGCCTGATCGGGGTCCGGGTGGTGCGCCACGACGAGCCGTTCGGCTACTTCTCGATCGACCTCCCCGGCTTCGCCCCCCAGTTCGCGGGCAAGAGCATCCTCGATCCGCTCGAGGTGGGCGGGGACATCGACGCCGTGTCGCGCGCCACCATCACCGTCGAGGCGGCGACCCGCGCCATCCGGCGGGGCGCGAGACGGCTCGCCCGCGACTTCCTGGCCGAGAGCGCCGACCGTTGACCTGGCCGAGAGCGCCGACCGTTGACCTGGCCGAGAGCGCCGACCGTTGACCGGCCGGCCCGCGCCGTCGGCGGGTTCTCCGCCGCCCGGGGCCGTCAGCGCCCGGCGTACCGGGCTTCCAGGCGGACTAGGCGCCGGTCCATCTCGGCGAACCGGGCGTTGGTCTCGGCTTTGAACTCTTCGAACTGGCGGGTGAGCGCGAGCAGCCCTTCGGCGACGAGGCGTATCTGCTCTTCCAGGCGCTCGGCGACCGCGTTGAAGTGCGCCCGCGTGAGCTCGCCCTCGGCCCGGACCTCCTCCTTGGTGGCGAGTCCGGCGACGGCCTCGCGCAGCTCCTCCTTGGTGGCGAGTCCGGCGACGGCCTCGCGCAGTTCTTCCTTGGTGGCGAGGGGGGCGACGGCCTCCCGCAGCTCGTCCTTCGTCGCCAGGGTTGGCAGGATCTGCTCAATCCGGGCGACTCGGCGATCGAGGTTTTGGAGTACTTCCTCCATCGTTGGGTGGTCCATGGCAACGCTCCTCCGCCCGCCCTGCCGAGCACGGGAGCGTCGTCGTGTCGAGGGCCGGCATTCTATCATCGGTTCCATGGCGTGAGTACTAAGCAAGCGGCATGCCATCCTGGGGGCGCTCTCTTGCGCAGGTGCGTCGTCCGCCGTCTCGGCCGCAGGTTCGCGAGCCCGCCATGGGGCCGGATTGGCGTCGGCGGGGACCGATCGGGCACAATGGGAGCGGTGCCGGCCGGGTCGGCGCCGACGGCGCTCCCCCTCGGCCCGGCGCTTCCCCGGTGTTCCATGACCCGCCCTCTCCCGCGCATGATCGTGCCCGCCGCCGCGTGGCTGCTCGTGCTGGCGGTCTCGGCGTCCGGGGCGGCTCAGCCCGCGCCGTCCGAGCCGCCGCCGCTGTCGCTGGACGATCTCGCCGCCCTCGACGCCCTGCTCGACGAGGACGAGGCGGAGTCCGCGGCCCTGCTCGACGCGGACGCCGCCGTCGATGTGGCGGCCCTCGCCCTCGTCCTGGCGTTCGCCGTGTTCAGCTTCGTGCGGAAGGACGACCGGCTCAAGGTCGCGAGCCTCGTCCTGTCGGTCGCGTACCTGGGTTTCGTCAAGGCGAGCTTGGTGTCGGTGGTCGACATCTTCGGGGCGGTGCGCGGCGGCCTGCCGGCGTGGACGGACGGGCAGGCCTACTACCTCCTCATCGGCTTCACGCTGGCGTCGACGGTGCTGTGGGGGCGTCTGTACTGCGGGCGGATCTGCGCGTTCGGGGCCCTGACCCAGTTGATGGACCGGGTGGTGCCGGCGCGTCTGCGCGTCGAGCCGCCGGCGTGGCTCGACCGCCGCCTGATCTACCTCAAGTACGGCGTGCTGACGGCGGCGGTGCTCTACGTCCTCGCGGGCGGCGACACCCTCGTGTACCGCTACATCGAGCCGTTCTGGATGTTCACGCTGAGCGGAAACGCGGTGATGTGGACGCTGCTCGGCGCGCTGCTGCTGGCCACGGTGTTCGTGCGCAACCTCTACTGCCGCTACCTGTGCGCGGTGGGGGCGGGCCTCGGGCTGCTGTCGAACCTCACCGTCTTCCGCATCAAGCGGTGGGGCGAGTGCTCGACGTGCAAGCTTTGCGAGAAGACGTGCGAGTGGGGGGCCATCGACGGCCCGAGGATCCTCGTCAGCGAGTGCGTGCGGTGCGACGACTGCGAGCGGCTCTACGCCGACGAGGACCGCTGCCCGCACTGGTTGATCCAGAAACGCGCCGCCGCCCGCGCGGTCCGCGGGTGAGGCGCGTCATCAGGAGAACGCCGTGAAGCCGAACCGCCCCCCCGTCACCCGCCGCCGCACCGGCGTCCTGTGCGCGCCGGCGTGTTTACCCGTATGGATTCGACGCGGGCTCGTGCTGCGGGTTGCCGGGAGCCGCGCCGCTGTCGCCCTGCTGATTGCGGGGACCGCGGCCGCGGCGGTCGCCGTCGCCGCCGGGCAGGGGCGCACGGTCTGGGACGGCGTCTACACCGCCGATCAGGCGCGCCGCGGTGCCGAGGCCTACGCGCGGGCGTGCGCCGAGTGCCACGGGGACGACCTCGGCGGGGGCGACATGGCGCCGGGCCTCGCCGGGGTCGAGTTCCTCTACAACTGGCACGGGTTCTCGGCCCGCGACCTCTTCGAGCGGCTGCGGGTCTCGATGCCCCCGGACCAGCCCAACCGCGTGGGCCGGCGGGAGAAGGCCGACATCCTCGCGTTCATGCTCGAGGCGAACGGCATGCCCGCCGGGGACGCCGAGCTGGCCAGCCGGGCCGGTCCGCTCGGCGCGATTCAGTTCCTCGCCGAGCCGTAGTGCCTGTCGCAGCCGGGGAGTCCTACCGGCCGTGGAGTCCGGGCGCGTTCACGTGCGCGTTCTGCGCCGCTTCGATGGTTTGCACCTTGCCGGCTAAGGTGTCCTGCCCGCGCTGCAGGCGATAGACGCCCATGGCTGCATAGGCCGCGCACACCGCCGTCAGGACGTCGATCACGATTCGCCAGTCCATACCTGATAGTCCTCCGGCAACGCGGTTCGGCGCAAGCGTTCCACTCCAGGGCGAACCCTCAGTCGGCGGCCGCCTCGCGGGGCGGGGGGGACTGGATCGCCTTGGCACCGGCCCAGAGGGCCCCGGCCATCAGCAGCAGGAGCACCATCCACCCCATCGCGCCGGTGAACATCGCCCGGCTGAACGCCTCCCAGGTGATGGGGAACTGGGTGAGCACCCCCCACCGCTCGGTCATCCAGTGCCAGCTCGTGTGCGCGACGAGCGTCGACAGCAGGATGGTGCCGACCTTCTCGGCCACCACGTGGCGGAACATCAGGTGGAGGGCCGGCACCAGCA
>CAXXTG010000059.1:0-5177 GCA_963666855.2 Vicinamibacterales bacterium
GAATCTCGGCGACCTCTTCCTCGGTCAGGGTCTCGCGCCCCTGGAAATCGTCGGGCCGCTCGAACGGCGTGGCCCCCGACGACGACCAGATGCCCTGAATGTCCGGGTCGCCCCACGCGGTCTTGGGGGCCTGCCCGGCGGCGGTGGCGGCGGCCAGGACCGGGACGACGAACGCCAGGACGGGAACGGCGAGTGAACGGAGCCGTGTCTTCCTCATCTGAAACCTCCTTCAGGACCGCGGCGCGGTCTCCTCGATTCGGGACCGCGCCGTCGCGGTCTCCTCGATTCACGCTTCTCCAGGCGCAAACATCGCACAGGCCGTTCTCAACGTCAAGGCGCGGGCGGTCGGATGCCGCCGGGGGGGCGGCCGGAGGCGCTGGCCCGCCAATTGTCGCCTTCGGATCCGCTTGGCCCCCTACCTACTCTCCAGGCGGCCGCGCCGTTCTAACGCGCAGACTCGTGCCGCGGGGGCGGCGTCCCCTGCCACGTGCCACGCGCCACCGCCGGCACGAAGGCGTCGAGCCCGTCCGGGCGGAACGGCAGGGTGCGGCCCTGCTCGGCGCTCATGTATGCGGTCATGAGCAGCTCGACCACCTCGACGCCGTCGTCGAAGGTCAGCGCCGGCGCCTCGCCCCGCAGGAACGCCCGGGCCATGTGGCGGTTCTCCGCGGTGTAGCCGTACTCGGACGCCTCGTCGACGACGATGGGCATCGAGCCGATCTCGGCGTTCTGCTTCTCGACGAGGTCCTCGCCCGCCTCGCCCTGGACCGCGCGGCTGAAGAAGAGCTTGACGCCGCTGTCGAGGGAGTTGGCCGACAGCGAGTACTCGGGGCCGAGGAGCTCCAGGCTCAGCCGTAGCCCCGCCCCGACGAAGCTCCACGACGTGGTGGCCTCGCCGACGAGCGGGGCGCCGTCCCCGGCCTCGTACTCGATGGTGACGCTGGCGAAGTCCTCGGCGGGGCGCGCCCGGTAGTCGACCTCGGGACCCATGTCCCGCCGCAGCCGGGCCGCGTACTCCGGCCGGGTCCACTTCAGCGAGGCGATGCGCCCCGTCACCCGCCGCGGGTGGATGGAGGACCGCGGCGCGCCGGGCGCGGTCAGCAGGTGCCGCACGACCTCGACCGAGTGGCAGGCCATGTCGTTCAGCACCCCGCCGCCCTGCAGGTCGCCGCGCCAGAACCACGGGCGGTGGGGGCCGCCGTGCTCCTCGGCGGCGCGGGCCAGGTACGGCCGGCCGGTGAGGGCGGCACCGCGGCGCCACAGCAGCTCGCGGCCGCGGGCGACGGCCGGCGCGAAGACCTGGTTCTCGAGATAGCCGTGGGCGAGGCCGGCCTCCGTTACGAGCGCCCGCATCCGCTTGGCCTCGGCGACGGTGCGGGCCAGCGGCTTCTCGCACGCCACCCCGCGCAGGGCCGCGCCGGCCCGGACCGAGGCCACGACGGCTTCCAGGTTCTCGATGCGCGTGTGGTTCGGCCCGCACAGCCAGACCGCGTCGACGGCCGGGTCCTCGGCCATCGCCTCGATCGAGGGGAACGTCCGGGCATCGCCCACGTCGAGCCCGCGGGCGAGCGCCGCCGCCTCTTCGGCGTTCTCGCGGCGCGGGCTCCAGCACCCGCGCACGTCGGCGTCCCGCACCCCGACCATCGACCGGATGTGGAAGCGCGTGATGAACCCGCTGCCGACGAACCCGATGCCGAGCCGCCGGGGTGTGGCCGCGTGGTTCATTCCCTCTCCTCTCCATCCCGCAGCGATCGCAGCAGCGACACCACCGCCAGGACGCCGATGACGAGGATCGGCAGCGACGCGACGAGCACCGCCGACTGCACCGCCCGCAGGCTGTCGATGACGATCAGGGCGGCCGGCAGGAACGCGAGGGCGCCGGCCCAGAACAGGCGGTGGAGGCGGTGGGGATGGGCGCCGGGCCGCAGGTCGCGGGTCGCCGCCGCCGCGATCGCGTACGACGCCGAGTCGTAGGTGGTGGCGACGAAGACGAACCCCACGACCAGGAACAGCAGCAGCGGCCAGGGCTGACCGGCCAGCGCGCCGAGGGCGGCGGCGATGGCGGCGGCGGCCTCGCCCGCGCGGACGAGGTCGAGCAGCCCGAGCCCCCCGTGCAGGTCGAGCCACAGCACGCTGTTGCCCCACACGACGTAGAACGCGGCGCAGCCCAGCGTGCCGAACCCGGCCATGCCGAGGATGAGGGCGCGGAGGGTGCGGCCGCGGGAGATGCGGGTCACGAACAGCCCCATGAACGGGCCGTAGGCGATCCACCACGCCCAGTAGAAGACGGTCCAGTCCTCGACGAAGCCGGTGTCGGCGAGGGGCTCCGTCCACGTGTTCATGCGGACGAACTCCTGCAGCATCAACCCGACCGACGACGTGCCGAGCTCGAGCGCGAACCGCGCCGGCCCCGCCGCGAGGACCCAGGCGAGGAAGACCGCGCCGAGGACCAGGTTCGCGTTCGACAGGCGCCTGATGCCGCGGTCGAGGCCCAGGTACGCGCTGGCCCCGAACAGGGCGACGCAGGCGCCGGTGATGACCCACGTCAGGCCGAGGGACGGGTCGGCGTCGAAGAGCCGGGCCGCGACCGCCCCGAGCATCGGCGTGGTGAGGCCCAGCGAGGTGCCGGTGCCGCCGATGAGCGCGATGATGAAGAAGAAGTCGACGGCGCGCCCGGCGGGCCGGTCGGGGAAGCCGCGGCCGAACAGGCCGACGAGGGCGCCGGAGAGGCGCAGGCACCGCAGCTCGTAGCGGTAGTAGGGCCAGGCGATGGCGACGGTCGGCAGCGCGTAGAGGGCCCACGCCGAGGGGCCCCAGTGGAAGATGCCGTAGGTCGCGGCCCACTCGCGCGCCGCCGCGCCGCCGGGCTCGACCCCGAACGGCGGCTGGTCGACGTAGAACGCCCACTCGATGCTGCTCCAGTACATCAGCCCGCCGCCGATGCCGGCGCAGAACAGCATCGCCATCCAGCTCGCGTCGCCGTACTCGGGCTCGGGCGCGCGGCCGAGGACCCGCGGGCCGTGCCGGCCGAGGGCCAGCCAGCCGAGGAACCCCAGGGTGAACAGGGCCGCCCACTGGTAGATGAGGCCCAGCTCGCGGGCCATCCACCCGTACGCGGCGGACACGAGGGCGCCGGCCGCCTCCGGTGCCATCAGGATCGGGATGCTGACGCCGAGCAGGCACAGCAGGGCGAGGCTGAACACCGGCCGGTCGACGGACGGGGGAGGCGCCGGCGGGCCGTGCTCGGGTTGGTCGGGGATGACGCCTCCGGGAAGCTGTCGGTCCGCCTAGTGTATCCGGTCGCCCTGGCGGCGCATTCGGCGTTGGCCGATCGGCCGCCATGCCCACCTCGGTCGGCAGGCCCTCTCACCTGGGCACCGTCGCCGCCACGGACGCCGGCCTTATCTCCGAGGGGGGGCTTCTGCGTCGTCCCGGCCCCCCCCGGCTCCCGGGCAGGCAGCCCGCCCGCTTCGCAACCGCGTTCGCGACTGGAGAGCGTGGAAGCGGTAAGGTTGACGCATCGCCGGTACAATGCTGCTGGACTTCATCACCGGCTTCTTGGGAGGCGAAGATGTGGAAGCAGTGCATGGCCGCTCGCGTGGTTCTCGCCGTCGTGGCGGTTCTGATCGTCGCGCTGGCTGGCCGGCCGCGGCCGCGGCAGCGGGTCAGGGGCAGGACGGCGATGCGGACGGCGTGCGCTGCGCCGTCGAGTGGGCGCCGATGCGGGACGGCGTCAGGCTCGCGACCGAGGTGTACCTGCCGGCGGGTGACGGCCCGTTCCCCGTGATCCTGCAGCGGACCCCCTACAACCGGCGGTCGCCCAACCCCGGCAGCGACTGCGATTCGGGCACGGGGCGCTACTTCGCCGCGCGGGGCTACGCCGCGCTCAACCAGGACACCCGCGGGCGCTACCGCTCGGAGGGCGAGTTCGACGCCATGCGCCAGGAGGCGGCGGACGGCTACGACGCGGTGGAGTGGGCGGCCGCGCGGCCCTGGTCGAACGGCAAGGTGGGCATGATCGGCGGCTCGTACGTCGGGCTCACGCAGTGGCAGGCGGCGGTCGAGCGGCCGCCGCACCTCGTGGCCATCGCCCCCCACTACAGCTCGTCGGACTACCACAAGGGCTGGACGTACCAGGGCGGCGCCTTCGACCTGTGGTTCGCGTTGAGCTGGACCGCGCAGACCCTCGCCCCCGACACCCTGCAGCGGCGGCTCGAGGCCGGCGGCATGCCGCGGGCGCAGGCCCTCGAGGAGGTCGGCGCGTTCGTCGCCGAAGGGCGCGAGAAGCTGCTCGACGACTGGGTGCGGCGGCTCCCCCTCGCCGACTTCGCGGGGTTCAGGCGCGACGGCAACATCGCCGCCTACTACGACGAGTGGCTCGCCCGGCCCGCCTACGACGACTACTGGGCCCACCTCGACGTCGAGACGAAGTGGCCGCGCGTCGAGGTGCCGGCCCTGATCACCGGCGGCTGGTACGACATCTTCCAGGAAGGGACGATCCGCAACTTCATGGGGATGCGGGAGGGAGGGCGCGACCGAAGCGGCGCGGAACGGCACGAAGCTCGTCATGCGCGCGCTCTGCCACGCCTGCCCCGCCGACACCACCGCCGGCGACATCGACTTCGGCCCCGACAACGCGCTCGACCTCAACGCGGCGTGGGCGCGCTGGTTCGACTACTGGCTGAAGGGCGTCGACAACGGCGTCGCCGACGACCCGCCGGTGCGGCTCTTCGTCATGACGCCGCCCGACGAGGGCACCGCCGGCGGCGGTTTCTGGATCACCGCCGACGAGTTCCCCCTGCCCGGCGCGGTCGAGACGCGCTTCTACCTGCGGAGCGGCGGCGGGGCGAACACGGCCGCCGGCGACGGGGTGCTCTCGGGCGACGGGGCCCGGCGGGCCGGCCGACGAGTACATCTACGACCCCCGCGATCCCGTGCCCACCGTCGGCGGCAACATGTGCTGCCAGAACGGCCTCCTCGCCTCGGGCGCCTTCGACCAGCGCGAGGTGGAGCGGCGGCGGGATGTGCTGGTCTACACCAGCGAGCCCCTGGCCGACGACCTGACCGTCATCGGCCCCGTGCAGGTGCGCCTGTGGGCGTCGTCGTCGGCCCGCGACACCGACTTCACCGCGAAGCTCGTCGACGTGCACCTCGACGGCTACGCCCACAACGTGTCG
>CAXXTG010000060.1:0-5306 GCA_963666855.2 Vicinamibacterales bacterium
GGTCGCCCCGCGAGCGGCGGGCGCCCGGTCTGTGGCACAATAAATGGTTTCCCGGTGTCGTCGTGTCGTCTGTCACTGTCAGCAGTTCAGGAGTCCCTTCGATGAACAACGCCCGTGTCACGGTGCCCGTCCCCCGCAACGAACCGGTGCTCGGCTACGCGCCCGGCTCGCCCGAGAAGGCCGCGCTCAAATCGCAGCTCCAGACGTTCGCCGCCGGCTCGGTGGAGATCCCCCTCATCATCGGCGGCCGCGAGGTGACCACCGGCGACCTCGGCGCGTGCATCCTGCCGCACGATCACCGCAAGCAGGTGGCCGCCTATCACCGCGGCAACGCCGACACCGTGAACCAGGCGATCGCGGCGGCGGCGGCGGCGCGCCCCGGCTGGAGCGGGATGTCGTGGGAGTCGCGCGCGGCCATCTTCCTCAAGGCGGCCGAGCTGCTCGCCGGCCGCTACCGGCCCATCGTGAACGCGGCCACCATGCTGAACCAGAGCAAGACGGTGTTCCAGGCCGAGATCGACGCGGCGTGCGAGCTCATCGACTTCTGGCGGTTCAACGTCTCGTACCTGCCCGAGATCTACGGGCAGCAGCCGGAGAGCGCGGCCGGCATCTGGAACTACGTCGAGTACCGGGCCCTGGAGGGCTTCGTCCTCGCGGTCACCCCGTTCAACTTCACCTCCATCGCCGGCAACCTGCCGACGAGCCCCGCGATGATGGGGAACACCGTCGTGTGGAAGCCCGCGTCGACCGCGGTGTTCTCGGCCTACTGGCTGATGAAGCTGCTCGAAGAGGCGGGGCTGCCCCCGGGGGTCATCAACCTCGTGCCGGGCTCGGGCGGGCAGATCGGGGGGCCGGCCATGGCCCACCCCGACCTCGGCGGCGTGCACTTCACCGGCAGCACCGAGGTGTTCCAGGGCATGTGGCGCGCCGTCGGGGGCAACATCGCCGGCTACCGCAGCTATCCGCGGATCGTCGGCGAGACCGGCGGCAAGGACTTCGTCTTCGCCCACGCCTCGGCCGACCCCCACGAGCTCACCGCCAACCTCATCCGGGGGGCCTACGAGTACCAGGGGCAGAAGTGCAGCGCGGCGAGCCGCGCCTACGTCCCCGAGAGCCTGTGGAACCGGTGCCGCGACGAGGTCGTGGCCGAGGTCGAGGCCATCGCCTACGGGGACGTCACCGACTTCACCAACTTCATGGGCGCGGTCATCGACAAGGCGTCGTACGACAAGCTGAAGGGCGCCATCGACGCGGCGCGGACGGACGGCGGGGCCGACGTGATCTGCGGGGGGGTGTGCGACGACAGCACCGGCTACTTCATCTCGCCGACCGTCATCCAGGCCTCCGACCCCCGGTACGCCACCATGGAGACCGAGCTCTTCGGCCCCGTGCTCACCGTCCACGTCTACAAGGACAGCGAGTACGAGCAGACCCTGGACCTCTGCGACCGCACGTCGCCCTACGCGCTCACCGGGTCGATCTTCGCGCGCGACCGGCAGGCCATCGGCGTCGCCGCCGAAAAGCTGCGCAACGCCGCCGGCAACTTCTACATCAACGACAAGCCGACCGGGGCGGTGGTGGGGCAGCAGCCCTTCGGCGGCTCGCGCGCGTCGGGCACCAACGACAAGGCGGGCAGCTCGCTGAACCTGCTGCGCTGGGTCAGCACCCGCACGACGAAGGAGACCTTCGTGCCGGTGCGCGACTACCGCTACCCGCACATGCGCGAGCGGTGAGCGGCCCCGGCCGGGCGGGGCCGCGGAGTGAGGAGTCCGGGCGGAGGCCCCGCCCGGACCCGCGGCGGGCGCCGGGCGGCCGAACCGCCGCCCGATCGACCGCCGCCGCACGCCCGCCGCTACTCGTCGGCGACCGCGTACTTCGTGAACGCGCCCCCCGCGAAGCGCAGCGAGTTCGGCCCCTCGGCGGCGAACACGTTGCCGTCCGCGTCCACCGCGACGCCCTCGCCGGCCGCGCCCTGGTACGGCCGCGTCTCCGCGTCGAACGGCGGGATGAAGCCGGTGACGCGGTCCTCGTCCACGGGCCCGATGCGCACGCCGTTCATCCAGTTCGCATGGCTCGTCATGCTCGACTCCGAGTCGATGGAGTACAGCATGTCGTCGGGGGTGATGAAGATGCCGCTGATGCGCCCGTGCGAGTACAGCGAGTCGAGGTAGTTGCCGTCCTGGTCGAAGATCTCGATGCGGTGGTTGCCGCGGTCCGCGACGAAGAGGCGCCCCTGCGAATCGAACGCCAGGGCGTGGGGGGTGCGGAACTCGCCATGCAGCGTCCCGATGCGCCCCCATTCCTTGATGAAGGTGCCGTCGGGGGCGAACTTCAGGATGCGCCCGGTGGCGCCCGCCTCGCGTCCCGCCGCTATCGCCTGGTTGGTGGTCATGCCCTGGCCGCTGTGCCCGTCCGACACGTAGATGCTGCCGTCGGGCCCGGTGACCACGTCGTTCGGCTGGTTGAACTGGTTGGGGCCGGTCCCCGGCCGGCCCGCCGTGCCGAGGCTCATCAGCAGCTCGCCGTCGGGGCTGAACTTGTGGACCTGGTGCCCCTTGGTCCCCTCCGAGTTCCCGACGAAGTCGGTCACCCAGACGTTGCCGTCGGCGTCCACGTGGATGCCGTGCGGCGTCATCATGACGCCCCCGCCGAAGTTCGCCAGCACCTCGCCGGTGTTGCGGTCGAACTTGAAGATGGGGTCGACGGGGTTCGAGTCGCAGTTGACCGGCACGCCGCCGCCGAACGAGCCGGCCCCGCAGCGCTCGTAGGCCCACACGTGGCCGTCGTGCGGGTCGATGTCGATGCCGGCGGTCGAGCCCCACACCCGGCCCTCGGGCAGGTCGCCCCAGTTCGGGATGACCGTCGCGGTCGGGTTCGGCAGGCCCTTGCCGGTGATGGTGTCTCCCGCCGACTGCGCCCCGGCGGTCGCCCCGCCCAGCACGAGCACGCCGCAGGCGAACAACGTTGACATCAGATAGCGTGTCGATGGCATGGCTTCTTCTCCCCCTTGAACCCGCGTTACTTCTCCCTTGGAACCCGCGTTCGGCGGGTTCGTGTTCTCCGCTCCCGCGTTGTCGCCCTGCACGAGGACGACGTTCGGATGATAGCCTGAAACCGGGCTCGACCCGAAGCGCGGCCCGGCTCGCGCCGACCGTGATGGCGTCCGGACGGGCCGGCCGTGCAACGGCTCCGGTGTCGGCGACGCCGATGGGATCGCCCGAGGAGTCCACGCAGTAGAACGGCGCGGGGTCGGTTGTGTGCCCAGCGCAGCCGCAGGCGACGATCCGACGATCTGGACTTCCGGCTGCGACCCGGCTCGGCCGCCGTCGACCGGGGGATGGTGCTGCCGACGGTGACTGACGGCTTCACCGGGACCGCGCCCGACCTCGGGGCGCTGGAGGTTGGACGCGCCGCGCCGCACTATGGACCGCGCCCCCGGTCGTTCTGACTATGGCGCAGACACGAATCCCGACCGGTCCACCCACTCGCCGAGCCGCATGACCCGGTCGATGTCCAGGGTGTTGCGGATGTCGGCCAGGGGATCCGCGTTCAGCACGACGAGGTCGGCGGCCTTGCCCGCCTCGAGGGTGCCGTAGTCGGCCCCGCCCACCGGGGGCATCTGCGCCGCGCCGGTGGCCGTCGCGGCGACGATGGCGTCCATCGGGGTCAGGCCGGCCTCGACGTACATCGCCATCTCGTGGTGCATGCCCCAGCCGAACGGCACGTTCGGGGTGCCGGCGTCGTTGCCGAGCGCGACCGCGACCCCCGCGTCGTGCATCGTCTTCACGAAGTCCAGCAACTGCCCGAACGCCGCCTTGCGGTCCTCGAATCCGGGGTCCTCGACGATCTCCGCCCGGCTTGCCGGGTCGTCCAAGCGGGCCAGGGCGTCCGGGTTGAACATCTCGAACGCGGCGCGCAGCTCGGGGTCGTCGAGCAGCTCCGGATGCTCGGCGAAGTGCCAGCGGTTCTGGATTATCGACAGGGTGGGGGTGAAGTAGACGTCGTTGTCCAGGCACAGTTGGATGAACTCGGCCGAGGGATCGGGATCGTCCATCGGGACCCCGGCGCCGGGGCCGAAGGTGAGCACGGTGCTGTGCAGGAAGTCCCGCAGGCCGGCCTCGACGAGCTGCCGGCCGTCGGCCTCGTCGTCGATGTGGGCGACGGGGATGGCGCCGTTCGACACCGCCTCGTCGATGATCGCGGCGCGTATCTCGGGCGGAATCTTCAGGCCCGGCTCGGCGACCTCGTTCACCCACATCTTGATGAAGTGCACGCCGAGCGCGATCTGGTCGCGCACCAGCGCCCGCGCCTCCTCCTCGGTGGCGGGGGCGTTCCGGCCCGCCGCGTTGAAGCCGCCGGGGTAGGAGAACCCCATTCCCGCCGTATAGGTCCGGGGGGCGTCGGAACGGCCGGCGGCCCCGAGCAGGTAGGCGACCCGCTCCGGCGTGTCGCTGCCGGTGCTCCGGGCGGTGGTCACCCCGTAGTGGAGCTGCGACCGGAACTGGCGCTCGATCTCCTCCGGTCCCTCCCGGTAGTGAACGTGCAGGTTCACGAGGCCGGGGATGATCGTCTTGCCGGCGAGGTCGACGGTCTCCGCGCCGTCGGGCACCGGCGTCGCGTCCCGCGGCCCGGCGCTCTCGATCCGGCCGTCGCGGACGACGACCACCGAGTCGGCCACCGGCGGCGCGCCGGTGGCGTCGATGAGCTGCGCGCCGACGAGCGCGAGCGCGCCCGCCCCCTCGGGAGGGGGGGCCTCCCCGCAGCCGGTGAGCGTCAGAGCCAGTCCCGCCGCCAGCAGACCAAGTCGTTTCATCGGTAGCCTCTCATCTCTCGGTCGTCCGACCCGACCTGCGCAGGCCGTGGCGGATGTCTTCGCGGAGCTCAATCCCGGTCTGCCCGCCGCGACCCTGCGGGGGTGTTCGCGAGTCCCCGGTTCCCTCATGGCGCGCGCCATGACACCGGAGGGAGGCCGCCATGCGGCCGTATCGGCGAGACGGCCGGAAGCCTTCTCGACGTCGACGGTTCGTATCCAGGGCAGGACATCGATTCTACCGCGGCCGGCCCGCCACCGGCGGACGGGGATCAGCCGGGGCGTGCACGTCAGGAAAGTTGCAGATTTGCGATTGCGAGCATTTCCGGGCCAGGTTGGCGATTTCCGGGCCGGGTTGGGGTGCGAACGGGTGGCTTAGGCGAAGTGCTCGTGGCGGCAGAGGCGGGTCTCACAAATCTGACGTGCACCCTCAGCCGGGTAGCCGGCAGACGCCTGCGCAGGCCGCGGCTACAATTCCGAACATGGGAGACGCGGA
>CAXXTG010000061.1:0-7632 GCA_963666855.2 Vicinamibacterales bacterium
TGGATCATCGGCACGGCGGTGGTTCTGGGCGGTCTGCTTTCGGCGCAGATCGCTGGCGTGAACGCCCGCATCGACGACCTGCGGGCCGACCTGAACGCCCGCATCGACGACCTGCGGACCCAACTCACGACGCGGATGGACCGCTTCGAAGACCGCCTCGAAGCGCGGATGGGCGGGATCGACGAACGCCTGCGCGACGTCGAGATTGCCCTCGCCAAGGTCGACCAGCGGCTGCTCACCATCGAGCGCGTCGTCCTGCCCGCGCCCGATCCGTCCCCGCAGTAGCCCGCGGGACGGCCCCCCCCGCCACGCGCCGGCAGCCGCCCGCCGATGACGGGCGGCGGGGCCTGGATCATCGACTGCGCGTCGGCGTCGGACCTGCTTGCCCGCGTCCGCGGCGACGCCCGTCATCGCCGTGCCCGTGGCTTCGGTGGCCGTTGCCAGTCGACGATCGTGGTCTCGGTCCCGGCCCGGATCCGGGCCCCGGCGGCTTCGGCGTCTTCCGTGACCCGCCTGCAGCCACCGGAGACGTGGTGGTTCAGGAACTCGCCCAAGCCAGTGCGTGACCGTTACCTCGAACCCCTCGATGACGGCGGTCGTTCCACCTGTCGCGGGCCGGGCGTCCAGCTCGGCGATGTCGATGCTGCCCCTCCGGAACACGATCTGGTGGCGTCCCTTCCCGGTTGTCACGTCGGCGGCCCCCCGCCGCCGTCATGTCGGCCTTCAGCGTACCGCCGACGCGCTCGTCGAGCATGCGGATGCCGCTGCCGGTCGGCACCGTCAGGTCGATGTCGGTGCTCTCGCGGTGCCCCCAGCGCTGGGCGAGGATGGTGCCCCCGCCGATGCTCCAGCGCGCGGGTGGCCGTTCGGTCTGGGCGAGCGCCCGCGCCAACGCCGGAGCGGTTCTTCGCCACAGGCTGGCGGCAGGTTCAGGCAGCGTCAGCTCGCCCAGAGCGGGACCCCGCCGGCCTCCGGCACCAGCGCCATGTGGTTCAGCCATCGGAAGCGGGTGAAGGCGTAGAGGCCCTCGACCCTGTGGAACGCGGCGACGAGTTCGCGGATCGTGTACACGTGCTCGCCCCAGGCGTCGATGATGTCCAGGTACGAGGCTTCTTTCGCCCAGGTGGCGATGAGCGCCTGCTGCCGGGGGTCGGGCCTGGGTTTCGTCAACTCCGTCGCCGCGGGTCCCCGGGCTCCGGTCCCGGAAGGTTGACGTTCCCGCCACTCCCGCGCGAACGGCTGGCGCCGTACCAGCCGCCTCAGCGATACTATCTTCTCGATGCGGGCCGCGCGGCCGACGCGGACCTGCCGCCGGGCAACCTGGTGTAGGCGCTCGTCGGCCTGGAAGAAGACGCAGGGCGGGGCGCCCGTCGCCGGGCCGCTGCAGGGTCCTGATGGTGCCTCCTGCGGGCGGCCGACGACGACGCCTCGACGGCGGTGTTCGCGGCGCGGCTCCACCTGGGGCTGCGGACTCGGATTGACCGCCGGCGGGCGGGACCCGCCGGCACTGTTGCTGCAGGAGACGCAGACGATGCTGGAAGAGACCATGCGGGAATGGAGCCGGGAATGGGTCGAGCGGGGGCGCGCCGAAGGCCTCGAGCGGGGGCGCGCCGAAGGCCTCGAGCGGGGACGCGTCCAGGGCCTCGATCGGGGGCGCGCGGAGGGCCTCGAGCAGGGCCTCGAGCAGGAGCGGGCGCTGCTCTGCCGTCAGACGACGGCGAAGTTCGACGCCCTCGCCGCCGAGGGACTGGCTATCGTGTTGGCCGGGGTCACCGACGCGGACCAACTCGCCCGGGTCGGGGACTGGATCATCGAAAGCGCGACGGTGACGGGCCTGCTGGACGCGTCCGCGGCGACGGTCGGGCGGGCGGGCGAGGTCCCTTCCGGGGGGCGGGACCCGCTGACGCGGTTGAGGGAGATAAGGAAGATGCTGGAAGGGGAGGAAATGCACCGCGTATGGACCGAGCAGGGCCGCACCCAGGGCATCTGGCAGGGGCGCGCGGAGGGTCTCGATCGGGGGCGCGCGGAGTGCCTCGATCGGGGGCGCGCGGAGGGCCTCGAGCAGGGCCTCGAGCAAGAGCGGGCGCTGCTCTGCCGTCAGGCGGCGCGGAAGTTCGACGCCGACGCGGCCAAGGAACTGGCCGCCGCCCTGGCTGAAATCAATGACGCGGACTACCTCGCCTGGGTCGGCGAGTGGATCATCGAGTGCGCGTCGGCGCCGGACCTCCTGGCCCGCGTCCGCGTCGACTGGTCTTGAGGTCGGCGAGCTCGACCATGACCGGGAACGTGTCTGCGACGATCGTCGCCGGCACGCCGCGGGGGCGCGGCGGGCGCGGTGCCGGCGTCGTCTACAACGGCCGGCGGCGGTGGACGCGGACGGTGCTGGAAGAGAACATGCGGGAATGGACCCGCGAACGGCTCGATCAGGGGCGCGTGCGGGGTCTCGAGCAGGGGCGCGGGGTGCAGACATGCTGGCTGAATTGAAGAGCGGGATCGCGGAGCTCGACAGGGCGGCGCGGGCGGCGAGGGGCAGGGACGACGACCTCGCCGGGATGGTGGCGGGGGTGAACCGGGCCCTCGGGGCGGTCTGCCGGATCCTGGAGGAGGAACGGCCCGGCACGGCGGCGCGGCTGCTGGCGGCGCTCGAGGAGGCGGCGGACGAGCCCGTGGAAGGCTACAGCGAACGGGTGACCGAGACGATGCGCACCACGCTGGGGGGCATTCAGGAGTTCCTGGTGGGAATCGGCAAGTTCACGAGCCCCAGGATCGCCCGGGCCAAGTGGTGAGTCGCCGGCCGCCGGTCCGGCGGCGGCCGGACCCGCGGGAGGCGCATGGTGGCCGAACGACCGATCGTCATTCTGCACGGGTGGAGCGACACGTCCCAGACCTTCGAGCCGCTGGCGCGGCTGCTCGGGGCGCGGCTGGGGCGCGAGGTGTCCATCGTCTCGCTGGCCGACTACGTCAGCATGGAGGACGAGGTGCGCTTCGACGACGTCGTCGACGCGATGGACGTGGCGTGGCGCCGCCACGGGCTGCCGCGGCGGAAGGGCGGCGTCGACGCCATCGTGCACAGCACCGGCGGCCTCGTCATCCGCGACTGGCTGCGGCGCTGCTTCACGCCGGCGCGGGCGCCCGTCAAGCGCCTGGTGATGCTGGCCCCCGCGAACTTCGGCTCGCACCTCGCCCACAAGGGCCGCTCGTTCATCGGCCGCGTCTACAAGGGCTTCGTCGCCAAGAAGCCCGAGGGCCGGGCGTTCGAGACCGGCACGCACATCCTGCGGGGCCTCGAGCTGGCCAGCCCCTACACGTGGCGGCTCGCCGAGCGCGACCGCTTCGGGCGCGGCGGGACGATGTACCAGCCGGGGAACGTGCTGTGCACGGTGCTCGTCGGCAACGCCGGCTTCCGCGGCATCTCGGCGATCGCGAACGAGGACGGCTCTGACGGGACGGTGCGCGCGTCGACCGCCGCCATGGACTGCGTGCGCATCCGGGCCGCGTTCCCCGCCCGGCCGGACGGGGGCGGGGCCGCCGTCGAGTACACGCTGGAGGAGTCGTCGGGCGCGACCGCGTTCGGCGTGGTCGACCGCCACAACCACGGCACCATCACCCTGTCGCACCGCCGGCGCCCGATCCGGGATGAGGGGCGGGACAACCCCGACGGCGAACTGCTGGCCAAGATCGTGCGCGGGCTGACCGTCGACGACGACGGGTTCGAGGCGTGGCGGGGCGAGCTCGCGGCGGGCAACCGGGCCCTGCTGCCGAAGGCCCCGCGGCGCGACGGCCGGAACCACGGCTTCCAGAACACCGTCGTGCACGTGCGCGACCAGTACGGGGTGGGCGTCGACGACCACCTGCTCGAGTTCTACGAGGAGGACCACGACCGCCAGGACCTCGTCGCGAGGCTGTTCCACGAGTCGGCCATCCGCAAGGTCCACAAGTACTCGGGCGACGCCTCGTACCGCAGCGTCTACGTCGACTGCACGCGCCTCGTCCGCACCATCGACAAGGTGCACGAGGCCCTGAGCCTCAGCATCACCGCCTATCCCGAGCTGGACGACCGCACCCCGGTCGGGTTCACCACCCTCGGCGCCGGCGGCGTCGGCGGCCTCCGCATCCCCCGCGACGCCATCGACCGCTTCTTCGCCCCCCACCGCACCGCCCTGGTCACGCTGCAGCTCACCCGCCAGCAGTCGGAGGCCACCTTCCGCTTCCGCGACCATGGGGCGTGATAGACTATCGGCTTTGGCGCGCCGGCCGATAACCCGGCCGGATCGTCGGTTTGGCGGAGCGGAGGACGCGTCCCGGCGGGCCGGGTCGACGGCGAGGAACTGCGCGTGACTGCACACCACTTCGTGGGCGAGGGCGGCTACACCGAGCGGCTGCGGGTCGCCGCGGGCGACGCCGAGGGGCTGCTGGCGGCGGTCTCGGCCGAGGTCGGCGCGGCCGGCCTGCAGGTGATGGCCGAGCAGGCCGTGCCGTTCCCCGGCGGGGGCGCCACCCTGGTGTGGGTGCTCGCCGAGTCGCACCTCGTGCTGCACCTGTGGCCCGAGGAGGACCACGTCACCATCGACCTCCACATCTGCGACTACCGCACCGAGAACCAGGCGCGGGCGCGGCGGCTGCGCGACGCCCTCGACCGGTTCTGCTTCGCGCCGGGGTCGTCGAGCTGGCGCGAACTCGCGGTCGGCAGCCGGCAACTGGTCAGTGCCTAGCACGGCGCAGGCGCCCGGCGGGCCGGCCGGACCCGACGCGGAGCTGCGGGGCGAAACCCGGGTCGCGGCCCCCGGCGGGCCGCGGGGCGGAGCCGTCCGGGCTCCGGCCGCGGACGAGGCGGCCCCCGGTCGGTCCGGGGGGCGAAGACCGTCGGGGGGGCCGGTCGCCGCGGAGTCGCGCGGCGAAGCCGTCCGGGCGGCGGCCGCCGACGCCGAGCAGACGGCCTACAAGGGCTTCTGGGCCGATGTCGGCGAGAACTTCCCCGACCTCGGCCGCGCCCGCTCGACCGCCCAGTACCGGTACGACGAACGCTGGCTGTTCCGCACCTACCTGCCCGGCCTCGCCGGCCGGCGCGTCTTCAAGACCGATCTCTGGGACGAGGCCAAGAACACCCGCATCCTGCGCTGGGCGGCCGGCGGTGGGGCGCGGGCGTTCGGCGTCGACATCTCGCCGGCCATCGTCGCCGACGCGCGGCGGGGCTTCGCCGACGACGGCCTCGTGCTGCACGGGGTCCGCGGCGACGTGCGCACCCTGCCGTTCCGCGACGGCAGCTTCGACGCCGTCTACTCGATGGGCACGGTCGAGCACTTCGACGACACCGACGGCGCCCTCCGCGAGATCTGCCGCGTGCTGCGCCCCGGCGGAACCGCCGTCATCGGCGTCCCGAACCGCCGCGACCCGTTCCTGCGCCCGCTGCTCGTCGCCCTCCTCTATTACGTCGGCCTCTACGGCTACGGCTTCGAGAAGTCGTACTCGCGCCCCGTCTTCCGCCGCATGCTCGAGCGCGCCGGCTTCCGGGTGACGGCCGAAACCGGCATCCTGTTCGTCCCCGGCTGGCTGCGCATGGCCGACCTGGCCTGCCACACGTCGAGGTTCGCCCCCCTCCGCTGGTGCTCGCGCCTCACCGGCCTGCTCTGCGCCCCCTTCGACCACGCCTCGCGCCGCTGGCCCCGCCTGCGCCGCCACGGCTACCTGCTCGCCACCGTGGCCGTGCGGCCCGACGCCGGGGGCGGCGAAGCGGCGAGGTGACGCCGGTCCGACGCCGGGCTCAGCTCGACCCCGCCACTGCCTCGATTCGCTGCCCGCAACACCCGGAGACGAGCTTGGTTCGACCGGAGCGCCTTCAACCTGGTTGCGGCGAAGTGGACTGACGTTCTGTGGCGGAGGGCCGATTCTGCGGGATCGTTCGGCGTTTCAGATTCTGGAATATGGATGATGTCGTTGACCAGCGGCGTCGGGCCACCCGATCGCGGGTCGAGTGCGGCCGGTCGGCCGGTCGGCGCATCGGTGGTACAGTTGCCCTGCGGGAGACGCGGGCAGGCCCGGGGAAGGGCGGACACATGGTCAGGAGCATCATCGGCGCCGTGGTCGTGTTGCTGGTGGGCGCGGCGTTGTCCCTGGGGCAGCCGCCGGCGCTCGAGGAGTTTCCGGACACGCGCTTCCGGGAGCGGGCGGTGGCGGAGTACGACGACGGGGGGCTGCAGGTCGTCGCGGCCTACGCCCACGCGCAGGTCCGGCACGAGGCGCGGTGGCTGTTCGTGCAGGTGGGCTTCGGCGCGACGGAGTCGACCTCGATCAGGTCGGACGACGTCGTGCTGGTCCGGCCGGACGGGGTGGAGGTGCCGGTGGCCTCGGCGCGCGACCACCGGCGCGACATCGGGGGGTGCGGCAGCTCCGGAACGAGGTGAACAACTTCCACCACCGGGTCGTCGACTACATCCGGCAGCCGGCGGGGTTCCGGTTCTTCTTCGGCACGCATCCCGGCGGCGGCGTCCCGGACCGCATCGCCCGCATCGGCCGCCAGCGGCACGCCTGGGGCGACCTGTAACTTCGTCTCGCCGGACGGGGCGTGGGCGGCCGGCGTCTACGCGCTCGTCGTTCGCGACGGGGACGAGGTTGTAGCCAAGCTGCCGGTGGTGCTGGAGTAGCGGCGGGAATGGGCTGCGCGGACGGGTTCACCGCTGCCGGGGATGGGTCGTCCGCGCGAAAGCCGATATACTGAGCGTTGATGGAGGACCGACCGATGGAGATTCCCCGCCCCCCGGCCGAGCGTGAGCCGGCCGCCCGCCCCCCGCCGCGGGAGCCGGCGACGGGGGCGGGCTGCGGTTCGCCGTGACCATCGGCGCGTGGTTCGTGGGCCTGTTCGGGCTGATGCGCCTCGGGTGGGTCGAGAACACCCTGCTGACGCCGTTCGCGCAGCTCCAGCAGCGGGTGGCCGAGCAGCTCATGGGGGTGAAGTCGGGCCTGCTCTACGCCGACGCGAGCTGCAGCGGCGGCGACCCCATGGCCCTGTGCATGGGGGCCATCTTCGCGTACCCGGCGGCGTGGGGGGTCGCGGCTGCGCGGCGCCGCGGTGGGGCTGGCCGCCATCACCGCCCCTGAACGTGGTGCGGCTGGGCTCGCTGTCGATGGTGGCCGAGAACCGCGGCCTGCTCGACGCGCTGCACCTCTACGTGTGGCCCGGCATTCTCATCGTCGCCGCCCGCCGCCTACGTCTACCGGTGGATGGACCGGCAGGGGAGCGGCCCCGGCGGGGCCGGCCGTCCCCCCCGCCGCGGGCGCGGCCGCCGATGCGGGCGCCGGCGCTTTCGGCGCGGCTGCCCGTGCTCGGCGGGGCCACCCCGGCGGTTCCTGGTGCTGACCGCGGTCCTCGTCGCCGCCTACTTCGCGGCCGCGCCCTTCTTCTACGGGAGCGCCCTCGTCCGCGTGCTGGCGGGGTGGGGTCGCCCTGACCGGCGGGGCCGTCCTCACCGCCGGGGGCACCGAGACCACGGTCATGGGCGCCGGCCTCTTCACGCCGCACGGCGGCTTCCTCGTCACCCAGGAGTGCGTGTTCACGCCGCTCATCCCCGTGTATCTGGCCCGGCGTGCTCGCCGCGCCCCTCGCGCCGTGGCGCCGCGCCGCGGCCCTCGCCGCGA
>CAXXTG010000062.1:0-4962 GCA_963666855.2 Vicinamibacterales bacterium
TAGCCCTGTGCGCCCGAGTCCGGCGCCGAAGCGTCGGGCGCCGGGCGCGCCACCCGCACCATCACCGCGAACCGGCCCGGACGCCGGGTCGAGATGCGGCCGTCGGCCGACACCGTGAAGATGTTGAAGCCCCAGGTCCGTTCCTCGAGGTTCCAGTACTGGCCGTACAGCGGCAGATAGAGGACTTGGGCCTCCATCTCGTTCCCGTCGGCGTCCAGCACCGTGGCTTCGAGTTGGGCGTCCTCGCCGGCGGTCAGGGTGATCTCCTCCGGCGAGACGGAGAGGGTCGCCGGCGTCGGGCCGCCCGGTTCGACTTCGGCTTGCGCGAACGCGCCGGCCGGAACCAGCACGGCGGCGGCCAGCGCCTTCGCGCGTCGGAGGGTGGTGGAAACGGACATCTGCGCTGCTCCTTCGGGCCTCGTCTGATTTGCGGGACGGCCCTTCTCAACCGAAGCGTCACCCGATTCCCGCAGGATAACCCGACGCGTCGGCTCCGGTCAGGCGTGGCTACCGCCGCTTCATCTGCTTCCGCTCCAGCAGGAACGCGACCACGGTGTCGTGGAAGTGCCGCCCGGCGCCGCCGAGGCGCAGCACGTCGAGGCCGCGGTCGCGCGCCTGATGCTCCACCGAGTCCTGCCACTCGCCGACGCGGCGGGCGAGCTGACGCGCGTCGTCGGCCGCGAGCATCCGGGTGCGGCCCGTCTCGGCGTCGGCGACCTCGATCCAGCCCGCCGACAGCGACGGCAGCTCGAACGCGAACGCGCTGTCGATCAGCACCACGAACACGTCGTGGGCGCTGTTCAGGTCGGCCAGCTCGGCCAGGAAGGGCCGCGGGTCCTCGAACAGGAAGTCGGAGATGACCGGCACCAGGGACCGGCGGCGCAGCAGTTCGGCGAACGTGCGGTGCGACGCCGGCTCGGCGCCGTACCGTCGCCGGAGCTGGTCCTGGTAGACGTCCACGCAGTGGATGGCGTGGTTGCGCCCCGGCTGCGGGCGCACCGCGATGCGGCGCACGTCGCGGTCGAAGGTGACGAGGCCGGCGCGGTCCTGGAAGAAGGCGGCGGCGAGGGCGAACGTCGCCACGGTGTGGGCGATGACCCGCGCGATCGACTCGCCGCCCGCCCCGCAGCGGGTCGAGTCGGAGACGTCGGCCGCGATGATCACCGAGGCGCTGCTCTCCTGGTCGAACTCGCGCGTCATCAGGGGGCTGAAGTTGGTGAGGGTCGACTGCGCCCAGTCGATGGCCGAGGGCCGGTCGCCGGGCTCCCACTCGCGCAGGCCCGCGAGGTCGTGGCCGGGGCCGTGGACGAGGCTGGGGTGGATGCCGCCCATCAGCTCCTGCATGCGCCGCCGGATGACGAGCTCGACGTCCCGGATCTCCTCCCAGGACACCAGCGAGTCGTCGGCGTCGAGGCTCATGGAACCGGTGCCTGGTCGACGACGGCGACCCGCACGCCTTGGTCCGACGCATGGGGCGTCACCCGGAACGGGTCCGCGGCGTCGACCCTCATGGAATGGGCACCCGGTCGACAATATCCGCGATGACGTCCTCGACCCGCACGCCGCGGCCCGCCGCGTGGGGCGCGAGCCAGATGCGGTGGCCGAGCACGTAGGGGGCGAGCGCCTGCACGTCCTCGGGATAGACCTCGGCGCGGCGGCCCGACAGCAGGGCCCAGACCTTGACGAGCCGGCCCCAGCAGATGGTGGCGCGGGGCGAGCCCCCGAGGTCGACGAACTGCTCGACCAGGGGCGAGGGCGAATGCTGCCGCCACTCCGTCTCGGGGCTGTAGGGCCGGCTCGCCGCCACCAGCCGGCGGATGTACTTCCCGAGCGCGTCGTGCAGGAACACCTGCTCGCCGATGCGCGCCCGCAGCTCCAGCACCCGCGCCTTCGGCATGAGGCCGTCGAGGTGCACCTTCTTGAAGTCGAAGGCCACCAGCTTCTGCTCCTCCTCGGGGGGCAGGTAGCCGATGTTCACCATGATCGCGAACCGGTCGGTGGCCGCCTCCGACAGGGGGAAGGTGCCCTGGCCGAGCTCGATGGGGTTCATGGTGGCGATGGCGAAGCTGAACGCGGGAAGCTTGTAGGTCTCCTTGCCGACGGTGACCGAGCGGTCCTGCAGGCCCTCCAGGAACGCGCTCTGCGACTTGAGGGGGATGCGGTTGATCTCGTCGAGCAGGATCACCTCGGCCGAGGCGAGGGGGCCGAACTCGGTCATGAACTCGCCGGTCGCGGGGTTGATCATCTGGAACCCGACGACCTCGGTCGGCTGCAGGTCGGCGCGGCCCTGCAGGCGCGCGAACCGGGCCCCGCTGATGGCGGCGAGGATGACCCCGAAGAACGTCTTGCCGACGCCCGGCACCCCCCGCAGCAGCAGGTTCCCGGCGTTCACCTGTCGCTGCTCCTCCTGGTCGTAGGTGGTGGGGATCTCGGCCAGCAGCACCATGTTGGCGAGGGCCTTCTCGCGCTCGTAGCCGACGAGGGCCTTGCCCCCCTCGGCGATGATGGCGTCGTGGAAGTCGACGGCGTCCTGCAGGTCGGCGTGCATGGGTTTACGGTCGCGTGCGGCGGAGGGCGGCGTTGCGGAGGCGACGGTGATGACTCCGGACGCCGCAATGCGGATGCCGCGGTCGGCGCGTATTCTACCGTGTCGCTTCGGTCGCAGCCCGGCGACCAGCCGGGCCCGCAGGGGCGGAGCCGGGAGGGGTGGGGTATGCTGGACGTTCGGTGGTGCACGAGAGCCCGCTTGACGCGCTTCACCGTCGCGGCCCGGGGGGGCCTTCGGGCGGCATGGCCCGCACGGTCGTGGACGTGAGAAACGGAGGAACGGCAGAATGAAGGCCACGCTTGAAGGACGGCCGAGGGTGGACGGCAAGCGGACCGCCGCCGAGCGGATCGCCGCCAAGCTGGCCCGGGTGCCCGCCGTCGTCGCCGTCCACGCGGACGACTCCCCGGGGATGACCCGGATCTGGACCGTTCTGGTCGAAGATGACGACGCGACGCTCGACGCCGTGTTCCAGCGAGAGCTGGAGCTGCACGACGACTACGGAGAGCGGTTGGCGTCGGTCGAGTTCCACGTGGTGTCGCAGGAGGTTGCGCGCTCCCTTGCGCTGGGCGACCCGATCTACGAGCGTGCCCGCCGATGAGGCTACTCGGCCGGGGCGGGATCGAGCAAGGGCTTGAGCCCGCCCCACACGTCGGGGTCGAGCGCGAGCAGGGTCGCCAGGTACAGGTCCACGTCGGCGGCGTCGAAGCGGGCGCGGACGGTCTCCACGGCCGGGGCGAGCCGGTCGGCCGAGATGGGCTCCGGCTCGTGGTCAGGCGGAATCAGCCCGTCGTCGTTGGGCACGTCCAGCGCGTCGAGAAAGGCGGTGAGCAGGGTGCGCCGATGGGCGAGGTGCAGCGTGGTCAGCAGCGTCGACGCCAGCGTGTTGTCGGGGCGGACGCGTCGCACGAAGTAGTCGACCCGCTTGTCGATGGGCAGTTTGCGGACGCCGGCGGGCCGGAAGCGCAGAGCCTCGGCCAGGGCCTGATCGGCCTGAACGCGCAGATCCGGGTCGTCGCCGTACATCGCCCGGATCGCGAGCCGGCGGACCGGCTCGTCCAAGGCCGGCCACAGGCGGGCCGGCGTCAGCTTGTCCAACGTGAGGTTCTGCAAGAGAGGCACGATGTTCGGTGAGGGTTGAGGCAGGGCCGATGGTCGGGAGCCGGCCGGGTCGCCCGGGATACGGGCGCTGGGCCGCTTCCCGCCGGATTACCAGTGCTCGTCACCCCAGTCCGTGCCGGCCGAATCCAGCTCGACCGCGGTTCGAAGCTGCTCCCCAGCCAGTTGCGCATCTGCGAACAGCTCGTTCAGACGCCGGGTGACGTCGGCATCTCGTAACCGTTCGCGGCGGTCGCGGCACCGCCGGGCGTCGTTCGGCCCGCTGCCGTCCTCTCCCATTGCGGTATGACGCGTGCAAGTCGTCACGGGTCTACGGCCACGGGTCTACGGCTCGCTCCGGCGCTCGGCGATGAACTCGCGGGCCATGCGGCGGGCGCTGTCGCGGATGGACCGCACCGCCGCGTCGTTGGTGATGGTGGCCCGCGACACCCCGTCGATGTCCTCGCCGACGGTCAGCGGGGCGAGCACGCTCTTGCCCCGGAACTGCTCGATGAACTCCGGCAGGTCGATCGAGAAGTAGCCGAACGGCTCGTCGTGGTACACCATGCTGACGTCGAGGATTGCGCCGCTCGGCGCCATGCCCACCAGCATCCATATCTCGCCCTTGTAGCCGCGGACGTCCCGCGCGAAGTCGACGGTGAAGAACCCGAGGCCGACCAGGATCTCCCCGCCGTCCGGCCCCGTGCGGTAGCCGCGGTAGTGGGGCGTCCCGCGGTCGACGAAGCGGAAGCTCTCCGCCTCGGGCAGCGCCTCGCGCAGGTAGCGTTCGTAGCGCGGGATGTCGTCGGTGGCCCGCCACCGCTGCGCCGGGGTCGCGGCGGGAAGGCCGGCGATCAGGAGCGCCGCGGCCAGCCATGCAGCCGGTTTCACGTCGTCTCTTCTTCGCAGTGAAGAACGCCGCCGGCCTTGGCCCAGACGGGTCTCATTTCGTCGGATCGAGGGGCGCGACCACGGTTCGTCCGCCAAAATCGTCAGAGCGCCGGCCCCGGCCGATGAGCGCGGACATGAGGGTCTGAAGGGTCGCCTCGATGGCGTCGACCCGGCCCGCGAGCCGGTCTACCCGCCCGGAGAGCCGGTCCACCTTGCCGTTGAGGACGAGTACGCCCACACCCGCGACCATGGAGCCGAGCGCGCCGAGCACCGCGGCCACCGCGGTCAGGGCATCAACCACGTCTGGAGTATACCCCACCGACCCATGGGCATCGCGTTCCCCGCCGCCCCCGAACGGCCGGCGGCGGGGAACGCGGCGACGCTGCGGCCCGCGCTCCGGCCGTCACACGACAAGCCCGCCCATCCTC
>CAXXTG010000063.1:0-5507 GCA_963666855.2 Vicinamibacterales bacterium
TCGCGCCGAGGGCGATCCGGATGCCGATGTCCCGCCGCCGCCGCGCGGCCGCGAAGGCGACGACGCCGTAGACGCCGATCATCCCCAGGACGACGCCCAGGCCGGCGAACGCCAGCACCAGAGTCGTCGTGAAGCGCGGCCGGCTGACCGCCTGCGCCACGACGTCGTCCATCGCGCGGATGCCGCTGACCGGCGTCTCGGCGTCGAGCGAGGCGACCACCGCCCGCAGGTTGTCGGTGACCAGCGCGGGGTCGTCGCCGGCGTGGACGATGACGGACGCCGCGTCGATGGCCCCCAGGTGCTGCGCCAGGGGCAGATACAGCGTCGTGCCCTCCGCGCTCGCGGGCCCCCGCCAACGGACGTCGGCGACGACGCCGACCACCGTGCGCCAGGGGTCGGCCTCTCCCCGGCCGCCGGGGAACTGGATGCGCCGGCCGATCGCGCTCTCGCCCGGCCACTGCGTCTCGGCGAGACGCCGGCTGACGAGCGCGACCCGCCGCGCGCCGCTCGAGTCGGCCTCGGTGAAGCCGCGGCCCTCGACGATCGGCACCCCGAGCGCGCGCAGGTAGCCGGCGCTGACCGCCGCCCGCAGGTCGGCCGAGGGCCATTCGCCGCCCTCGGTGGCCGGGTTCGGCCGTCCCTCGATCATGAACACGCTGAAGCCGAAACCGGCCCCGAAGGGCTCGAAGACGGTCGACAGCCCCACCGCGTCAACGAAGGGAAGGGCGCGGAGACGCCGCTCCAGCGCCGTGTAGAACTCGAGCCTGGCGTCGTCGTCGGGATGACGCGCGGGCGACGGGGCGACCTCTGCCACGACGCGGCGGTCAGAGGCGAGTCCGGTGTCGACGGCGAGCTGCGCGGCGAGGCTTCTGGCCAGCAGGGAGGCGCCGATGACGAGGGTGACCGCCGCCGCCGTCTCGACCGCCACGAAGACGCCGAGACCCCGGCCCGTCGTGCCGCCGACGCTCCCGCGCGAGCTCGATCGGGCCGCCTCTTCGCCCGCCCGCGCCGCGCGAAACGCCGGCAGGGTGCCGGCGGTCAGCGCGGTGACGACCGAGAGCGCCGCGGTGAAGCCGAGGACGACGCCGTCGACGCGGATCCCCTCGGCGCGCGGAACGTCCGCCGGCAGCAGCGCGACCAGGGCCGGCACGCCGGCCCAGGCGACGGCGAGGCCCGCCGCGCCCCCGAGCAGGCAGACGAGCCCGCTCTCGGTCAGGAGCTGCCGGACCACGCGGCCGCGGCCGGCGCCGAGGGCGGCGCGCAGGGCCAGCTCCCGCCGGCGCGCGGCGGCGCGGACCTGCTGCAGGTTGGTCAGGTTCACCGCGCCGATCAGCCACACCGCGGCCGCCGCGGCGAGCAGCAGGATCAGCATGGGGCGCACCGCGCCCAGCCGGTCCTCCCGCCACGTCCGCAGGTTGACGCCGGTCCCGTAGCCGTCGGGCATCCGCCACGGGAACAACTGCCTGAACTGCGGGGCGAGCGCGCGCATCTCCTCCGCGGCCGTCTCCAGGGTGGCGCCGGGACGGAGCCGGCCGATCAGGAAGGCGCTGCGCGCCCACAGGCCGACGGGGCTCGCGGCGTCCACGGTCATCGGCACCCAGAGGTCCACGCCGGCCGACGGGAAGTCGAAGTCCGGCGGCATGACCCCGCGCACTTCGTGGGCGACCCCGTCGAGCGGCAGCGTCCGTCCGACGACGGCCGGATCGGCGCCGAAGCGCCGCCGCCACAGGGCGTCGCTCAGGAGGGCGGCGGGCGCGGCGGCGGGCCGCTCGTCGTCGAGGCGGAAGCCCGCGCCCAGCGCCGGCGTCCGGCCGAGACGGGGCAGCAGGTCGCCCGCGATCGGCGCGACGCTGACGCGCAGGGGCTCGTCGAGGCCGGTCAGGGTCCGGTCGCCGGGCTGGATGTAGGCCGAGACGTCGAGGGTGCGCGCCCGCTCGCGCAGCTCGATCAGCTCGCCGACGTACCCGATGTCGATGATGCGGACCAGCCGGTCCGGTTCCGCGACCGGCAGCGGCCGGAGGAGGATGCCGTGGAGGGCGCTGAAGACGGCGGCGGTCGCTCCGATGGTGAGGGCGAGGGTCGCGACGGACATCGCCGCGAACCCGGGGCTGCGGGTCAGGCCGCGGGCGCCGCAGCGCGCGTCCTGCCGAAGCTGATCGAGCCAGCGCCAGCGCCAGAGGGCCCGGACGTCCTCGCGGATGAGCGCGGTGTTGCCGAGCGTCGCCCGCGCCGCCCGGGCCGCGTCGCCGGGCGACAGGCCCCCCTCGATGTTCTGCCGCGTCTCGAGCTCCAGGTGCAGGGAGAGCTCGCGTTGGATGTCCCTCTCGGCCCGCCTCGCGCGTCGGCGGCGGAGCCACGGCAGCAGGCGGGCGAGGTGTCCGCGCAACGGCGTCATCATCGGTCGGCCTCCCGCATATGAAGATAATCTACAGTATTATCGATAATGTAGATTGTCAAGGCATCCTCGCGGAGCCGAATTCTCTCGGCATCCCGGCTCGGGCCGCGCACGGGTTCCCCTCCCAGGCGGTGCGTCGGCTGGTAGGGCGGCGGGGCTGAGGCGTCCTGCTCATCGGGCCATGTTCCGCCCGTCGCGGGGAATGCGGGCGGGCCGCAAGCGGTGCGCCGCGGGGTCTTTCGGGAGCGAAGTTGCCCGAAGTTAACATGACCGCTACACCGTTGAAACGACTTCCGGCTTACACTTGCCGCATGCCAAGGGTGCCTGGCGGCCAACGTCCGCGCCATTGATCCCGCCGTGCGGCGCGGTTGCGCCGTCGACGGCCGAGGACGAGCGATGACCCATTCCCTCCGTTTCGACTCGTTGCTGCAACGTCGGTTGGACCGCCGCGATCTGCTGACCGGCGGTCTGGCCATGCTCGGGCTCGGGGCCGCCCGCCGCGCGTCGGGCCGGTCCCTGTTCCAGCCCTCCGCGTTCCCGCTCGGCGTCGCGTCGGGCGACCCCGCGCCGGACGGCGTCGTCCTCTGGACGCGCCTCGCGCTGGACCCCCTGAACGGCGGCGGCATGCCCCCCGAGGACGTGGAGGTCGTCTGGGAGGTGGCCCGCGACGAGGGGATGGCCGACGTGGTTCGGCGCGGCGCGAGCGTCGCCCGCGGGGCGCTCGGCCACAGCGTGCACGTCGAGGTGGACGGGCTCGAACCGGGGCGCTGGTACTGGTACCGGTTCCGCGCCGGCGCCGACGAGAGCGCGGTCGGCCGGACTCGCACCCTCCCCGCCGCCGGCGCCCCCGCCGACCGGCTGCGGTTCGCCTTCGCCTCGTGCCAGCACTACGAGCACGGGTACTACACGGCGTACCGCCACATGGCCGAGGACGACCTCGACCTCGTCTTCCACCTCGGCGACTACATCTACGAGGGCGCCGCGAGCGACGGGCGGGTGCGCCGGCACACCGGCGACGAGATCGAGCTGCTCGACGGCTACCGCAATCGGTACGCGCTCTATCGCAGCGACCCCGACCTGCAGGCCGCGCACGCCGCGTTCCCGTGGATAGTGACGTGGGACGACCATGAGGTGGACAACAACTACGCCAACCTCGTGTCCGAGGAGGAGGGTCTGCCGGCCGAGCTGTTCCGGCGGCGCCGCGCCGCCGCGTACCAGGCGTACTACGAGCACATGCCCCTGCGCCGCTCGTCCCTGCCGAACGGCCCCGACCTGCAGCTCTACCGCGCCTTCGCGTGGGGCGACCTCGCCTCGGTCCACGTGCTCGACACGCGGCAGTACCGCACCGACCAGCCGTGCGGCGACGGGCGCGGCGTCTGCGACGGCGTCTTCGACCCCGCCGCGACCCCCCTCGGCGAGGCGCAGGAGCGGTGGCTGATGGACGGGCTCGACCGCTCGGCCGCGCGCTGGAACGTCGTCCCGCAGCAGATCATGATGGCGCGGGTGGACTACACCCCGGGCGACGACGAGTCTTACGCGCTCGACATGTGGTCGGGCTACGAGGCCGCGCGCCGCCGGCTGATGGAGTTCCTCGCGACCCGGCGGCCCGCGAACCCGGTGGTGCTGACCGGCGACATCCACAGCAACTGGGTCAACGACCTCAAGGTCGACTATCGCGACCCCGCCGCGCCGGTGATCGGCACCGAGCTCGTCGGCACCTCCATCAGCTCGAGCGGCGACGGCGTCGACACCCGCGACTCGACCGCGGCGCTCCTCGCGGAGAACCCGGCGATCAGGTTCTACAACGCCCAGCGCGGCTACGTGCGCTGCGATCTGACGCCGGACCGGTGCCGGGCCGACTACCAGGTCCTCGAGTACGTCACCCGGCCCGGCAGCCCGATCTCGACGCGCGCGTCGTTCGTCGTCGAGGACGGCCGGCCCGGCGCTGAGCGGCTCTGAATCGGTTTCTGTGCCGCGGCCCGAACTCGCCCACCGAGAGCACCTCCTCGTCGACCATGCCCACGAGGAACTGCTCGGTCGAGCCTGCGCAGAAGCGGTCGATGATGCGCCGCACGGCTGACGCGGCGATGCCCTGCGGCGGCGGCTCGGCCCGGTAGACGAACGTCTTGCCGGCCACGCGGTGGCTGAGGTAGCCGCGCGCTTCCAGGCGCCGCAGCACCGTCCGGACGCTCGAGTCCTTCAGCGGATGGGCGGGCAGCAGCCCCTCGCGCACCTGCTCGGCGGTCGCTTCGCCGCCGGCCCAGATCACCCTCCATGACGGCCTGCTGCAGCTCGGTCAGATTAGCGTTACGGATAGTCCCGTTACGGACGTGTAGCACATCTGTCGGGTTCGAGCGAGATCCGATTGGCAGGCGGGGCGGGGCGAGAACTCAGCAGATCACCAACTGCGGAATCTGCCGGAAGTGGCGGTCGGACGTGCAGAGCACGAGGTCGTGCTGGACGGCGAGGGCCGCGATCCAGAGGTCGTTCGTCGGTATCGGGCGTCCGTTGTCGCGAAGCTGCCGGTGCAACTGCGCGTAGTAGTGCGTCGTCTGCTCGTCGGGCGCGAGCACGGACACCCGGGGGCTGGCGAGGAACCGTTGCAGGTTGGCGGCGTTCGTCGACTCGCGGTTGCCCGCCGCGAAGCCGGCCCGCAGCTCACCCAGCACGATGAGGGGCAGGACGATGGCCCGCACCGTGCGAACGAGCTCGACCCGTTCGGGGCCGCGCCGCGCATGAAGTCGCTGTAGGCGTTGGTGTCGAGGGCGACATTCATTTCCACGACTCGTCGTCGATGCGCTCGAACTCGGCGACGGCGCGGTCGAAGTCCGGATCTTCTTGCCAGGTGCCGACCAGGTCGTCGAGGTCGGTGTGCCTGGCGGAAGCCGCGTCCAGGGCCAGCCCGTGGGCCAGCGCGTCGATGACGACCGCATTGAGGCTCTTCGACTCGCGCCGGGCCCGCTGCCGGAGGGCGCGATCGATTTCGTCGGGAACGGCACGGATGGTGTACTGCATGCTATTTGTGCAGGCATGGTATCACATCGGTGCAGGCAAGTGATCAGCCTGCCTCGTCAGGAGTCGTGAGGAGAGTCTAGCCGCCGCCCGTTTCCTG
>CAXXTG010000064.1:0-26015 GCA_963666855.2 Vicinamibacterales bacterium
AACAACAACGTGACGCCGCTGCAGCGGCCCGAGGTGCTGGGCGACCGCGAGACCCTCACCGACGAGGAGGTGGCGGCCCTGCAGGCCCGCGCCGGCGAGCTGTTCAACGACGAGGCGGGCGACGCCGCCTTCGGCGACAGCGTCTTCGCGGCGGCCCTCGCCGAGGCCGAGTCGTTCTCGTCGCGCGACCGGGCGACCGGCAACTACAACCACTTCTGGATGGTCGAGCGCGACTGGGACAACCGGACCTCGCTGATCGTCGATCCGCCCGACGGGCGGTTCCCGGCCCGCACCGAGGCGGCGGACGCGCGGGCGGCGGCGCGGGCCGAGGCGCGGGCGCGCCACGCCTGGGGGCCGGAGGACCGCAGCCTCGGCGAGCGGTGCATCAGTTGGGGCGCGCCGCGGCTGGGCGCCGGCTACAACAGCTATCTGCAGATCTTCCAGAGCGCGGGCCATGTCGTGCTCTACCAGGAGATGGGCGGGCCGCGGGTCATCCCGCTGACCGACGCCCCCCACGTGGACGAGAGCGTCCGGCTGCTGCACGGCGACTCGCGGGGGCGCTGGGACGGCGACACGCTGGTCGTCGAGACCACCAACTACGCGCCGGAGGCCTCGGTGGCGGGTTCGGCCGGCGAGAAGCTGCACGTGCTGGAGCGGTTCACCCGCGCCAGCGACGACGTGCTGCGGTACGAGGTCACGGTGACCGATCCCGACACCTGGGCGGCGCCGTGGACGGCGATGATCCCGTTGCGGCACAGCACCGACCCGGTGTTCGAGTACGCCTGCCACGAGGGCAACATCGGCATGGAGGGCATCATGGCCGGGGCCCGGGTGCTGGAGAGGGCCGAGGCCGAGGGCGGCCAGTAACTTGGCGGTTCGTGGTGAAGCCCGCATGGCTCGAATGCAGCGGGCTTCACCGTGGGCTCCACGACGGTGACGTCTCTTGCCGTTATGCCGGGCGCGCAGGCTGCGGGAGCGGCCCGGGTCCGAGCGCAGTCGGCAAGGCCCATGTCGAGCACCGTCGTTAGCTTGCGAGGATCCGAGACCATGAGACGTCTTCCCACGTTCATCACCGCGACCGCCGCGGCGGCGGCGCTGGCGGCGGTCGCGACCGTCGCCGCGACGGCCAACCCCGAGGCGGCCGGCGGGGCCGCCCAGTCGGCCGCCGGGATGGCGAGCTGCGACAGCCTGATGTCGCTCGCCCTGCCGAACACCGCCATCACCGGCGCGACCCTCGTCGAGGCCGGCGCCTTCGCGCCCCCCGGGCCGCAGAACGACCGGACGCGGGCGACCTACGGCGGGCTGCCGGAGTTCTGCCGCGTCGAGGCGACGCTGACCCCGTCGGACGACTCCGACATCAAGGTCGAGGTGTGGATGCCCGCGGGCGACTGGAACGGCAAGTACCAGGCGGTCGGCAACGGCGCGTTCACCGGATCGATCCGGCACAACTCGATGGCCGCCGCCCTCGCCCGAGGCTACGCCTCGAGCTCGACCGACACCGGGCACGAGGGCAACACCGCGAGCTTCGGTCTCGGGCATCCCGAGAAGGTCATCGACTTCGGCTACCGCTCGATCGGCGAGATGACGGTGATGGCCAAGGCCGCCGTCGAGGCCTACTACGGCCGGGCGCCGGAGTACACCTACTGGAACGGCTGCTCGGCCGGGGGGCGCCAGGCCCTGAAGGCGGCGCAGCGGTTCCCCGAGCACTTCGACGGCATCATCGCCGGAGCCCCCGGCAACGACTGGACGGGCCGGGCCGGCGGGGCGCTGCGCGTCGCCAAGCCGCTCGAGGCCAACGAGGCGGCCCGACTCACCGCCGACCTGCGCGAGCTCGTGCACGGCGCGGTCCTCGAGGCGTGCGACGCCGGCGACGGGGTGACCGACGGTGTCGTCGGCGACCCCGAGGGGTGCGACTTCGACCCCGCGGTGCTGCAGTGCGCGGACGGCCAGGGCGAGGGCTGCCTGTCGTCGGCGCAGGTGAACACCGCGCGCATGCTCTACTCGTCGCCCGAGAACCCGCGGTCGGGGCGCCCCATCACCGGCCTGCTGCCCGGCAGCGAGCTGGGATGGACGGATCTGGGCTGGACCCGCTCGGCGCGGGCGACCGGGCTCGAGCAGTTCCGCTACCTGACGTTCGCGGACCCGGAGTGGACCATCGACCAGTTCAACTTCGAGACCGACATCGTGCGGGCCGAGGAGGTCGACAACGACACCCTCAACGCCCTCGACCCGAACCTGAAGCCGTTCTTCGACCGCGGCGGCAGGCTCCTCTCCTATCACGGCTGGGCCGACCCGCAGATCTCGCCGGCCAACGCGACGCAGTACTACCGCCGCGTCGTGAACGCCGTCGGTGACGCCGACGAGGTGCACGACCACTACCGCCTGTTCATGGCCCCCGGCATGGGGCACTGCGGCGGCGGCGCGGGGCCGAGCCGGTTCGACATGGTGACCGCCCTCGAGGCGTGGGTCGAACGGGGCGAGGCGCCGGACAGCATCGTGGCGTCGCGCGTCCGCGACGGGGCGGTGGACCGCACGCGTCCGCTCTGCCCGTACCCGCAGCAGGCGGTCTACACGGGCAGCGGGAGCACCGACGACGCCGGGAACTTCGTCTGCCGCGCGCCCTGACCGGGCGGCTCGGCGTCGACCTTCGCCATCGCGGGCCGGCCGGGCGTCCTCACGGGTGCCCGCCCGGCCTGTTTCGTGTACGGCGCGTGCCGCCTACCGCGTGTCGAAGCGGATGTTGAACCAGGTGATGCCCTCGGTGTCGCGGATGCCGTGGGGCACGCCGGCGGGGATGTAGACGACGTCGCCGACCCGGATCACCCGCTCGGACCCGCCGCGGATGGCCGCGCCCCGCGTGCCGTCGACCGGCTCGCCCCGCTCGTCCACGATCCGCCCGCCCGTCACGAGGGTGCCCGAGCCTTCCCGTACGACGTAGACGTCCGTCGTCCGGGGGTGCATCAACGCGGTCTCGGCGTTGCTGATGCGCCGGATGTTGACGTTGTAGCTGCCGCCCTCGAGCAGCCGCGTGGTCACCCGTCCCGCCGCGTCCATCTCCGCGATGATCTCGTCGATCTCGGCCGTCGGGAAGTCGACGGCGCGGTCGAGCGGTGCCTGCCGCCGTATGTCGATCTGGGCGGTGAGGACCGCGGCCGCGGTCAGTCCGGCCGCCAAGCCGGCGACGAAGGTGATGCAGAATCTGCGCATGGTGTCTCCTTGGTTGTTGGCGTCGGCCGCGATCCGTCCACACCCCGCCCGGTGTCGGGGGTGCCGGCGCCGGTCGTCTCGGGGCTCGATCGACGCGCCGCCTGTGCCGACGTCTCCAGCTTCGTTGGTAGAATAGCCCTATCGGCAAGGGAACGGGACGGTGGGGGACGGGCGCGTTGGCATGGCAATTGCTCTCGATACCCGTGCAGGACCGGGGGCGCAACGTCATGCGGAGGGCTCCGGGGAAGGGGAGCGGAGAATGACCGACACGCACGTTCCGACGGCGGCGGAAGGGGGCGGCTCGAGCATCGACTACCGCCTACGGGCGGTGGAAGATCGCTTGGCCAGACTCGAGACGGAGATGAAGCACGTCGCGACGAAGACGGATCTCGAGCTGCATTTCAACCGGTTGCTGCGGTGGGGACTCGGCATCATGATCACGGCCACGGGCGCGTTGTCCGCGATCATCTTCGGTCTCGCGGGCGCAAACGGCAGTTGATTGGCTAGGCGTCTGCGCCGTAGAACGGTGCAGACGCCTAGCAGGGTTGGTTGGGCGGCGGGCGGAGCCGCAGGCGACGCTCTCCGGGTTAGGGAGTAGACACGATGCACACGATGCGGAACGTTGTGGTCCTGGGGCTGGCCGCGATCTTCGTGGCGGCGGGCGCGGCGGTCGCCACCGCGCAGTCGGCGCGCGGGCCGGTGGTGCTGACGCCGTCCGGCGAACTCGAGGGGGCGTGGGCCGACGCCGGGGCCGGCGTCTCGGTGTTCCGGGGGGTGCCCTTCGCGCAGCCCCCGGTCGGCGACCTGCGCTGGCGGCCGCCGGCCGCGGTCGAGCCCTGGGACGGTACGCGGGCGGCCACCGAGTTCGGCCCCGCGTGCTGGCAGGCCCGCAACGCCGACGACTCGCCCTACGCGCGGGGCGAGCTGCCGCGCAGCGAGGACTGCCTGACGCTGAACCTCTGGACGGCGGCGCGGGTGGGCGAGCGCCGGCCGGTGATGGTGTGGTTCCACGGCGGCGGGCACAGCTCGGGCACCGGCAGCGCGAAGATCTTCGACGGCACCGCGATGGCGAAGAAGGGCGTGGTCATGGTGACCGCCAACTACCGGCTGGGGCCCTTCGGCTTCCTCGCGCACCCCGCGCTGACGGCCGAGTCGGAGCAGCAGGCGTCGGGCAACTACGGCATCCTCGACCACGTCGCGACCCTCGAATGGGTGCGCGACAACGTCGCGGCGTTCGGGGGCGACCCCGGCAACGTCACCATCTTCGGCCAGTCGGCCGGTTCGTGGTCGGTGTGCGTGCTCCAGGCGTCGCCGCTGGCGAAGGGGCTGTTCCACAAGGCCATCGGCCACTCGGGCGGCTGCTTCGGCGCCCCGCGCGCGCATCTCGCGACGACCGGGGGCGCGGCGACCGCGGTCTCGGGCCACGACGCGGGTCTGGCCGTCGCGGCGAGGCTCGGGGTCGAGGGCGAAGGGACGCGGACGCGGCGGCGGCCCTCCGGGCGGCCGGGCCCGAGGCGGTGCTCGAGGCCGGGCGCGGCACGGGGGTCGTGGTCGACGGCTGGGTGCTGCCCGACCTGCCGAGCGCGATCTTCGCGGCGGGGGACCAGAACGACGTGCCGGTGATCGTCGGGTCGATGTCCGACGAGGGCTCCACCCTCTACGCGGGCATGGCCGGGCCGCCGCGGGACGAGTTCGTGGCCGGCATCCGCGACCGCTACGGCGACCGGGCCGACGCCCTGCTCGACGCCTACGCCGGCGAGATCGCCGCGTCGACCCGCACCGCGGGCCAGGCGATCCAGGCCGACCGCAGCTTCACGTGGCAGATGCGCGCGTGGGCGCGTGCCCACGCGGACGCCAACGACGTCTACCTCTACTTCTTCAGCCACGCCCCGCCGGTGTTCCGGCTCTACCTGCCCGACCGGCCCGAGCTCGACTTCCCGGCGGGCCTGCGCGGCGGCGGCGCCTACCACTCGGGCGATCTCGCCTACGCGTTCGACAACGTCGGGCTCGTCGGCGTCGGCTGGAACGCGCGCGACCACGAGCTGTCGGACCAGATTTCGCAGTACTGGGTGAACTTCGCGACGACCGGCGACCCGAACGGCGAGGGCCTGCCGCTGTGGCCGAAGTACGACCGCGGGGGCGAGCCGGCCATCGAGTTCGCGACCTTCGGGACCGCGGCGGCGAGCAAGATCCGCGAGACCAAGCTCGACCTGTTCGACGACTCGTACCGGGCGGCGGCGACCGATCAGTAGCCGCCCCGTGCCGCACCCGCGACGCGGCTTCGTCCGCGTCCTTGCGGGCGCCGATTGTCGACCGGACCCTCCTCCGATGCCGGGGGAGGGTCCGGAGCGCCCTTCCCGGCCGCTCCGGGCTTTCGGAGGATGTCATGGCGCGAACGGTGGACCCGCAGGGGCGGGAGCTGGCGCTGATCGGCCGGGTCGCGGACATCGCCGGCAAGGAGGTGCTCGACATCGGCTGCGGCGACGGGCGGACGTCCCGCCGCCTCGCGGGACGGGGCGCGACCGTGCTCGGCGTGGACCCGGACGAGGCCGCGATCGCCCGGGCCCGCGCCGCCGGGTCCGGCGGGGCCTGCCGCTTCCGGGCGGCGGACGTCCTGGAACTGGCGCTGCCGTCGGCCGGCTTCGATCTGGCCGTCTTCTCGCGTTCGCTGTGATGACTGCCCTCCGAGAGCGTCGGTGACGCTCTGCGCAAGGTGGCCGGCTGGCTGCGCCCCGGCGGGCGCCTGGTCAGCCTGCAGCCGATCGGCCGGCCGATGCCCTTCCATCTCCGCCGGGCCGGCCGCGTCGAGCCCGTCGGCGAGGTGCACGTGACCGAAGCTGGGCAGCGGGACATGCGCGCCTCGCGCGAGGCGCTCGCCGAATCGATGCGGGCCGGCCTCTTTACCCCGCGGGCCGAGCTCTCGACGGTGCTGGAGTTCCACTACCACTCCGAGGACGACTGGAACGAGTTCCTGGAGAGGCCGCGGACCGGGCCCGTCCGGGCCGACCCCGACGTGCTGGCCGAGGCGCTGGCGGCGCTGTCGCGCGAGGACGCGGTGATCGTCGCGCGGGAGGAGACCCTCTTCAGCGCGTGCGACCGCGGCCGACGACGCTCGGGACGCGGGAAGTAAAGCCGCGATAGACTGAACGCCGGGGGATGACGGTTCCGGGACCATGGAGGCGAAGCAGATGATCCGAAGCAGAAGCGGGGGCGGATGGTTCGCGGCGGCAACGATGCTCGCGGCCCTGGCGGCGGAGCCCGCCGCGGCCCAGGACGGGCCGGGTCCGCACGACGAGGCCGAGTTCGACGCGCTGTTCGAGGAGGTCAAGAACTGGGGCCGCTGGGGGGCCGACGACGAGCTGGGCACGGCCAACCTGATCACCGAGGAGAAGCGGCGGCAGGCGCTGGCCCTGGCGACGCGCGGCCGGACGGTGTCGCTGTCGCACAACCCGATGCCGGGCGTCCACCCCGACAACCCCGACTCGGCGTTCAACCACACCATGTCGGAGACGCTGCGGTCCGACACCATCGAGTTTTCGTACCACGGCTACGGCGTGAGCCACATCGACGCCCTGTGCCACTTCCTGCACAAGGGGATGATGTACAACGGCCTGCCCGCCGACACGAGTTCGGCCGAGGAGGGCTGCGTCAAGCTCGGCATCGACAACCTGAAGGACGGCATCGTCACCCGCGGCGTGCTCCTCGACATCCCCCGCCTGAAGGGGGTCGACTACCTTGAGCCGGGGACGCCCGTCTACACCGAAGACATCGAGGCGTGGCTGGAGCAGGCGGGGGTGACCATGCAGCCGGGCGACGCGGTCTTCCTGCGGACCGGCCGCTGGGCCCGCCGCGCCGAGGTGGGGCCGTGGCAGCTCTCGGGCAACTCGGCCGGCATCCACGCCTCGGTCATCCGCTGGATCCGCGGCGAGGACGTGGCCCTCTTCGGCAGCGACGCGGCCACCGACGTGCAGCCGTCGGGGGTCGACGGCGTCGGCCTGCCGCTGCACATCCTGCTCATCGCGGGCCTGGGGACCAACATCTTCGACAACATGGACCTCGAGGCCCTGGCCGAGGTCGCGGCGGAGGAGGGCCGCTGGGAGTTCCTCATCGCGGCCGGCCCGATCCCGGTGACCGGCGGCACCGGCTCGCCGCTGAACGTGATCGCGGTGTTCTGAGCAAACCTTGGTGGAGGACGATGAAACAGACGTTGATCGCCTGCTTCGGCCTCGCGGCCGTCCTCGCCGCCGAGGCCGCGCTCGGCCAGGCCGTGCCGCTGGACGTGCGTGAGCTGCGGCCCGGTCCCGTGGAGGTGACCGCGGCCGAGGACGGCGTGACGGTGGAGTGGCCCGACGCGGCCGACCGGGACTGGCGCGCGACGTTCTCGCTCGACCCCGACCGGCCGCTCATCGAGTCGATCGCGGTGGACGGTGCCGTCGTGGCGTCCGCGGTGCGGCCGTTCTACCAGGTCGAGACCGGCACGCGGCGGCGGGGGTGGAACGCGTTCTTCGACTTCCCGCCGAGCCATCCCGACGGCACCCGGCACGCGCAGGGGGTGTTCAACCTTCAGAAGGCGACCGTCCGCACCGTCGGCGAGCGGGTCGAGCTGACCTTCGACGGGCTCCGGATGGGGGTCTTCGAGGGGGCGATCGTCTACACCATCTACCCCGGCAGCCGCCTGATCCAGCAGGAGGCGGTGGCCGCCACCGACGCCCCCAACGTCGCCTACTACTACGACGGCGGCTGGGAGATGGCCGCCGAGGCCGACCGGACCCCCGGCGGCAACATGCAGACCCGGGTGAGCTGGTACGACACCGCCGGCGACCTGCGCCACGACGTCGCGACCGGCTTCGACCCCGAGCGCAAGCCGGTGAAGGTGCGCTACCGCACGCTCGCCGCGGCCACCGCCGGCGGCAGCGTCGCGGTCTTCCCCCCGCCGCACCAGTACTTCTTCCCCCGCGACTTCACGTCGAACCTGGGGCACGTGTGGCACCGGTCGTGGCGGGGGCGGGTGTCGCTCGGCATCCGGCAGATCCGCGACACCAACTGGCGCTTCTATCCGTGGATGAACGCCCCGCCGGGCGAGACGCAGCGGATGTCGGTGTTCTTCCTGCTGTCCGGCGGCGCGGCCGAGGAGACTCTCGACGAGGTCCTCGCGTTCACCAACCGCGACCGGTTCCGCCCCCTCGACGGCTACAAGACCCTGAGCACCCACTGGCACCTCGCGTACACCGTGCAGGCGCTGGAGCACGGGTTCGACTGGACGCCGCCGTTCAAGCCGGTCCTGAAGGCGATGGGGGTCGACGCGTCGATCATCATGGACTTCCACGGCGACGGGCACCCGCGCGACCTCACCGACCTGCGCCTCGACGAGCTCGACGCCTACTTCCGCGCCCTGCGCGCGCAGTCCGAGCCGGACTTCCTGCTCATCCCCAGCGAGGAGGCCAACGTGCACCTCGGCGGGCACTGGGCCCTCATCTTCCCCCGGCCCGTCTACTGGTTCATGGACCGGCCCGAGGGGGGCGCCTTCGAGATGACCCACCCCCGCTACGGCCGGGTCTACAGCGCCGCCGACGCGGCCGAGATGCTCGAGCTGGTGCGGCGCGAGGGCGGGTTCATGTACCAGACCCACCCCCGGACGAAGGGCTCGACCGGCTACCCCGACCGCATCGCCGACACCGAGCACTTCCGCGACCCCGCCTACCTCGGCGCGGGGTGGAAGGCGATGCCCGCCGACCTCTCGTCCCCGCGGCTCGGAGAGCGCTCGCTCGAGCTGCTCGACGACCTGAGCGCCCAGGGGCTGCGGAAGCGCATCTTCGGCGAGGTCGACGTGTTCCAGTTCGACGACACGCACGAGCTGTACGCGCACATGAACATCAACTACGTGCGCCTCGACGAGCTGCCCCCGTTCGACCGCTGGGGCGAGGCGGTCGAGCCCCTGGCGCGGGGCGACTTCTTCACCACCACCGGCGAGGTGCTGCTGCCCGAGGTCGACTTCTCGGCCTCGACCGCCGACCGCCTCGACGTCTGGATCGAGGCGGAATGGACGTTCCCCCTGCGGTTCGCCGAGATCGTCTGGGGCGGCGACGCCGGACAGGTGCACCGCGAGATCACCCCGTTGTCGCGGACCCGGGTGTTCGGCGCCGGCGGGTTCGGGCTCGCCACCGAGGCCCCCGGCTGGGCGTGGGCCCGGGTCGCGGTCTGGGACGTGGCCGGCAACGGCGCGTTCGTCAACCCGACGTGGCGGGAGTGAGCCGTCCCGCGGCCAGCCAGCGACAAGCCGCTGGACGACGCGCACGGTCCGTGCCGCGGGCAACCTGCCGGGTGCTGCCGGCCGTTGGTCCAAGTCGGCAGGGACTTGCGCGAAGTGCTATGCTGTAGCGGCGTTTTACAGTCCTGAACGTCACGTTGGAGGAATGTCGATGCGGCGAACGACCACGTTGCTCGGGCTGGTCGGCGTGTTCCTGGTGGGTGCCGGCGCCGGCGCGCAGGCGCAGACGGGGGCCGAGATCACCTTCACCGACCACATCCGGCCCATCTTCGAGCGAAGCTGCTGGAACTGCCACGGCGAGGCGTCGCAGCTCTCGGACCTGGATCTGCGGACGCGGGAGGCCGCGGTCGAGGGCGGCACCCGCGGGCCGGCCCTGGTGCCGGGGCGCGCCGACGAGAGCCGCCTCTACCGGATGCTGGCCGGCCTCGACGACCCGCCGATGCCCATGGCCGGCGATCCCCTCAGCGACGCCGAGCTCCTGGCCATCCGCACCTGGATCGACGACGGCGCGCATTGGGATGCGGGCGGCGCCACGAGCGCCGACGCGGCCCTGGCCGCGCTCGAGAACACCCTGCTGCCCGACGGGGCGCGCGAGTACTGGGCGTTCAAGCTGCCGAAGAAGGCCCCGGTGCCCGCCTCGGCCGACTTCGAGCACCCCGTCGACCGCTTCCTCGACGCCGCCCGCCGGGAGGCGGGGGTGACGGCGGGGCCGCGGGCCGACGACCTGACCCTGGTGCGCCGGGCCTACCTGGACCTCACCGGCCTGCCCCCGACCCTCGAGCAGATCGACGAGTTCCTCGCCGACACCGAGCGGGGCGCGTGGGAGCGGCTGATCGAGCGTCTGCTCGACTCGCCCCACTACGGCGAGCGCTGGGGCCGGCACTGGATGGACGTGGCCCGCTACGCCGACTCGACGGGGTTCGAGCAGGACTACCGCCGCGACAACGCGTGGCGCTACCGCGACTACATCATCGACGCCTTCAACGACGACAAGCCCTACAACCAGTTCCTGCGCGAGCAGATCGCGGGCGACGAGCTCGACCTCGTCACCGACGAGACCCTCATCGCCACCGGGTTCCTGCGGGCGGGGCCGCGGGTCAACTTCCGCGAGAAGGACAACCCCGAGCGGCGGCACGACTACCTCGACGACGTGCTGGCGACCCTCGGCCGGGGCGTCCTCGGCATGACCGTGCACTGCGCCCGGTGCCACGACCACAAGTTCGACCCGATCCTGCAGAAGGACTACTACAGCATGCAGGCGTCGATCTTCGGCTACGTCGAGATCGACTACCCGCTGCTCGACCGGGCCGGGGTGCGCGAGTACCGCGAGAAGAACGCGGCCATCGACGCGGCCCAGCAGCCGCTGCGCGACGAGATCGCCGAGATCGAGGCCCCGCACCGCGAGCGCCTGCGCATCGAGCTCATCAAGGAGCGCTTCCCCGAGAACGTGCAGCGGGCCGCGTTCAAGCCCGAGGCGGAGCGGACGGCGGGCGAGCAACTGCTGGCCGCCCAGGTGCTGTCGATCAACCCGCCGCGGCGGCAGGTCGTCGAGGCGCTGTCGGAGGCGGAGGGCGACCGCTGGAGCAAGCTGACGGCGGCGGTCGAGGCCCTCGAGGCGGTGCGCCCGCCCGAGCCGCCGATGGCGGAGATCGTCACCGACGGCGACTACCGGTACGCCCCGGACGGCCCCGGCGACAACGTCATCGGGTGCCCCGAGTGCCGCATCCTGCCCGACGAGCCGGGGTCGTACCTGCACGAGGAGGGCGGGCCGCCCTTCGAGGTGCCGCCCAACTACTTCCTGATCCGCGGCGATCCGTTCAGTCCGGGGTCCCCGATGGCGCCCGGGTTCCTGAGCGTGGCGACCTACGGCGACCCCCCGACGGTGCTGCCGCGGCCGGACGGGCGCACGTCGGGCCGCCGGCTCGCCCTCGCCGAGTGGATCGCGTCGCGCGACAACCCCCTGACCGCGCGGGTCATGGCGAACCGCATTTGGCACCACCACTTCGGCCGGGGCATCGTGCGCACCCTGGACAACCTCGGCCGGATGGGCGACGCGCCCACCCACCCCGCGCTCCTCGATTGGCTCGCCGTCGAGTTCATGGACCGCGGCTGGAGCGTCAAGGAGATGCACCGGCTGCTGATGACCTCCGAGGCCTACCGGATGGCGTCGGCCCACGAGGACGCGGACAGCCGCGCCGCCGACCCCGAGAACCGGCTGCTCTGGCAGTACCGCCCGCAGCGCCTCGAGGCCGAGGCCCTGCGCGACGCGATCATGACGGTGAGCGGCGCCATCGACCTGACGGTGGGCGGTCAGCCGGTCTTCCCCCACGTGCCGCGGGAGCTTCTGCTGGCCGCGAGGAACGGCTACTGGGAGGACCAGGAGGACGGCCCCGACGTCTGGCGGCGCAGCGTCTACGTCTTCCGGCGCCGGTCGCTCGGCTTCCCGTTCTTCGAGACGTTCGACCTGCCCGACCAGAACCAGACGGCGGCGGCCCGCAACGTGTCGACGGTGGCCACGCAGGCCCTGACCCTGATGAACAACGAGTTCGTCCTGAACCAGGCCCGGCTCTTCGCCGAGCGGCTCGAGCGGGCCGCGCCCGGCGACGTCGACCGGCAGGTCGACCTCGCCTACCGCATCGCCCTGACCCGGCCGCCGGCGGCCGAGGAGGCCCGGATCGCCCGCGACCTCGTGTCGTCGCAGTCGCTCGTCGACCTGACCCACGTGATGCTCAACCTGAACGAGTTCCTGTACCTGAGATAGAGGGAGCAACGATGCACGATCACCATCATCACCATTGCCGGAAGCGGACGTTCTGGGACCGCCGCAACTTCCTCTTCCAGTCGGGCGGCGGCATCGCGGGGCTCGCCCTCGCCCACATGCTCGACCGCGAGGGGGTGCTCGCGGCGGCGCCCGCGGACGGCTGCGGCGACCCCATCCCGGGAACCCGTTCGCCCCGAAGTCCCCCCACTTCGAGCCGCGCGCGACCGCGGTCATCTCGCTGTTCATGAGCGGCGGGGTCAGCCAGGTCGACACGTTCGACTACAAGCCCGCGCTGACGGAGTATGCGGGACAGCCGATGGCCGAGTCGGTCGTCGTGCGGCAGGGCCACCCCGGCCCGCTGATGCCGAGCCCGTTCGAGTTCCACCGGCACGGCGAGAGCGGCCTCCACGTGTCCGAGATCTTCCCGCACCTCTCGAAGAAGGTCGACGAGATGGCGTTCATCCGGTCGCTGTACGGCCGGTCGAACGACCACATCCAGGCGACCTACGAGATGCAGAGCGGCCAGATCCGGATGGGGTTCCCCGCCGTCGGCTCGTGGGTCACCTACGGCCTCGGGTCGGAGAGCTCGAGCCTGCCCGCGTTCGTGGTCATGAACGACTACCGCGGCGGCCCCTTGGGCGGTCCCAACGACTGGAGCGCCGGCTTCATGCCCGCCGCCTACCAGGGCACGCTGTTCCGCGCCGTCGGCGACCCCATCGTCGACCTGCAGCCCCCCGAGGGCATGAGCGTCGAGCAGCAGCGGGCGCGGCTCGACACCCTGGCCCGGCTCAACGAGATGGACATGGCCCGCAACCCGGGCAACTCGGAGCTGGCGGCCCGCATCTCGTCCTACGAGCTCGCCTACCGCATGCAGGGCTGCGCCCCCGAGGCGGTCGACACCTCGGCCGAGTCCGAGGCCACGAAGAAGCTCTACGGCCTCGACGAGGAGATCACCGAGCCGTTCGGGCGCCAGTGCCTGATGGCGCGCCGCCTCGTCGAGCGCGGCGTCCGCTTCGTGCAGCTCTTCCACGGCGGCCTCGGCGTCCAGAACACCGACACCTGGGACGCCCACAGCAACCTGAAGGAGAACCACAGCCAGCACGCGGCCGAGACCGACAAGCCCATCGCGGGGCTGCTGACCGACCTGAAGGCCCGCGGCATGCTCGACTCGACCCTCATCGTGTGGCACGCCGAGTTCGGCCGGATGCCCATCTCGCAGCGCGGCGTCGGCCGCGACCACAACCCCGGCACCATGACCGGGTGGATGGCCGGCGCGGGCATCCAGGGCGGCCAGGCCATCGGGGCCAGCGACGTGTTCGGCTACAAGGCCGAGCAGCAGCGGGTGTCGCCGCACGACCTGCACGCGACGATGCTGCACCTGCTGGGCATGGACCACACGAAGCTGACCTACCGCTACAACGGGCGGGACATGCGGCTGACCGACGTGCACGGCACGCTGATCCCGCAGATCGTGGCGTAGCGGGCGCAGGTTCGGGTCGGAACGCAATCGGGGCACGGTCACGGCCCGCCGGGGCCGTGGTCGTGCCCCTTTGTTGTTCCGGCGCTTCCCGCAAGCTCTGGCCCGGAGCTGCTGCGGGCGCAGGCGAGGAAGGGCGTCACGCGGCGTCAAGCGTGACGCGGAGGGCGGCGGCCATGGCCGCGGCGACAAGGCCGCGCGGCAGAGGCTGTCGCCCCACGAGCTGCACGCGACGATGCTGGGGATTCCGATCAAGGCGGTGGGCTCCGTGGCGATCTCAGCACGTCGATTCCCTCATGCGGGAACCGATCGTCGAGCGTGAAGACCGCTGCGCGGTTGGCCCGTGCCGCCGCCCAGATGAGCGCGTCGGCGAATGACACGCGGTGCGAAGGGCGGCACAGGCGCAACGCCTCGATCACCACCGCCTTCGGCATCCGGAGGGTATCGATGTTCTCCTTGCGCAGCAGCGCGACGAGGTGGTCGACTACGGCCTTTCGCGGGATTCCGTAGACCGACCTGAGCACGTAGGCCGTCTCCACGAGGGCGACGTCGCTGACGACGAGATCGGATTCTCCGTCGATGACTCGCGCGCTGAGGTCGGCCAGCTCCGGCGGATCGCCGGTGAGATACCGGACGACCATCGAGGTATCGAGCAGGGCGGTCACTTCGATCGTGGCCTGCTGACTGGCCGTGCTCGGACGGCATCGTTCCAGGCTCGCTCCCGCGCGTCGCGCCATTCATCTCCCGGTGGAACATGAGTCTTGACGTAGGGGGCGAGGGCTCCCTTCAGCGACTCGCGATGCTCGGGGGGCAAGAAGTGGATCTCGACGTGGTCATCAACGAGGCGCTGGAGAGAGACCCAGCCGGGAGCGATGCCCAGGGAGTCACGGATGCCCTTGGCGATCACCACCTGGCCCTTCGGTCCTACCACATTCGGCACGGTATAACCTCTTCCGCTGAGTATAACACTCTCGTGGCCCTGGGAAGCGAGGCTGTTTGTCGTGCCTCATGCGAGGTCACGCGGAAGCGTCAATGCCCGCAAGAGCTGCGGCCGTGCTCTTTTTGGTAGACAAGCTACGTCATGTTAAGTAGTATGGCTACACAATGATGTGGCGACAGATTCAGGCCCGGCTGCGCTCGCTCTGGCGGTGGCGGCGGCAGGAATCGGAGCTCGACGAGGAGATCCGCTTCCATCTCGCCCGCGAGACGGAGGAGCGGATGGCGGCGGGGATGTCTCCGGAGGAGTCGCGCGCGGCGGCGCGGCGCGATTTCGGCAACGTCACGCTGATGCGCGAGCTGACGCGCGAGGCCTGGGGCTGGGCTTCCGCCGAGGCGCTTCTCCAGGACACGCGCGGCGCGCTGCGCTCGATGCGCCGGAACCCCGCGTTCTCGGCCGTCGCGGCGGGCACGATGGCGCTGGCCGTCGGCGTCAACGTGGTGATGTTCAGCGTGCTGAACACGGTGCTGTTCCGGCCGCTGCCGTACCGGTTCCCCCACGAGCTGGTCATGCTGTGGACGGAGACGCCGGGCCAGGACCTGCGGGAGAACCGGTCGGCGTTCTGGAACGTCGAGGAGTGGCGGCGCTGGAGCCGCAGCTTCCGGGACATGGCGGTCTTCGACGGCGTGGCGTTGACGCTGACGCATGAGGGCGAGACGCAGCGGGTCCAGGGGGCCAGGGTCTCGCCCAACCTGTTTCCGCTGCTCGGCATCGAGCCGCGGCACGGGAGGAGCTTCTCGGCCGACGAGGCGGCGGAGCGGCGGCGTCTCGCCCTCGTCAGCGATCGCTTCTGGCAGGCCCGGTTCGGCGGCTCTCTCGACGCGCTCGGCGCGTCGGTCGAGCTCGACGGCCGGCCGTCCACCATCGTCGGCGTCCTGCCCGACGGGTTCCGGTTCGGGAGCCTCGACGCCGACGTCTTCGAGCCCCACACGCTGTTTCCCGACTGGGAGGCCCGCCGCCTCGTCCGCGGGCGCGACTCGTGGTTCGTGGTGGGCCGGCTGCGTCCGGGCGTCACCGTCGACGAGGCGCAGGCGGAGATGGGCACGATCGCCGGCCGGCTCGACGCCGAGATGCCGGCGGCCGACAGGAACCGGGGCGTGCGGGTCGTTCCGCTGACGCATCACGTGGTCGGGGCGCGGTCGCGGCTGGCGCTGTGGATGCTGATGGCGGCGGTGGGGTGCGTGCTGCTGATCGCGGCCGTCAACGTCGCGAACCTGTGGCTGGCCCGCAGCCTCGGCCGCGGGCGCGAGGTGGCCCTGCGCGCCGCCCTCGGCGCGGGACCGGCCCGGATCGTCCGGCAGCACCTGACCGAGAGCGTGACCCTCGCCCTGGGTGCCGGCGTCGCCGGCACGCTGCTCGCGGTGGTCGGCCTCGATCTCGTGCGCGCCCTCGGCTCGGTCGAGGTGGCGCGGCTCGACGAGGCGCGGCTGGACGTGGGGGCGCTCGGCTGGTCGCTGGCCCTGTCGCTCCTGATGGGCATCGCCGTCGGGCTGGCGCCGGCGCTCCTGTGGCGCCGGCAGCTTCGGGGCTTCGGTGACGCGGGCGGGCGGGTCGCCGGCGGCGGCACGGCGGCGCGGACCATCCGCCGGGCCCTCCTGGTGGCCGAGGTGGCTCTGGCCATCGTGCTGCTGGTGGGGGCCGGTCTGCTGGTGCGGAGCTGGTGGCAGGTCGGGAGCGTCGACCCGGGTTTCCGGCCCGAGCGGGTGCTGGCGATGCAGGTCGGGGCGCCGGCGCTCATGGCCCCCGCGCAGCGGGCCGACTTCTACCGCCGCGCGCTCGAGCGCATCGAGGCGCTGCCGGGGGTGGAGCGCGCCGGCTTCATCAGCGACGCCTTCATCGGCGGCAGCCCCGAGCGGACGCTCACCACGGAGCTCGAAGGCGACGCGGTGTCCGCGCGCCTGCAGTACCGGAGCGACGAGGTCAGCGAAGGGCTGTTCCAGGCGTTCGGGACGCGCCTGCGCGGCGGACGCTTCTTCTCGCCGCGCGACGGTCCGGCGTCCCCGCGGGTGGCCATCGTCAACGACGCGCTGGCGCGCCGCCTCTGGCCCGGCGACGACGCGGTGGGGCGGCGCCTCAAGCGGGGACCGGCCGACGCCGCGGGCCCCTGGCTCACCGTCGTCGGCGTCGTCGAAGACATGCGGCGTCAGGGCCTGGAGACGGAGCCGGTTCCGCAGATCTTCGAGCCGGTCGCCCAGAACCCGTCCGGCGCCGGCTTCCTGCTCGTCCGCACCGCGGGCGAGAATCCGGAGGACGTGGCGGCGGCGGTGCAGGCGGCGGTGCGGCAGTTGGACACACGAGCTCCCCTCTACGGCGTGTCGACCCTGGAGACCCGGCTGCGCGCGTTCTACGCGCCGCGCAGCCTCCAGACCTCGATCGTGGTCGGATTCGCGGCGGTCGCGCTCCTGATGGCCGCGATCGGAATCTACGGCCTCATGCGGTACGCGGTCTCGACGCGCACGAAGGAGATTGCGATTCGCATGGCGGTCGGCGCCGACAAGGCCGACATCTTCAGGATGGTCGTCGGCGAGGGGTTGGTCCTGAGCGGCGCCGGGGTCGCGCTCGGGCTTCTCGGCGGTGCCTGGGTGGGGCGGGCCGCGCGCAACCTGCTGTTCGAGGTGGGCCCGCTGGATCCGGTGACCTTCATCGGCGGTTCGGCGTTGCTGCTCTCCGTGGCCCTCGCCGCGTGCTGCGTTCCCGCCGGCCGTGCGATGCGGGTCGAGCCGATCGTCGCGTTGCGCCAGGACTGAGGGGATCGAGGTGCTTGCGTGACACCCTCGGTCCGGCATCCGAACGTGCGGCGCGCGGGCGTGTTGGCGGTGCTCGTGGCGCGTGCGGCCGCGGCGGGCCGTTCCAGCCCGCCGCCCCCTGCGTGAGTTACAGCCACCCTGGCGGAGCGTGCAGGACCTGACGCTCGTGCCGGGAGCGGTGGATCGGAAGCGGAACGACCGTGCAACCCGGGCGCGGCGCCATCGTGGGCCGCCCGCTTCAGTCCTTCAGACAGCCGTTGAACCACTCGCGCGCCATCTCGGCCGACTCGTCGAACGCCTCGCGGTAGATGTCGTAGTGCGTGATGTCGGGGATGACGCGGTGCTCCGCCCGCGCGCCGTTCGCCTGCGCCCGCATCACCGCCAGCTCGCCGGCGCGGTGGCGGTCGAAGAGCTCCTCGTGCTCGGCGTCGATGACGAGCAGGGGAATGGTGATGCGGCCGGCGTCGTCGACGGGTCGGTGCGTCACGCCCTCGGGCAGCTCCGGACGGCCCTGGGCGACGGCGACGGACGGTTGGAGCAGCGCGGCGGCGAGCAGCGGAATGACGACGGTGCGCATGGCAGCCTCCCTGGACGACCGAATGACGTCCACAAGCATGCAAGTTGTCGCCGGGAAGTCGAGCGCCCGCCGGAAGGCCATGACGGCGACCGCATCGTCGCGTGGCGACCTGCGCTGGTGGACTAGAAATCTGGCCTGAAATATGATCCAGCGCGAGGAGAGATGCCCATGACCACGGTGCCGCTGTCAGAGGCCAAGACCCATCTTGCGAAGCTCCTGGCGGACGTCGAAGCGCTCGGGGAAGAGGTGGTGATCACCCGGTCCGGACGTCCCGTGGGTGTGCTGCTCTCGCTGACCGACTACGAAGGGCTGATCGAGACGCTCGATATCCTGGCCGACCAGGACCTGTCGAAGTCGATCGAGCGAGGCTTGGCGGAAGCGGAAGCGGGCAATCTGGTGGCGCACGAGGACGTTTGGGATGGCGTGGACGCTCGTCTACACGACTAGCGCCGCGCGCGCCATCAAGAGGCTCGATCCCGCCGTTCGGCGGCGCCTGCTGGCCGCCATCGAGAGACTCCGCGAGGATCCCGAACGCGGCAAGCCGCTCTTGCTGACCCTGAAGGGACTGCGGTCCCTGCGCACCGGAGACTACCGGATCGTGTATCGCGTCATCGAATCCCGCGTCGAGATCCTGATCGTCGCCGTCGGCCACCGGCGCGACGTGTACGCGCGCGTGCGGAAGATGCTGGACGCGCGGCGCTGAGTCGTCTTCGACGTCCAGCGCGCCTTCGGCGACCTCGCGGGTCCAGCGCCCAATGCTCGCGGCGGATTCCACCTCCTCCACCGCGTCGGTGGTTCGCCCGCGTTCCGCCGCGTCGGTGCGCGCCAGGAGTCGATGCCCGGCCTTCGCGAAGCGGGTCGCGCGCAGCGTGTATGATGAGCGGACACGGGAAGACGAAATCGCCGCGCCGCGGGGGGCGCGGCCACTAGGGAGGACGCCATGCGACAGATGTGCGCCTGGGCGGCGGTGCTTGCGGCCGGGCTCGCAGCCGGCGCGGAGCTGCGCGCGCAGGAGACCGAAGGGGCCGCCGCGGTCCTGCCGTGGGCCTACGTGCTCAACGACCCGGACGTGGTCGCCGAGGCGGTGGACCCCGACGAGGTGGTCACGGTGCCCGGCTCCAGCGTGTCGATGCCGCGCTCGGCCATCGCCATCGACAACGGGCCGCCCGACTGGCACCCGGACGGCCACCCGCCGATGCCCGAGGTCGTCGCGACCGGCGGCGGCGAGGGCGTCGTCGCGTGCGGCTACTGCCACCTGCCGAACGGCCAGGGCAAGCCCGAGAACGCGGGCCTCGCCGGCCAGCCCTACGAGTACCTCGTGCAGCAGATGACCGACTGGCGGAACGGCCGGCGCCGGCCCGGCGAGCCGCGCATGGGGCCGCCCGCGTTCATGGAGCGCATCGGCCTGGCCGCCACCGACGAGGAGGCGCGCATCGCGGCCGAGTACTTCTCGTCGATCGACTTCAAGCCGTGGGTCCGCGTGGTCGAGACCGACGCGGTGCCGGAGACGCAGTTCGCGGGGTGGATTCACGAGGTGGTCGAGGGCGGGGCCGTCGAGCCGATCGGCACGCGCATCGTCGAGACGCCGGTGGACCTGAAGCTGACCAAGCTGCGCGACGACTCGTCGGGCTTCATCGCCTACGTGCCGTCGGGCGCGGTGGGGCGGGGCCGCCGCCTCGTGCTCACCGGCGGCGACAACTCCGTGGCGTGCACCGTCTGCCACGGTGCCGACCTGCGCGGCCTCGGCCCGGTGCCCGCCCTCGCCGGCCGCTCGCCGACGTACATGGCGCGGCAGCTCTACGACCTGAAGACCGGCGCGCGCGACGGCGCGTGGTCCGACCTGATGGACGCCGCGGTGGCTGACCTCACCCTGGAGGACATCGTGGACATCGTGGCCTATACGGCCAGTCTGGAGCCGTAGAAGCCGGCTCGGCGCGCCGGGTCGTGCGGCTACGGTTCCGGCCGGGGGGGCGAAGGCTGTCGGACGGCGGCCAGTCCGCGAGCCGTTTCCCACGTGCCCGGCAAACGGCTCCCGCTCGCCGGCAAGCGGCTCGATCGTTGGACCGGCCGGCGGCGTCCTCGTGAACGTGACCGGCCGGCTTGCCGAGCCAAGTCCGGCGCGGTCGGCGTCGACCCGCCCGAGCGTCTCGAACGCATTCTCGACGGAAACGCCGACTCGCCGGGCGGGGAATCAGATGCCGGTCGCCGACCCGAGGCCCATGGCCCGGCGCCACGCCGCGATCTGGCCGATGTGGCTGCCCTCGTGCGTGGTCATGACGAACGCCGTGTAGTCGCCGAGGGTGGGGAAGGTCTTCCGCCGGCGCTCGTCGGGGAACGGGGTCTCGAAGACGGTGGGGTCCGCCGCGCCGACGGCCTCGGCGACGCGCGCGTGCTGCGCGGCCAGCTCGTCGAGAATCCGGTCCCGGCCGGGGAAGTCGGCGGCGGCGCCGCTCGGGATGCCGCCGGCCCCGAACGTGTCCTTCCACCCGGCCGGTAGCGTCGAGTCGAGCCCGTACCGCCGCGCGAGGCCGTCGGACGAAAGGGCGAGGTGGCCGAGAACCCAGGCGGGGTGATTCACGACCCCGTGCGGCTGCCAGACCATCTGCTCGTCCGACAGGTCCTTCACCATCACCCGGCCGCGGTCGAGGTTGAACTGGTACGCGAAGAGCAGGTATCGAAGCATGCCCGCATTCTACCGGACGCGGGCCGGCCGGGTGCGTCGCGTCACTCCGTGCCGGGCTGGGCGAGCGCAATGGCCAGCGGCCCCAGACGGCCCTGGAATCCGCCGCCCCCGTAGTCGGACGAGTACCGCATCACGCGTTCCGCGTCAGGCGCGGAAATCTCAAGCGTGCCCGTAGCAGGATCGTACCCTGCCCTGATTCTGTGCAGGAGATTCTGGAATCCCCCTTCCCCTCTGACCGGTCGGTCGAGCGGGGCGAAGTCTGAGCCGGCTACCTGTATTCTCCTCATCAAGGTCCCTCCAGAACAACGAAGCCGCCCGGGGACGAACCGTCCCCGGGCGGCTTGACGCGGCGCGGCCGTTCCCGGCTTACGAGGCGATGCTCTCGGCCGTCACCGTGTCGGCCGGCGCGGTCGTGCCGATGGCGATCCGACGCGGCTTGGCCGTCTCGGCCAGCGGCAGGGTCAGCTCGAGCATGCCGTTCTCGTAGCGGGCGCTGACCTTCTCGGCGTCCACCTTGGCGGGCAGGGTGAACGCGCGCTCGAAGCGGCCGTAGCGGATCTCCGAGGCGTAGCCGTTGCGGTCCGTCTCGGTGCGGGTCCGCTCGCCGGAGATGGTGAGGCTGCCGCCGTGCAGGTCGACGTGGACCTGGCTCGGCTCGATCCCCGGCAGCGCCATCCGCACCGTCCAGCCGTCGTCGCCGGTGCGGACCTCGGTGGCCGGGGTCCACGCCGGCCCCGCCGCCGGCTCGTCGCCGACGTAGCGGCCGAACACGCGGTCCATCTCGCGGTGCAGGGTGCCGAGCTCCTCGAACGGGTGCCAACGGGTCATGCTCAACATGGTGGTCTCCTCCTTGGGTGGTGATTGCGGTCCGATGTGAATCCTCGCGACGCGCATTTCGGTGTCTCCGTCCTCGCTTGGTTCAACAGGCTATCAGGCTTCCTTGTCTGTGTCAAGTAACCTTAGTGTTAAACAAGCATATATTGAACCAGACGAGCACTCAAGCCGGAAAGTTCCCCGGCTTCTTGGTGCGGTGCCCGCGGCTGTCGTACCATGCGGACCGTCATCGCCCGGCGGGCCCGGCGGCGTGGAACCAGTCCGCGGTCGGCGGGTGGAGCCGGTCCGCGGTCGGCGGGTGGAGCCGGTCCGCGGTCGGCGGGTGGAGCCCGGTCCGCGGCCGGCGGGTGGAGCCCGGTCTGAATCCAGGCCGCGCCGGACCTCGGCGACCATCGAGCCCGCGATCGGGGGGTCTGGCGCCGGAACGGTCGGGCGGCGCGGGGATTCGGGAGCGACCGCGGCCGCGGCGCCCCGCGGGCGTCGCGGGAGAAGCCGGGTCACGGCGGGAGAGGGAGGGGGCGCGCATGGTTCTCATCGGCAGCGACCGGTTCATCGAACATCAGCCGCCGAGCGGCCATCCCGAGCGGCCGGCGCGGGGCGAGGTGATGGCGGCGGTGGCCCGCCGGTGGGTCGAGGGGGGCGGCGCGCTGACGGCGCCGCGGGCGGCGACCCGCGGCGAGCTGACCCGCGTGCACCGGCCCGCCTACGTCGACCGGATCGCGGACACCGCGGGGCGCCGCCTGCGCCTCGACCCCGACACGTACACGTCGGACACGTCATACGAGGTGGCGCTGCTGGCGGCCGGCGCGGTCGTCGCCGCCGTCGAGGCGACGCTGGCCGACGGCGCCCCGGCCATGGCCCTGGTGCGGCCGCCGGGCCACCACGCCGAGGCGGACCGGGCCATGGGCTTCTGCCTGTTCAACAGCGTGGCGGTGGCCGCGGCGGCGGCGCGCGCGGCGGGGATCGGCCGGGTCGCGGTCATCGACTACGACGTGCACCACGGGAACGGCACGCAGTGGATGTTCTACGACGACCCCGCGGTGCTGTACGTCTCGCTGCACCAGTACCCGTTCTATCCGGGGACCGGCGCGGCCGGCGACGTCGGCCGCGGCGACGGGCTCGGCTTCACCCTGAACGTGCCGCTCGAGGCGGGCGCGGGTGACGCCGACTACGACCGGGCGATGCGCGAGCTGGTGGTGCCGGTCGTCGCGGGGTTCGACCCCGGCCTGATCCTGCTCTCGGCTGGCTTCGACGCCCACGCCCGGGATCCGCTGGGGGGCATGCAGGTGTCGACCGGCGGCTACGACGCGATGACCGACCACGTGCGCCGGCTCGCCGCCCGCTGCTGCGGCGGCCGCCTCGCGGTGGTGACCGAGGGCGGGTACGACCTGACCGCGTTGGAAGACTGCCTCGACTCGACCCTGGCGCGTCTCGCGGCGGGACCGCCGGGGCCGGCCGACGCCGTCGCCGGGGACACGGGCCGGGCCGACGGGGTGATCCCGGCGGTGCGGCGGGCCCTCGCGCCGCACTGGGCGGAATTGCGCTGAACGGCTGCGCCGGTCCCGTCGAACCGGCGCCGCATCCCCCGGGATCGCCCCGGTCCCGCAAGTGTGGTCCACCGGCGCGGCCATGCGCCCGTGGCGTCCGCCGGCGGCCGCGTCTCCCCGAGCATGTCCGTCCGAGTGCCGCTCGCAGCGCGCGGTCTCGCGAGGGCGGGAGCCCATCCCGCCGGTGCCGGCTTGCTATAATCGTGTCGAACCGCCCGTTCCGCACGGGCCCGACCCGCATCCAACCAAGCTGCACACCGTGTCCGACTACGATCCGCAGGCCATCGAGAAGAAGTGGCGGCGGCGCTGGGCCGACGAGCGCGCCTTCGAGGTGGCCGAAGAGCCGGGGCGCCCCAAGTACTACTGCCTCGTCATGTTCGCCTATCCGTCGGGGCACGCCCACGTCGGGCACGTCCGCAACTACATGATCGGGGACGTCATCGCCCGCATGAAGCGCATGCGGGGGTTCAACGTCCTGCACCCCTTCGGCTGGGACGCCTTCGGCCTGCCCGCCGAGAACGCCGCCATCAAGAACCGGTCGCACCCCGAGACCTGGACCCGCGACAACATCGCCCACATGAAGGGGCAGCTCCAGCGCCTCGGCATCAGCTACGCCTGGGAGCGCGAATTCGCCACCTGCGACGCCGACTACTACCGCTGGAACCAGTGGCTCTTCCTGCGGATGTTCGAGCGCGGCCTCGCCTACCGGCGCCGCTCGACCGTCAACTGGTGCCCCGACTGCGCGACCGTGCTCGCCAACGAGCAGGTCGTCGACGGGGGGTGCTGGCGCTGCGGGTACGCGGTCGAGCCGCGCGACCTCGACCAGTGGTTCCTGCGCATCACCGAGTACGCCGACGGCCTCCTCGACGGCATCGGGCGGCTCGACGAGTGGCCCGCCAAGGTGCTGACGATGCAGCGCAACTGGATCGGGCGCTCGGCGGGGGCGCGGGTCCGGTTCGCGGTCGAGCCCGCCGGGCCGGACGGGTCCGCGGGGCCGGCCGGCGGGGGCGCGGCGGCGGAGATCGAGGTCTTCACGACCCGCATCGACACCATCTTCGGGGCGACGTTCGTCCTGCTCGCCCCCGAGCACCCGCTGGTGGCCCGCTTCGTCGACGAGGCGCCCGACCCCGCCGGGCTGCGGGAGCGGGTGCAGGCGTTCCGCGCCCTCGACCGGACCGACCGCCTGACCGGGGCGGTCGAGAAGGAGGGCTTCGACACCGGCCGCCGCTGCGTCAACCCGTTCACGGGCCGGCCCGTGCCCATCTGGGTCGCCAACTTCGTGCTCGCCGAGTACGGCACCGGCGCGGTCATGGCGGTCCCCGCCCACGACCAGCGCGACTTCGAGTTCGCGCGCAAGTACGGCCTGCCGGTCGAGGTCGTCATCCAGCCCGAGGACCCCGCCGGCGGCGCGCCCCTCGACGGGGCGGCGATGGACGCCGCCTACGCGGGGCCGGGGGTGCTGGCCGGCTCCGGCGAATTCACCGGGCGGTCCACCGCCGACGCCCCGGCGGAGATGGCGCGGGCGGCCGAGCAACGGGGGTTCGGGCGCGCCGCGGTCCAGTTCCGCCTCAAGGACTGGGGCATCTCGCGCCAGCGCTACTGGGGCACGCCGATCCCCATCATCCACTGCGGGGACTGCGGCCTGCAGCCGGTGCCCGACGCCGACCTGCCCGTCGAGCTGCCGAAGGTCGCCGAGTTCAGCGGCCGGGGCGACTCGCCGCTGGCGCAGATCCCCGAGTTCGTCGAGACCGCGTGCCCGTCGTGCGGGCGGCCCGCGCGCCGCGAGACCGACACGATGGACACGTTCGTGGACTCGTCGTGGTACTTCTACCGCTACTGCGACCCGGCGAACGCCGGGCGGCCCTTCGACCCCGAGGCGGTGCGCTACTGGGGGCCGGTCGACTTCTACATCGGCGGCGTCGAACACGCCATCCTGCACCTGATCTACTCGCGGTTCTTCTGCCGGGTCTTCAAGGACCTCGGGATGGTCGACCACGACGAGCCGTTCACGCGGCTCCTCACCCAGGGGATGGTGCTGCGCGACGGCGCGGTGATGTCGAAGTCGAAGGGCAACGTGGTCGATCCCGACGAGATGATCTCCAGCTTCGGGGCCGACGCCCTGCGGCTCTACGAGACGTTCGTCGCGCCGCCCGAGAAGGAGATCGAGTGGACCGACTCGGGTCTCGAGGGGAGCTTCCGCTTCCTGACCCGGGTGTGGCGGCTCGTCACCCGGGCCGCGCCCGCGCTGGCCGCCGCCCCCGACGGGGGGGGGGGGGCCGCGCTCGATCCCGCGCACCGCGCCCTGCGGCGGAAGGCCCACGACACGATCCGGCGCGTCTCGGCCGACCTCGATCCCCGGGCGCACCTGAACACCGCGGTGTCCGCCCTGATGGAGCTGGTGAACGAGCTGTACGCGTTCTGCGACGGGCACGGGGTGAAGCTGGGGCAGCCGCCCGCCGCGGGGGCCGCCGCGGCCCCCCCGCCGGCCGCGACCGCCGCCGTGCTCCGGGAGGCGGTCGAGGCCCTGGTGCTGATGCTGTCGCCGTTCACGCCGCACCTCTGCGAGGAGCTGTGGGAGCGGCTGGGGCACGCCGGGGGGCTGCGCGCCGCCGCGTGGCCCGAGTTCGACCCCGCGGTGGCGAAGGCCGACGAGATCGTGGTGCCGGTGCAGGTGAACGGGAAGCTGCGCGCCCGGCTGACGGTGGCGGCGGGCATCGGCGAGGAGGAACTGCGGGCGGCGGCCCTGGCCGAGTCCGCGGTGCAGGCGCACACCGCGGGGCGGGAGATCGCCCGCGTCGTGGTGGTGCGCGGCAAGCTCGTGAACATCGTCGCCCGGTGACGTCTCCGGCGTTGAGGAAGGCGGAAGCGGGCCCGGCCTCCGGCCGGCGTCCGTTAACATCGTCGCCCGGTGACGGGC
>CAXXTG010000065.1:0-27286 GCA_963666855.2 Vicinamibacterales bacterium
GCGGCTCCGACCGGCGTCCGGCCGATCCTACAGGAATCCCCAGGCCGGCGGGGGGGCGGCGACGTTCCGCGCCGCGGCCCCCGGCCGTCAATGCGTCATCGCGTGCAGGAGGAAGTTGATGCCGATGGCGTACGACGTGACCGAGAAGCGGTAGAAGAACTCGTAGTCCTCGCCCTCGCGCTCCCAACCGTCGGCGATGTCGGTGTTGTGGGTCATCAGCACCATCAGCCGGCCGTGGTCGTCGTAGATGCCCCGCACGTTGACCTCGGCGCTCAGCGAGCCGCGCTCCGAGGTGGTCATGCCCCCGACCCGCCGGAAGTGCTGGATGGACGGCACCTGCGGCACCTCGTCGATGTCGAACATGCCGTGGTGGATGGGGTCGGACATGGGGATGTCCACGATGGGGTACTCGCCGGGGGGCAGGACCTTGCCGATCTCGGCCGCCCACTGCTCCCACGCGTACGGCCCCCAGAAGTCGTCGACCCACAGGAAGCCGCCCTTGCGCAGGTAGGCGCCGAGGCGCTCCGCCTCCTCGGCGGTCAGCCAGATCGTGCCGACGTCGGACATGAACAGGAACGGGTAGTCGAAGAGTTTGGGGTCGGTCAGCCGCACCACCACGTGGTCGGGCTCGTTCCGCCGGTCGACGCCGACGGGGGCGTGGGTCAGCTCGGAGAGCCGGATCGAGAAGTTGATGTCGGCGTCGGGGTAGTCGGTGTGCCAGCCCTGGCCGCCCCGCTCGCGGTGGGTGCTCTGGTAGAGCCCCCGCGCGAACGTGAACAGCCGGTGGGTGGGCTCGGCGGACGGGTAGCGCGGGGGCATGCGCCGCCAGCCCCACTGCGCGACCGCGACCGTCGATCCGCCGAGCAGCACCGCCGCGACCACGGCGGCCGCAATGCGCCTCGCCCGGGGACCGGCTCCCCGGCCGGCGCCCGGCAGTGCTCCTCGATCAGCGTGCCGCCTCACGGGAGGGCCTACTCCTCGGCCAGCGCCCGGAAGTACTCCTCGATCAGCTCGCGGAACCCGTCGGGGACCTCGTCGCTGCTGGCCAGGAACAGGTCCTCGCGGTCGCCGTCGACCTCGCGCCGGAGCCGGTACTCGAACCGCTTGAGCTCCTCGATGACGAACGACTGCATGCGCGCGATCGCCTCGGCGCTCTGGTAGATGCGCGGGTCGTCGAGTTCGCGCATGGCCTGGATGATCTCGCCGAGGTCGCCCACGTCGCCGAAGTTCTCGGCCCGCAGCATCCGCTGCAGCTCCTGCGCGTCGGCCCCGCGCTCGCGGAACTCGCGTTGCCACTGGCGCACGTCGCGGGGGTCGAACGCCCAGTCGCCGGGCCGCGCGTCGCCGGGGCCGCCCCAGCCGAACGGGCTCCCGAAGCGGTTGCCGCCGGCGCCGTCCGCGGCCGCGCCGCCCGGCTGGCCGCCCGCCTGGGCGTTTTGGCCATCCTGGCCGGCCTGGCCCGGCTGACCCTCCTGGCCCGGCTGGCCCTCCTGACCCTGACCCGGCTGGCCTTCCTGACCCGGCTGGCCCTCCTGACCCGGCCGGCCCGCCTGCTCGCCGTCCTCGGCGCGGGCCTGACCCTGCCGTATACGCTGCTCGAGCGACTCGAGCCCCCGCATGAGGTCGCGCGTCCGGTCTAGGGCCTGCTCCAGCCCGGTCGCCCCGGCCGTGCCGACGGCCTCGCCCGCCTCGGCGAGTTGCTGCTCCAGATCGCGGATGTCGTTGCCGATCTCGGCCTCGAACTGCTCGGCGTAGGCCGGCGACCGGGCGCGGATGAGGCCGCGCGAGTAGCGGATCTTCTCCTTGAGCTTGCTCTCCCGGATGCCGTTCGCGGCCTCCTGGAGTTCGGTCGACGCGCCCCGCTCCTCGCGCCGGAACTCGGCCGAGGTCGAGTCGATGTCGCGCTCGAGGTCGGCGACCCGCGATTCCATCTCGTTCTTGCGCTCGGTCAGGCGGCCGATGCGCTCGATGCGCTCCTGATTCTCGAGGTCGCCGAGGCCGGACACCTGCCCGGCCACGTCCGCCTCTTCCGCCGACAATTCCGCCGCCCGCCGCTGGAAGTCCTCGATGTCGCGCGACAGCCGCTCGCTCTGCTGCCCCTGAAGCTGGCGCTCGACCTCGCGCAGGCGGTCGAGGGCCGCCGCCGCCTCCGCGAAGCCCTGGTTGTCGGCGTTCGCGGCGGCCTGGCGCATGGCGTCGGCCGCCTCCTGCAGCCGCCGCGCCGCCTGCATCATCTGCGGCGACTGCTGCTCGCGGGCGAGCCGCTCGAGCCGCCGCGCAGCCTCCTCCGCCTCTTCCGCGAGCACCCGCTGCGAGGCGCCGCCGCCGGCCCGCGCGGTCTGGCCGCCCCGCGCCCGGCGCCGCTGACGCTCCGCCTCCTGCTCCTGCCGGCGGGCGAGTTCGCGCAGCCGCTCCATCAGGGCGTCGACCTCGTCGTCCGAGGCCTGCTGCTGCCCGCGCTGCACCGTCTCGTACTGGTTCTGCAGCTTGTCGAGCTCGAGCTCGAACAGGTCGGCGAGGTCCTCGGCCGCGCTCTGGCCGCCCCGGCCCCCGCCGCCGCCCCCGCCGCCCTGCTGGACGCGGACCTCGTCGTAGGCCTCCTCGGCCCGCTGAAGCTGCTGCAGGGCGCGCTGCTCGGCCGGCAGCGCGCCGTCGACGTCCTGCTCCTGGAGCGCCGCCTCGGCCGACCGCATCTCCTCGGCCGCCCGCGGCAGGACCGCGAGAATGGAGCGGAACGCGGGGTCGGCGGGCATGACGCGGCTGTTCATGCGCCGCACCAGGGTCTCGACCTGCTCGCGCAGCCGCCCCTGGGCCAGGGTCAGGAAGACGAGGTTCTCGCGGAACTCCTCGTCGGTGAAGGTGTCGCGGTCGCGGATGACGTTGAAGGTCGCCGAAATGACCTGACGCTGCGCCTCGGACAGGGCGCGGGCGTCGCCGCCCCCACCGCCGCCTCCGCCCCCACCGCCGCCCTGCGACTGGGCGGCGCGGAAATCGCGCCGGAACGCCCGGATCTGGACGAAGTAGAGGTCGCTCTTGACGACCCGGCCGGTCTCGCCCTGGTTGTCCCCGGCGCTGCCGTAGTACGAGACGAAGTCGCCGGGCTCGAGGTCGAACTCTTCGAGGAACAGGGTGTGGCCGGCCGAGATCTCGCGCAGCCCGCCCTCCTCCGAGTCGAACAGCTCGACCGTCTCCTCGGGCCCGCCGTTCACCGAGTAGGTCAGGCTGAGCGAGCGCACGCCGAAGTCGTCGTCGGCGCGGGCCTCCAGGAACACCTCCTCGATGGCGTTCGCGGTGGTGTCGCGCCCCGGCTTGACGAACATGACCGACGGGGCCTGGTCGGTGAGCACGTCGATGGTGTAGCGCGGCGACGCCTCCACCAGCTCGCCGCTCGGCCCTTCCAGCTCGACCTGGTAGAAGCCGTCCTCCTCGATCAGGAAGGAGGCGGTCAGGACCCCGTCGCCGCGGAGGCTCAGCTCCGCGTCCGAGGTCTCGTCGAAGACGAGCCGGCCGGCCGGGGTGCCCATGGTCGGGAACACGGCCATGCGCACCTCGGTCCCCCGCAGGACCGCGATGTCGCCGCCGTCCTGGATCAGCCGCGGCTCGAGGCCGGTGTAGGCGGGGAAGTGGTACTCCAGCTCGAGGTGGTCGACGTACGGCAGGTCGATGACGTCCACCGTGAACGTCTCCGAGCGCACCCCGGTGGCGTCGATGTAGTAGTCGGTCTCCTCGCGGATGTCGAAGAGCACCGTCTCGAAGGCCCCGAGGGGCGGCGGCGAGCCGTCGAGCGCGTCCCGCGGAATCAGCGGGACGGGGTCCCAGGGCGCTTCGGGCGCGCTCCGCATGAAGAGGCTGACCTCGTTCGTCTCGAACCCGACGAGCTGGGCCGTCACCGTGAGGTCGGCCCCGCGGGCGATGGTGACGTCGCCCGGCTCGACGAAGATGCTGTAGGGGCTGGCCTCGTCGAGGCTCCCGGCGGGGGCCATCAGGGCCGCCGCGCCGTGCTGCAGTTGGGACGGCGCCAGGATAAACGCGAGGAGGGCGGCGGCCGACGCGAGGGCGAGCCAGCTCGACGACTGCCGCATCTTCCGCCGCTCGACCGCCGACCCCAGGTCGAGGTCGTGGCACCGTTCGACGGCGGTGCGCACGAGCCGTTCGACGAGGGCCGGGGAGTAGTCGGGGCTCCCGGTCCGCGCCCCCCGCTTGGTCTCCTCCAGGGCGCTCAGCACGCTGGCGTCGAGCGAGGGCTCGTGCTCCTCCAGGTAGAGCGCGACCCGCTCGTCGGACACGCGCCGGGTCAGGGGCCGGACCAGGTACCAGAACGCGAGCCCGGCCACGGTGAGCCACGTCAGGAGGCGGAACGCGACGACCGACCCCGAGGAGAACCGGAAGAACTCGAGGCCGTACGACGAGGCGAGGAACGCGGCGAGCCCCGCCGCGAGCACGATGGCGAGGCCGCGCAGGGCGATGCGCATGCGCCACCGGTTCCGCACCCGCCGAATCACGCCGACCAAGTCTTCCGGACCGACTGACGACCACAGGTTGCTCAGCATGCGTGCCCTCTCCTCAACGGACGGGGACCGGATGCCCATCTTATCCCAAACCCGATCCGATTCTTCAACCCTCTGACGGGCCGGTGAACAGCTTATCGGCACGACGTGGGCGGGCGGCAGCGCGCAGCGGCGCCCCGCCGCGCGGGCGCGGGTCCCCGGCGCCAAGCGGCAGACCTGCCCCGCGCCGCGCGGGCGCGGGTGAATACGCGGCGCCGCCGTCGGCAGCGCGTCGACGCCCGCCCAGCGTGGGGGCGGGTGGATGCGGGACCGACGCCGCGTGCCACGCAGGCGCCGATGGCCTGTAAGCTGATGGAGACTGCGCCGGGTCCCGCCGGTGTGCCGTGGTGCCCGCGGGCGGTCTTCCGGCCTGATTCCATGACCTTCGAGTCCTCCGAGTTCCTGCTGTTCCTGCTGCTGACCCTGACCGCCTTCTGGGTCCTGGAGCGGTCGCGCACGGCGCAGAAGCTGCTCCTGATCGCGGCGAGCGCGTGGTTCTACGGCAGCTTCCGCTGGGACTTCGCCGCGTTGCTGGCCCTCTCCGTCGTCGGCAACCACGCGCTGTCGGGCGTGGTCTGCCGGCGGACGGGGCGCGCGCGGCGCGGCTGGCTCGCCGCCGCGGTGGCCGCGAACGCCGCGCCGCTGGCGTGGTTCAAGTACTCGGGCTTCTTCGCCGAGACCCTGAACGACGCGTCCTTCGCCCTCGGGCTCGGGGCCGGCCTGCCGATCCCGCAGGTCGTCCTGCCGCTCGGCATCTCGTTCTACACGTTCCAGGCCATCGCCTATCAGATCGAGGTCCACCGCGGGACGGGGCCGCGGGCGAAGAGCCTGGTCGACTTCGCGCTGTTCATGGCGTTCTTCCCCCAGTTGCTCATCGGCCCCATCTGCCGGGGGCGCGAGCTGCTGCCGCAGATCGAGGCGCGGGCGCCGGCCCGCGTCGAGAAGCTGCCCCTCGCCGTCTCGCTCATCCTGTCGGGCCTGTTCAAGCGGATGGTGATCGCGTCGCTGCTGTTCGACTTCGGCGTCGCCGACGCCTTCCAGTCGCCGGAGAACTACACCGCGGCGGCGCTGTGGGTGGCGCTGTTCGGGTACACCGCGCAGATATACTGCGACTTCTCCGGCTACGTGGACCTCATGCGCGGCTGCGCCCTGCTGTTCGGCATCGAGATTCCCGACAATTTCAACAATCCGTACTCGGCCGCCAGCGTCGGCGACTACTGGCGGCGCTGGCACATGACGTTCAGCCGGTGGCTGCGCGACTTCGTCTACTACCCGCTCGGGGGGTCGCGCCGCGGGCGGCGCCGCGTCCTGCTCAACCTGTTCGCGACCATGGTCTTCTGCGGGCTCTGGCACGGCGCCACGTGGGGCTACGTCGCGTGGGGAGCCCTCCACGGGATGGCATTGGCCCTCTACAAGTACCGGCTCGACCGCCGGCGGGCGCGCGGCGGGGACGCGGACCTGCCGCCCACCGCGGGGGAATGGCTGCGGGGCTGGTCGTGGACGATGATGGTGGCGACCGTGTCCCGCGTGTTCTTCGTCTGCTCCGACCTGGCCGCGGCCCGGACCTTCCTCGTCCGGATGTGCACCCCCGGGCTGCGGGGCGGCGGCTTCTCGCTGCTGCTGCCGCCGTTGACGCTGCTCGGCTTCGGCCTCAACTTCGTCGGCGACGCGGTCCGCGCCCGCTTCGTGCGGGGCAGCGAGGCGCTGCCGCCGCCCCTGCGCTGGGCGTTCTGGCTGGCGATGTTCTACCTGCTGCTCGCGTTGCGCCCGGTCGGCGTGCTGCCGAACGCCTACTTCCAGTTCTGATCCGGCGGCGCGGCGCCCGCGGCGGTCCGCGCGGCGCGCCGAGCGCGACCCGCCGCCCGGCCGGCATCGCGGGAACCGAGGGGCACCGCGGAATCCATCGCCGATCGAGCTCGGCCGCGACTCCCTGCGCTCTTCCAGCGACTCCCGTACGGTTTCCCGAGGGTCTGCTATCATGGACGACGCCCGCCTCACGGGCGGGAGTCGCCGCTTTCAAGGGAGATCGTGCGAGTGGCCTCCGCCCCCCCTCCCCGCGAACCCCGTTGCCGCACGTCGCACGCGCCCTGGGCGATGCTGGCCCTCTGCTGGGGCTTGGCCCTCGGCATGGGCGCCCTCGTCGGCCGCGAGCTGCACGCCGAGGCGGAGAGGAACTTCGCGCTCGGGGAGGGGCCGCGTTGGCAGGTCGCGGCCACCGCCGCGCTGGACCGCATCGGCGCAGTGACGGGGCTGGCGCGTCTGCGGGAAGCGCTGGAAGAGCGCAAGCGCTTGTTCTACGGGACTGCGTTCACGGTGGGCGGCCGGCAGTCTCCGCCGCCCGCCCCCGACCCCGGCCCGGCCGACGCCTCGAACGACGCCGAGTCCGTCGCCCCGGCTCCGGCCGAGGCTTCGGCCGACGCCGAGTCCATCGCCCCGGCCCCGCGGCGGATCCTGCTTGTGGGCGCCTCCTCGATCCAGACCGACCTCGGGCGCGCCCTGGAGCGGCGGATCGAGGACGACCTGGGGGTGGAGGTGCTGCGCCACGGGCGCCACTCCACGGGGATGGCGCGGCCCGACTACTTCGACTGGAACGCGAGGGCGCTGGAGCTGAACGCGGACTTCCGGCCCGACCTCGTGATCGCGCAGTTCGGCGGGAACGACGGCCAGGGGTTGACGGACCGGGACACCGGCCGGGCCGTCGCCCCCTTCTTCACGGACGCCTGGGACGCCGAGTACGGCGCCCGGCTGGAAGCGTTCGTGGGTCTGTTCGCGGACGCCGGCGTGCCCGTGGTGATACTGGGCATGCCGGCGATGCGGAACGACTACCACCAGAGCAAGATGGCCCGCATCAACGCGGTGACCCGGGCCGCGTGCGAGCGGGCGGGCGCGCACTTCGTCGACACCTTCGCGATGACCGCCGACGCGGACGGAAACGCCCTCGCGCGGGCCGAGGTGGACGGCCGCACCCGCATCGTCCACGCCGGCGACGGGATGCACCTCAGCCTCTACGGGTCGGACATGGTGGCGGCCGGGATCGTCGACGTCCTCGCCGACTGGTTCACGTTCGCCCCGTCGGCCGCGGCGGTGGCCGGCGGCGTCGCTGCCGCGGAGGTGTCCGCCGCCGCCGGCGTGTCCGTCGCGGAAACGGCACCCCCGGGCACGAGCCGGCCCGCGGCGGCCGGCCGAGCCGCGGCGGTGGCGGCGCCCCCGGAAGCGAGCTGGCCGGCGACGATCGAGCGGCCGGCCGGCCCGCGGGCGCGGCCCGGGGGGGGCGGCCGAGGCGGTGCTGGGGCTGGACCAGGAGGCGCAGTGGCTCATCCAGCGCGGACTGCGGGAGCGGGGCTTCGACCCCGGCCCCCTCGACGGCGTCATCGGCCGCCGCACCCGGGCCGCCATCCGCCGCTGGCAGGCGGCGCAGGGCCTGCCCCCCACCGGGTATGTCGACGAGGCCGCCGCCGGGGCGCTGTCGTCCCCCGACGCGTCAATCCGACAGGTCCAGGCAGAACGGTAGCCCGGAGAGCCTCGCCTACGGCTCCGCCCTGTAACGCGTTACATTGAACGCCGCAAGCTCGACTTGGCCTCTGTCGGGCGGTGGGACGGAGCCGGTGATGTGCGCCGTCCCGCGATCGACGGGGCGGGGCGGATCGCGCCGAAGCCGGCCGCCAGAGCCCCCGGCCCGGCTCACTCGCCGACCGGCCAGTGCTCGACCGCGACCTCCGGCATCGGGAAATGCCGCGGATTGCCGGTGGCGAGCACCGCCGCCGTCGAGCACGCGGCCGCCGCGATCAGGCAGTCGGCCTGCGAGAGGGTCGTCCCCCGGCCGGCGAACCGGCGGCGCCACTCGCCGGCGCGGCGCCCCTCCGCGCGCCCGATGGGCAGGATGCGGAGGCCGTCGAAGAGCGTATCCACGGCGGCGACCTCCGCCGGCCGCAGCCCGCGCACCACCTCCTCGACGTTGATCGGCGTCGTGCACAGCGGGTCGCCGCGGTCGAGCAGCGCATCGACCCGGCCGACGGCGGGCCGCCCGCGGAGGTAGTCGATCAGGACCGTCGTATCGAGCAGTACGAGCACGGCGTCATCCGACCCGCTTCGGGTCGCCGGACCGCTGGCGCCGCACCCAGTCGGCGGGGTCCGCGTCCCACTCGTGTCCGCCCTCCCGAACCATGCCGGCCGACTGGCGGATCCGGTACGCGCGGCGGCTCCGGTCGACGGCGTCCCGTACCGCCTCGCGCACGAAAGCGCTCCGGCCCCGCGGGCCGGCGAGCGCGTCGACCTCGGCGACGAGGGCGTCGTCCATCTCCAGGTGCATTCTCATGTGCATATCCATGACACAGACGTTACCACACACCGGGCGGCCTCCGCTACCTACCACCCGCCCGCCCGCGGCGGCTCCCTTCAGAAATCGATGCGCGTGCTGATCCCGAAGGCGCGCGGCCGGTTCGTCAGGTAGCCGACCCGGGCCAGCGTTCCGCGCTCCTGGTCGAGGGCGAGCAGCGCCACCTCGTCGGTCACGTTGTCGACGAAGAAGGCGACGTCCCATCGGCCGTTCAGGAAGCCGATGCGCGTGTTGACGATGTTGTAGGCGGGCAGCTCCGGGTCGAAGGTGAACGCGCCCTGGGTCAGCGGACCGCCGATGGACGCGCCGGGGCGCAGGACCGGCGACAGCGCCGTCAGGTCGACCGAACCGAAGCCCGCCGCCTGGTCGCCGACCTGCGTGTAGCGCGAGCCGACGTGCTGGAAGGTCCCGCTGACGTAGCCGACCCAGCCCCCGCCGGCCAGCCAGCGCCACGTGGCCGCCGCCGCGGCCTGGAAGCGGGGCGTGGTCGGCAGCCGCCGGCCCGCCTCGATGCCCGACACCACGCCCACCGCGCCGGCGGCGTCGGTCGAGGTGACCGTCGACTGCAGCCGGGCGTCGGCGAGGCTGGCCGAGACCGCGAAGTCGAAGAAGGTGGTCGGCTGCGCGGCCAGCTCCAGCTCGACCCCCGCGCTCCGCGCGTCGGGCACGTTGAAGATGATGCGCGACGAGCAGGTGCCGGCGGTCACCGTGGCCTGCAGGTTGCGGATGTCCATGTAGAAGCCCGAGGCGTTGAACGTGCCCCGTCCGCCCAGGAACGTCGACTTGACGCCCGCCTCGTAGTTCCACAGCTCTTCGTCGTCCCAGGTCCCCCGGCCGCCGAAGGTCGCGAGGTCGGCGGCGGAGCAGATGGGGGTGTTGAGGGGGTCGTTGATGCCGCCGAGGCGGAAGCCCTTCGACACCTGCGCGTTGATCTGCGTCTCGGGGGTCACGTCGAAGCTGGCGATGACGCGCGGCGCGACGCCCCGCGCCGACGTCGTCCCGGCGCTGTCGAGGGGGTCGGCGAAGAGCCCGTCGAACACCTGGGTGCGCTCCTCGTCGAAGTCGTACCAGCGGAGGCCGCCGGTCAGGCTGAGCCGGTCGGTGACGGCCACCGACGCCTCGCCGAAGAAGGCGAGCTGCCTGAATTCGTAGTCGAGGTCCGAGAAGAACAGCTCCTCGGTGTCGGGATGGCCGGCCAGCGGCCGCGCCCCCGACCAGACGAGGTCCGGGACGCCCGTCACCAGCCGCAGGAAGTCGGTGACGGCGGCGCCGTTGACGGCCACGTAGTCCTTCGCGGTCGCGCTCTGCCCGTACCGGCGCGTGGAGGAGCCGAAGAACGAGCCGAACAACCAGTCCACCCGCCCGCCGCCGCCCGCGACGCGGATCTCCTCGGTCACGCCCGCCGCGGTGGTGGCGTCGACGAGGGGGAAGTCGAGCGTGTAGCCGGCCTCCGGCGCGCCGAACGGGCTGAACGAGACGCTGCCGCCGAGCGCCGACGCGTCGCGCACGACCTCCACGTCGCGGTGGGTGACGGACGTGATGCTGGTCAGCACGACGCTGCCCAAGTCGTTCTCGACCGTCAGGTCGCCGAGCACGAAGCGGTCGGTGTAGGGCTCGTCGATCTGCGTGAACTGCTGGCGCTCCTCCAGCGAGACGGCGGGCCGGGTGGTCGTGAACGGGTTCGCGAGGATGTTGTAGGCGTCCATGCGGTTCCAGCCGTTCATCGACACGTCCTGGTAGACGAGCCGCGGGGTGAGCGAGAGCCGCTCGTTCGGCTGCACCAGCACCGCCACGCGCGCCCCGCTGCGCCGGCCGCCGTCCACGTCGTCGGCGACGCTCAGGTCCGGCTGCACGGCGTCGATGAAGCCGCCGACGGCGGTGTTGTAGGCGGCGACGCGGAGGGCCGCCGCCGACCCGAGCGGCGCGTTGACCGCGAACTTGGCGTCGTTGCCGAGCCCGCCGCCCGCGAGCGAGCTGACGCCGAACTCGCCCGTCCCCTCGGTGACCCCGAGGACCGGCTGGTTGGTGATGTAGCGCACCGTGCCCGACAGCGAACCCGACCCGAACAGGGTCCCCTGGGGGCCGCGCAGCACCTCGACCCGCGACACGTCGAACAGGTCGAGGTCGGGGGTGAACAGCGACATCGAGACCACCGATTCGTCGAGGTACACCCCGACCTGCTCCTTGACCCCCGGCTGGTCGCGCACGATCTGACCGGCCGAGACGCCGCGCATCGCGATCTGGCTCTGGCCGGGGCCGAGGTTCTGCACGGAGAAGCCGGCCACGTTGGCGGAGACGTCCTCGATGGTCTCGGCCCCCCGGGTCCGCAGGGCCCGCCCGGACGGCGCCACCACCGAGAAGGGCACCGACTGCAGATCCTCCTCGCGTTTGCGGGCGGTGACGGTGACCGTCACCGCCTCGGCGAACTGCGGGTCGCCGCCCTCGGCCCGCTCATCCGCGGCCTGTTCACCGCCGCCCCCGGCCTGCCCGTCCGCCGCCGGCTGCGCCGGCGCGGGCGGCGGCAGGACCAGCAACGCCGCCCCGAGAACCCCTGCGAGTCCGAAGCACCTCATCGCCTTTCCCTCCTCATCCGCGATCCGTCCGGTCGAAGCCGGCCCCGCCGCCGACGGAACCGCCGGAGCGGGCGCGCAATCCCCCCCGCGTGTCATTGATGCCAACAATAGCAGATGCCGTCGCCGCATGACCGGCGTCCGAAAGACGCCGCGCCGGCACAGCGACATCGCGTTACGACTTCAGGGGATGCCGCCACCGGAGTCCCGGGAACCGGGCGAAGTCCCCGTCGGTCGTGATCCATTCACAGCCGTGCTCGATGGCCATGGCGGCGAGCCAGGCGTCGGGCACGAGATTGCCCTTCGCACCCGCGGCGTCGCAGAGGCGGCGGAAGATGCGCCAGTGGTCACGGCCCGGGAAGACCGCAACACGGTTGGGACGCGTCCGCAGGTCTTCGGCGAACTGCATCGCCTTCGCCAGGGAACTCGGCGCCGCGAAGATGCGGGGGTGGGTGACGATACGCACGAACCCGCTGATCACGAGGTCGCTCAACCCGAAGGCGGCGTCGGCGTTGACCGCCGCTGCAAGCCAGTCTCGATAAGCCTGATGGTCGCGCGCATCTTCCCGGTGCGCGTAGACCAGCACGTTGACGTCGGGGAGAATCACTCCACGCCGTCCATCACGTCGAGCAGGGATGCCGTGTCATCCAGGTCGACTCCCGGAAGCAACCCGCCCCGCCCCGTGGTCGTGAGCCGTACGCGCGTACGGGGCCCGGCCGCCGTGCGGGCCAGCCGGGCGCGCAACGACTCTTCGATGATCGCCGTCAGCGTCATGCCGCACCTGGTTGCTTCACGTTTCGCTTCCCGCAGAAGGGGGTCCGGGAGGCGGATGGTGGTTCGCATGATGTCTGAACATATCCGGCAGGCATCAATATGTCAAACCGCGCCCGATGAACGTGCCTTCTGTTCGGTCCCGGGTTCCCGTCGCCGCCCCCTGGACTCCGCTGATACCTCCACCGGTTTTCTCCCTTCCCGTTCCCGCCGACCGTCAGGGCCCGCGGGCACCGCGGCGTTGAGGTCGATGAGGCCGGCGTTGCGGCCGAACGCGCGGCACGCGCGCCGGCCGCGTCCCGGTTCAGCGTCTCCTTGCGGGTCTGCCGCGGCCGGCGTCACGCAGCGCAGGGTCAATCCGCCAAGCCCATGCAGAACGCGAGGGCCCGGTCCAGGCGGCGGAGGTCCCGGGCGTCCAACCTTCCGATCCGGGTGCCGACCCGCCCGCGCCGAACGGTCACCGGCTTGTCGGCCATGATCTGAGACGGCCTCTCCAGGCGGTTCGTCTCCGAGGGCTCGACCGTGATCCGAAAGTCCGGAGCGTCGATCAGGGCGGATGTCATCTGACAGACGATGACCGATGCATGCTTCTGCGGAAACACATCGCTCTGGACAATCACCGCCGGCCGCGGCTTGCCGAAGTCCCCGGAGACGGCAACCGTCACCAAGTCACCGCGGCTGATGCGCATCGAAATCCGAGACGGCCTCGATCCACGTCAGGGCCTCGGACTCGGCGGCGGGGTCGAGCCGGGCGACGGCCGCCGCGACCCGCGTCCTCACCTCATCCCGACGGACGTCCGGCACGATGATCCGGATCTCACGTTCAGCCCGCCCCCGGCGGCGCGTACGCAACGCCCGCATTCGCTCGGCGGGAGATGCCGCCGCCACTCCCCGTCGTTCGTCCATGGACGACACTGTAACGCGTTACGGCGACTCCCGGCAAGGGCCGACGACGCGGCCGTCTTCGAAGGGTTGGAGACGCCGATGGCGGTGACGGCCCCGCCTGAACCTCATCCGGCCGACGCGGGCAGGTTGCCCGGCCAGTCCGGCCGCACGCGCACCACGCAGCGCACGCGGTGCGAGTCCACGTCGAACGTCGGCTCTTCCTGGTTGTTGTCGCGCAGCTCGCGGCGCGCCCGTGGAATGCCGATGCCGTAGCGCTGCACGAGGCCCGTGACGCGCATGGCGTCGGCCAGATTCGGGTTGCGGTAGTCGAGCAGACCCGGCTGGCCGAACGTCTCCGCCGACACGCCGCCGTACGGGCCGCCCGGGCTGATGATCTCCACCCGGTCCGCGAACCAGGCCACCTGCACCGGGGCGCGGGTGGCCTCGTAGGCGCGGTGCATGACCGCGTTGCGAACCAGCTCTTGCAGCGCCCCCAGCGGGTAGGTGGCGCGCCGGACCTCCGTCGGACCGGAACTCACGTCCACCGACGTACGGATATGGCTCCGCAGCGTGGCGTCCAGCTCGCGCATGGCCTCGGTGACGGGGCCTTCGAACCGCGCGGCGTCGACAATCGGATCGGCCCGGTCAGCGCCGGCGAAGCGCAGGAACTGAACGTAGGCGCCGGGCACGAAGTCCATCGGCCGCGGGCCGAGCATCAGCACCCCGAGCACGGTCGGCGTCGGGTCGGCCACGCCGGCGATCATCTTCGTCGCGGCGAGGCGCTCCTCCAGCGTCCTGTCGTTGCGCGCCAGCACCTCGGGGTCGAAGGCCCGCGGCAGATAGAGATAGCGGAACCGCGGCAGGTCGAGGTCGGCCAAGCTCGCGCCGCGAACCGGCCGCGCGTCGAACGGCGCATCTCCGTGGCGCCGCTTCTCGTTCAGGATGCGTTCGTCCTGGGCGCTGGCCACCGCCCGCCGCGGACCCACCCGCACCCAGATGCGCCCGCCGTACCTGACCGGCGGCGAGTCGGCCGCGGCGACTGTCACGACCGCGACCTCCGCCCCGCGCAGCCGGTGCTTCGCCACCGTCATGGTCGGCAGCGGCAGAATGTTGCCGTCCGTCTTGCAGTGCGCGAGCGTCAGCAGCAGCGCGTCGTTGATCTCCAGACCCGAAGGCTCTCCGTCGTCCCGTACGCCGATGAACACGACTCCCGGCCGCCGGTGATCCGGCAGATCGTTGGCGAAGGCGCAGATGGCCTGCCTCACCTTGCGCGGCGCGTCGCCGTCGAACGACTCCTTTCGCTCGACGAGATCCGACTCGAGATCCGCCATCAGCGCTTCGAGCTCGACATCCGAATAGTTCATCGACCACATCCGTTCGGTCCGCCGCCGGCCCCCTTCACTGCCGGCCTCGCCACACCTCCACGTCACCGCAATTTCTTCTGCAGACGTCAAAGTTTGAAACACCTACTGGCCCACCGCCAACCCACGGACCGCTACGCGACAATCTTGAGTAGCTCGGCTGGCAATGCGCCTGCCTTCCGTCCCACATACTCAACGTGAGATTGGTTGAAAAAAAACCGAACACGCGATTGAACTTTGTGAGATGCTGGGGCGGAAGCTCAGAGGCGCGACCAGATCCAACGTCCGAGTTTGCCGGCTTACAATGACAAGAGGGCAAAAATGGGCCGCAAAGGCCGCTGTCGAAGTCGAGATCCACTTCGCCGACTGCTGACCCGTCGTTCAGAAAGCTCAGTTGTAAACCGGGCTTGTCTTGACGGTGTGTCACGGCACCGTCGGTGACGAGCGCGAAATCTTGGAAATCGGGGTCATCATCCGCACCCGGCGGATCGGCTCGATGCGGGTTCTTGAACTCGGAGTAGGCGATGAGGAGGCGCTCTCGTTCTTGTTCAAGAAACTCATCAGTCACAGACTGCGCTACACCCTCCAAAAACCAGCCTTGGAACGCGACCAGAAACAAAGCTGCCCCGAGTGCCGAGTGAAACCACTGCCGCTGCCTGTATCCCGTCACCATAGGTCCCCCGCTCCCGCCTCCCCCACCACCGAGGTTTGCCGCCGTCCTCCCCGGATTGGCACCCGGGGGGCCTCGCGTGCCCACCGGGCGACTTCCGTGCCCTCTCCGTGTAGTCTCCGAGCACCAAATCGGGGACCCCAGTGAAACATGAGAATTAGACTAGTGCTGCACCACGACCAAATGTTAGGGCATGGGTGCTGTGATTCATCAACGATTGCGCGCCCGAACCCATGTCCGTATCCAAAGATTGTGGCGTGACGGACCACTGGTCAAGCGTCCTCACAACGCGAGAGCCGCGCGTGGCGATGGGGCCACGGGTGCCGCGGCCGTCTCTGCCGCCGCCATAGCCGGCACAAATATGCATGAGAACCGCCAGGGACAACAAGTTCATCATCGTCCTGTCCCCCGCTCTCATGTATGAGTGATCACGGTATCAATCCCTAGGAACCACACGCTTCGGATGAATCACGCGTCGGGGTCGAGCGCCCGCCGCGAGAGGCGGTTCGACAGGACGGTCTCGGTGGCGAGGAAGCCCATCGCGCCGATCAGGAGGTACCACCACATCGTCTGGCGGCGCTCCAGGTCCTCGGGGCGCAGCTCGCGCTGGCCGGCCACGGTGCGGTCGCCGCCGGCGCGGCCGGTGACGGCGGCCACCAGCTCCTGGGGGTCGGCCGCCGCGAGGTTCGATTCGGCGAGGTCGACGTTGACGGCGACCCGCACCACCGCGGCGTCCTCCGCGTCGAGGTCGCGGATCTCGTAGAAGCCGGGCTCGACGAGGTCGATGAAGCCCGAGCGGCCGTCGCGGCCGCCCGACCCGACCGGCACGCGGTCGTCGTTCGGGTCGCGCACGACGAGGTTGCCGCCGGCGAGGTCGAGGCCGTCGGCGCCGGGATACTGCGCCAGGTCGAGGACCTGCCCCGCCGTGAACTGCGGCGTCGGGGGGCGGTAGGCGGCGAGGTACTCGACGGTCTTGTGGACGAGCGGCAGGTAGATCGGCTTCAGCGCGACGTCGCTCCAGAAGCTGTCGAGGGTGGAGGTCCACACGAGCACCCGGCCCGCCCCGAGGGGGCGCTCGACGAGGGCCGCGTCGCCGTTGTCGTAGCGCGCCAGGACCGACGCGCCGGCCCGCACGTCGAGGGGCCGGTAGCGGAAGAACCGCGGGGTGGTGAGGTCGCCGCTGCGGGGGGTGCCGAACAGCTCGAACACCGGATGCGTGTAGTCGACGAACCCCAGCACGCCGCCGCGGCCGTCGCGGTCGGCGGGCTCGCCGGCCGCGCCAGGCAGCAGTTCGAAGTCGCCGCCCGGCCACCGCGCGTTCTCGCCGAGCACGATCCACAGCCCGCCGCCGGCCTCGACGAAGCGCGTGACCGCGGCCCCGAGCTCGCCCGACGGTGGGCCCACGTCGTTGAGCACCATCACCTGCGCCGCCTCGACGTCCTCGACCGTCAGCTCGTCCACCGGCCGCACCACCGGCGCGAACGACGGACTCGTCCCGATGGCGAGGGCCCGCTCCAGGTACAGGCTCGACTCGGGCGCGCCGGGGCTGACGACGATGAGCACCGGCACCACGTCGCCGGGCGAGACGAGGAAGTGGAAGACGTCGTCGTGGGGCAGGGCGTCGGCCTGCGCGCGCACCGATACCGGCATCGCCGCATCGTCGAGGGTGAACGGGGCGAAGGTGACGCTGGCCACGCTCGCCGGTTCGACCGCCGCCGGCAGCGCTTCGAGCTCGAAGCGGTTCAGCTCGAGGGCCACCCGCATCCGCTCGACCGGTTCCGACCCGCGGTTGGCGAGCCGCGCCGTCACCGTGGCGCGCTCCGCCCCCGCGAAGGTGTCGCGTTGCACCGAGACGCCGACCACGCTGACGTTCCCGGTCTCCGCCTCGTCGGCCACCGCCACCGGGGTCAGCACCGTGCCGGGGGGCAGCAGGGTGTTCGCGGCGCTGTCGATGCCCGTCCGCTGGAAGTCGCTGACGAGCACGACCTCGAGCTGCGGCAGGTCCGAATCCTCCAGGATGCCCTGGGCGAGCTGCAGGGGCGGGCCGAAGCGGGTGGTGCCGGCGCCGATCTCGGCGTCGTTGACGGCCGCGAGCAGGCTGGCCCGGTCGTTGGTCGAGCGGGCCCCCGCCTCGGCCCCGCTGTCGAACCGGACGACGGTGGCCCGGTCCTCCGGCCCGAGGTCCTGCACCGCGCCGCGGGCGGCGGCCTGGGCGCGGTCCCACCGGTCGCCGTAGGCCATGCTCCACGAGCGGTCGAGGAGGACGACGACCTCGCGCCCGCCGCCGGCCACCGCGAGGGCGGTCGAGCGGAGGAAGGGCCGGGCGAAGGCGGCGACGAGGAGGGCGAGGGCCGCGCACCGCATGAGCAGCAGCAGCCAGTGGCGGATGCGCTGCCGGCGCAGCGAGCGGAACGGGATCTTCCGCACGAACATCAGCGACGGGAACTCGACGACCTCGGTGCGCTGGCGCTGGATCATGTGCAGCAGCACCGGGGCGCCGATCGCGGCGAGGGCGGCGAGGAACAGGGGAGCGAGGAAAGCCATCAGCGCACCTTGGTCAGCTTGTGGCGCCCGAACACCTTGGGCTCGACGGGGCCGGGAAACGACGGCGCGGCAAGGCCATCAACGCCCCTTGGTCAGCTTGTGCCGCATCGCCAGGTACCGGAACAGCGCGTGGTCGAGGGGGACCTTCGTGTTCATGAAGTGGTAGTCGATGCGGTTCTGGTTGGCGAGCTGCGTGAGGGCCTCGATGTGGTCCCGCACGAGCTGGCGGTACTGGTCGCGCAGCTTGTCGGGCACCACCGGCACCTTCCGGCCGGTCTCGATGTCCTGGAAGCTGACCGAGTCGTCGTAGGGGAAGTCGACCTCGGCGGGGTCGAGGACGTGGAACATGATCACGTCGTTGCCCGCGAAGCGCAGCGGCTTGACCGCGGCGAACACCTCCTCGGGCTCCTCGTAGAAGTCGGAGATGACGGCGACGATGCTCGGCCGCTTGAAGAACTCCGTCGCCTTGTAGAGGGGCGGTCCCAGCGCGCCGGGCCGGCCCGCCTTCATCCGGTCGAGGGTGTGGAGGGCGACCTCGAAGTGCTTGGCGGACGGCGGCACCCGCTCGACGATGTCGTCGTCGAAGGTCACGATGCCCACCCGGTCGCGCTGCTTCATGCTGAGGTAACTGAGGCAGGCGGCGAGGAACCGGCCGTAGTCGAGCTTGGTCAGCGCGTGGCTGCCGAAGTTCATCGACTTCGAGACGTCGAAGATGGCCGAGAAGTTGGTGTTGGTGTCGGCCTCGAACTGCTTGACGTAGAACCGGTCGGTCCGGGCGTAGAGCCGCCAGTCGACGCGCCGGATGTCGTCGCCGGGCATGTACCCGCGGTGCTCCGCGAAGTCGATGGAGACGCCCAGGTACGGCGCCTTGTGCAGGCCGTTGATGAACCCCTCGACGACGAACCGCGCCGCCAGCTCGAGGCTGCCGACGCGGGCCAGCACCTTCGGGTCGATGAACCGGGCGCCGGGCGACGAGGAGGGGGCGTGGGTCGCCATGGCTACATCTGCGAGACGGGCGTGGGCACGACCTCGATCAACTGGTCGATGATCTGGTCGGTGGTGATGCCCTCCGACTCGGCGTGGAAGTTGAGGAGCACGCGGTGCCGCAGCACGGGGTGGGCGAGGGCCCGGATGTCGTCGAAGCTGACGTGGTAGCGGCCCTGGGTGAGGGCGCGCGCCTTGCCCCCGAGGGTCAGGTACTGCGCGGCGCGGACGCTCGCCCCGTAGGCGATCCACTTGCTGAACTCGGGGGCGCCCTCGCCCTTCAGCCGGCTCGTCCGGGCGAGGCCCAGCGCGTAGCGCATGACCGGCTCGGACACCGGCACCTTGCGCACCAGCTTCTGGAACTCGACGAGGTCGTCGCCGGTCACCGCGTGCTTGTACTCCGGCTCGGCGAGCCCGGTGGTGGTGCGGACGACTTCGATCTCCTCGTCCTCGGGGGGATGCTCGATGACGATGTGGAACATGAACCGGTCGAGCTGGGCCTCGGGCAGGGGGTAGGTGCCCTCGAGCTCGATGGGGTTCTGGGTCGCGAAGACGAAGAACGGCTCCTCCAGGGTGTAGGTGCGCCCCTGCACCGTGACCCGGTGCTCCTGCATCGCCTCGAGCAGGGCCGACTGGGTCTTGGGCGGGGTGCGGTTGATCTCGTCGGCGAGGAGGATGTTGGTGAACACCGGGCCGGGCGCGAACACCATCTTGCGCCCGCCGGTCTCGGCGTCCTCCTGGATGATGTCGGTGCCGGTGATGTCCGACGGCATCAGGTCGGGCGTGAACTGGATGCGCGCGAACTTCAGGTCGAGCACCTGCGCCATGGTCTGGATGAGCAGGGTCTTGGCGAGCCCCGGCACCCCGATGATGAGGCTGTTGCCGCCGACGAACAGGGTCAGCAGGGTCTCTTCGATGACCCGCTGCTGGCCGATGATCTTCTTGCGGATCTCGGTGAGGATCTCCTCGCGCCCCGCCTTCATGCGGTCGGCCAGCGCGATGTCGTCGGGATCTTCGAGGTCGGTCGGTTGATCGGCGAATTCGTTCACGGCGGACACTCTCCCCGGCCCCGACGGGCCGTCGCTGGTTTTCGCTCCGTTGCGGCCCGCGGCGAAAGCCCCGCCGCAGTCGAACCATGCGGGGTCGTCGCCACGGGCCGCCGTTCGCCGACCGTCCGCCGCCGCGCCGCCCGAACCGGCGGGGCCGCGCGGCCGGCCGGCGGCTCAGTGGGTCAACGCGTACATGATGTAGTTGATGCCGAGCTTGAACGCCTCGTTCGACAGGTCGATGGGGTACCAGCCGGTCATCGAGTACTCCCAGTACTCGCCGATGTCGTTGTTGTGGTTCGCCACCGCCATCAGCCGCCCGTTCGGGTCGTTGTCCTCGAACAGGCCGAAGAAGAGCGGGTCGTAGCCGGGGTACGCCTGCTCGTACTCGTCGAGGGTGTCGATGTCGAAGAACGAGTGGTACACCGGGTGGGTGGCGTCGAGGGGCACCCAACGCAGATCGGGCACCACCCGCCGCATCTGCGCCTCCAGGTTCTCCCAGTGCCAGTCGCCCCGGAAGTCGTCGAAGATGAGGAAGCCGCCCTTCAGCAGGTAGTTCCGCAGGCCGCGCGCCTCGGCGTCCGAGACGATCGTCCAGTACCCCGGCTCGGACATGTACGCGAAGGGGTACTTGAACAGGTTCGGGTCGTCGAGCGTGAGGATCGTGCCGCCGTCGTGCCCCAGGTACGGATTGACGGTCGTGATCGACTCCAGAATCCGCATCAGGTTGGCCTCGGCCCGCGGATAGTCGTGGGCCCACGGCAGATCCTGGCGGAAGGCGAACCCGCCCCCGACGTACCCGTCGGCGTAGCGGATGCGGGCGAAGACGAACCGCCCGTCGAAGGTCTCGGGACCGGACACCGGCGGCCGGGGCGGATCGTCACCGGCCTCGACCGCCAAGCCGGTCAGCAGCACGACCAGCGCCAGCCCGGAGAGCGCGGCCCGCCGGGCCCACCACCGTCGTGCGGCGCCGCCGCCCGACCAGGCCCCCCGAAGTCCGCTCCGTTCCACGGCCCGAACTCCCGCCCGAGATCGTTCTGCTCCGGTGTCCATCACTCGTCCATCCGCGCACCGCCGCCGACATCCGCTCCCGCGACCACCGCCCCCCCAACCAGCAGGGGCGCGCCGTGCAGGATGTCGCGTCAGCGGATCCTCGAGCGCGACCACAGGTCGCAAGGTCGCATCAACGGGGCTCCGCCGCCGCCTCCGCTTCCCGGATCTCGCGGCCCTTCAGGGCGATGGCCACCAGCAGCTTCTCCAGCTCGGCCTGGTAGATCGCCGCGTCGGTGCCCCCCCGGGTCGCCTGCAGGGCCTCTATCTGCTCCTGAATCTCCAGCCGCTCCTGGTAGAGGGCGCGCAGCGCCGGGTCCTCCGGCCAGCCGGGGATGCCCGCGCCCTCGCCGGCGCTGATGAACAGGGTGCGGGCCAGCGCCCCGTCCGAACTCACGGGGTCGGGCTCGCGGGTGCCCTCGCGGTCCCCGTTGTCGTCGAGCAGGGCGTGCTCGGTCTGCAGCAGCCCGTCCGCCTCATAGAACCGGTTCACCTGGGCGACGGCGTACTCGAACGCCTCGAGCACCGAGACGCGGCCGTCCCGGTTCTGGTCCGACTCGTCCGACCCGTCCGCGAACGCGGCGACGAAGTGGCCCCCGAAGACGGTCTCGTTCCACTGCCCCCCGCTGCGGGTCGCGGTGACCACCGTCCGCCCCTCGCCGGAGAGGGCCTGGATGAACCCGCCGCTCGATGTGGCCGCGTTGACGAACGTGACCCGCTGCGCCTGAAGCCGGTCGAGCAGCAGGCCGTAGTCGTCGGCGGTCAGATCGCGGCGGGGCAGGTTGAACCGCGACTCGCCGTTCTGGTAGCTGCCGTGCCCGATCAGCACGATCAGGACGTGGTCGTTGGGCTCGGCCCGCTCCGCGATGGCCGCCACCGCCGCCTCGACGTTGTCGCTCGTCGACCGGCCGTCGATGCGCTCCGGGTCGGGCTCGACCCGCTCGGCCAGCCACGTCACGTTGTCGGCGGGCAGCTCGTAACGCCCGGTCGCGGCGTCGATCAGCGTCGTCGCCCACCCGTGGAACTGCTCGGCGTAGGCGGGGTCGCCGCTCAGGCCGGTGACGACCAGCACGTGGGTCTGCTGCGCGGCGGCGGGAGCCGCGAGAACCAACAGGGCCAAGGCGGCGCGCAGGCAACCCGGGACGAGTGCCGCGCCGCCCCCCCGACGGCCCGAAAGCCGCGTTCTGCGCAGAGTGGCACCTGCACCGGACGCCGTGTTAACATGGCGTACATGGAATTGTTCGCCGCCGTTACAGACACGATCGGGAATATCGCCGCGGTGGTCGCCGCCGTCGGCGTGCTGTTCGTCAACGCCAAGCTTGACCGCTTGACCGGCCGGGTGAACGAGCAGGGAGACACCCTGCGGATGCACGTCAACTCGCCCGGACTGCACCGGACCGTCTGACGCCCCCCCCGAGCGGTGCCGCGGCCGTACGGCCGGATCATTCCCGGCGCCCGCGCAGCCCCCTGTAGAAGACCGCCCGCCGTCGGTCGGTCGGGCCGGCCCAAGAGCGCGGTTCCAGACCCGGCGCAACCGGAAAAGGCACCGGATCATGCCAGCCCCCGCGCCCGTCGGTAGCCCCATTCGCCGACCACGAGCAGCAGGAACGCCAGCAGCACCGCGGGCATGTCCCACAGGTCGCGCTCTTCGATGACGGTGACCCCGCCGCCCACCGTCTGGATGTCTTCGGCGAGCCCGTCGACCGTGTCGGCGGTGTAGAAGCGCCCCCCCGTCTCGTCGGCGATGCGCTCGAGGAACGCGGTGCGCCGCGTCGAGTCGTAGTACTCGGCGTCGCTCGGGGCGACCCGCACCCAGGTGGTGTCGGTGCCGAGGAGCTCGCCGTCCTGCGTGGCCTCGACCCGCACCTCGTAGAGGCCCTCCTTGCGGGGGGTCAGGCTGGCCCGGTACTCGCCGTCGCGGTCGGCGGTCCAGTCCATGGGGACCTCGAACAGCTCGTCGTCGGGATCGGTGATCCACGCCGACACCTGGCTCGTGTTGATCTCCTCGTAGTTCGCGTCGTCGACCTCAGCCCCCAGGGTCAGGGGTTCGTCGAGCTCGACCCGCTCGGCCGGCACGTCCGCCACCACCTGGTCGGGCACGCCGTCGACCATCCACCGCAGGAGGCGCCGCCACAGGGTCTCGTGGGTCTGGTCCTCGACGTCGATGTCGGCGTGCATCTGCCACATCCACGAGTCCTGGATCGGGAACGCCAGGGCCTTGCCCGCCCCGTAGCGCTGGAACGCCAGCACCACCAGCGACTCGTCGGCGCTCGTCAGCAGGGTGGTCGCCCCCGGCTTGACGTCGCGGACGGCGTTCACCAAGGTGATCGGCGGCAGCTCGAGCCAGCGCGCGGCCGACGCCTGTTCGGTCTCGGCGATCTGGGTCGCGGGATGGGTCTGTCCGGGACGGGTCGGCCGCACCGCGGTCTCGACGAAGAAGCGGTTCTGGTCGTCGGCCGGCTGCTCCGGGATCACCACCGGGAGGACGTCGGCCACCGGGGTGCCGGCGTAGCCCCCCTCGGCGAACGAGCGGCGGCTGCCGAGCATCAGCAGCCCCCCGCCGCGCTCGCCCACGAAGTCGGCGATCATCCGAAGCTGGTCGGGGGTGAAGTGGTTGGCCTCGATGCCGCCGAGGACGAGGGCGCGGTACTGGAAGAGCTCGGCCCGGGTGCGGGGGAAGCCGCCGACGAGGTCCTCGGCCGACTCGACCCCCATCCGCATGAACTTGTTCTCGGCGGTGCGCTGCAGGACGGCGAGCTGGAGGTTCTCGTCGTCGGCGACGGCGCGGCGCAGGAACTTGACCTCCCACCGCGGCTCGCCCTCGAAGTAGAGGACCTTCTCGGCGGTGTCCTCGACCACGATGAGCACGTTCTGCTCGTTGTTCTGCGTCACCATCTCGTCCGGCTCGGGGGCGATGCGGAAGCTGAAGAGCCGCGGCCCCGCGTCGGCGGCGGTGAAGCGGACCCGCACCGTGGTGGGCTCGCCGTCGGCGGGCAGGGTGACGGTCTCGTCGGCGACGATGCGGCCCTCGTCCTCGACCACGAGGCTGACCCGTTCGCCGCGGTAGCCGGTCTGGGCGACGACGACGTCGACGACCAGGGCCGCCCCCCGCAGGACGGAGCGCGGCGTGTCGACCCGGCTGATCTGGATGTCCTGCGAGTATTCCTCGCGCCCGAGCCCCACCGTGAACACCGGAACCCCCGCCGCCTGCAGGGGCAGCAGCGTCTCTTCGATGGCCCCGTCGGCGTTGTCGGCGCCGTCGGTGACGAGCACGAGGCCGGACAGGGGCACGCCGGAGAGCTCCTCCCACGCCCGCGTCAGGGCCTCGCCGACGTCGGTCCGGGTCCCGTCGTGGGCGAGTTCGCCCATCGAGCCGACGCGGGCGGTGCCCGACGAGAAGCCGAACAGGCGCACCGCGAACCGGTCGCGGAGGGCGGCGAGCAGCGGGCTCTCGTCGCCGAGCTCCCGCCGGATGACGTCGGCGCGCGACCCGCCCTCGACGTCCGCAATCTGCATGCTGCGCGAGTCGTCGACGAGCACGCCGAGGAAGTTCTGCTGCGGCTCGACCTGCGACAGCACCAGCACCGGCCGCCACAGACAGACGACCAACAGGGCGAGGACGGCGAACCGGATGCCGGTGAGGATGCCGCGGTCGAGGGGGCGGCTGTTCGCCCGCACCTGCCGGTAGGTGCGCAGCGTGACGACCGCCGCCGCGATCACCAGCAGCGTCGCCACGTACGTCGCCGCCGTCGGGCGGAACGCGAACACGCCCTCTTCGAACGCCAGGGGTCGGTACTTGAACAGGAATTCGAACATTAGTGGCTCATCGCGTAGACGATGATGTTGATCGTGATCTCGATGGCGTACGTCGAATACCGCAGCGGGTAGTAGGGGCTCTCGGCCCACTCCCACGCGTCGCCGATGTCGGTGTTCCAGTTGATGATCACCATCAACCGGCCGTCGTCGTCGAAGATCCCCTTGACCTGCGGCTCGTAGCCGTCACGCTCCCACGTCGGGCCGCCCTGGGCGTTGCCGATCGAGGGGACCTGCACGATCTCCTCGATGTTGTACACGGTGTTGAAGATGGGGTGCTCGAGGGGGATGTCGACGATCGGGTGCTCGGGCAGCACCCGCCGGATCTCCGACTCGAACTGCGCCCACTCCCAGGTCCCCCAGAAGTCGTCGATCATGAGGAACCCGCCCGCGAGCAGGTAGTCGCGGAGCCCCTGCGCCTCGGCCTCGCTCATGTACATGTCCCCGACCTCGAGGGCGTACAGGAACGGGAACCGGCGCACGTTGGGGTCGTCGAGCCGGACCGCGTTCTCGGCCTCGTAGGCGTCGAGGTCGATCAGCCGGTCGAGGATGATCAGGAACTGGCGGTCGGCCTTGGGGTAGTCGGTGGCCCAGGCGCTCCAGCGGTAGCCGCTGTTGTACACGGCCCGCGTGAAGAAGAACTCGCGGGCGTCGGCGTTGAGGTTCCCGCGGGAAGACCGCCGGATGTCGCTGCGCCGGAAGATCGGCTGCCGCTGCGCGGCCGGCGGCCCAGCGGCGCGGCGGGCCACGCCCGCGAGGCGGGGCGGCGCGGGAACAGCCGCCGCGGGAACGGCCGCCGACACCCTCTCGGCCCCGACGTGCATGCCCGTCGATCTGGAGGCGGGAACGGCCGCCGCGGGAACGGCCGCCGACACCCGAGCCTCAGGAGCGGCGGCCGCCAAGCGGACCGATTCGGGGTCCATCGGCGGCGCGAGGTGTTCGGCCGCCCACAGGGCCGCCCATCCGACGGCGACCAAGGCCGCCGCCATCACTCCGGCGCGCGCGAATACCGGTAGCCGCACTCGAATGCTCCAGGTTGAAGTGGCCCGTCGCGACCCGCGCAGCCCGTTGCGGTGGAAGCTCCCGCGATGTCGCAGCAGCTTCACGATTCGAGGGGCAGCATAGCACAGCCGGGAATCGGTCAAACCCCGGCGTCGATCGCCTCAGTACGGCCGCGCGCCCGCGACGTGTTCCGCCCGTCGCGCTCTCGCCGTACCCCGGCGTACGACGCTCCTGCCGGCCGTCAGCCCCGCCAGGCTGGAGACGGTGACGAGAATCCCGCTGCAAGTCGAGCAGAGCGGGGTCTGCCAAGGGCTGCTAGTCGTCCTCGACGAAGCGCACCTCGAACATCTTCGGCCACCACTTGCCGGTGATGTAGAAGGTGCCGGCCTCGGGGTCCCAGGCGATGCCGTTCAGCACCTCAGCCCCGAGACGGTCGGCGCCCCGCAGCAGGCCGGCCGCGTCGATGTAGTCGGTGACCCGGCCGTCCGCGGGGTCGATGCGCACGATGAAGTCGGTCTGCCAGACGTTGGCGTACACCGCCCCGTCGACGCATTCCAGCTCGTTCAGCTCGTACAGCGGCTGTCCCCGCAGCCGCACCCGCCGCTCGCCGATCGGCTCGAAGGTCACGGGGTCGCGGAAGGTCAGCCGGTCGCTGCCGTCGCTCATGACCAGCCGGTCGCCGTCGTGGCAGAGGCCCCAGCCCTCGCCCCGGTAGCGGAAGGTGTCGAGCTGCTCGAACGAGTCGCGGTCGAAGCTGAACGCGCGCTGCGCCCGCCACGTCAGCATGATCAGCCGGCGGTCGACGAGGGCCAGCCCCTCGCCGAAGTACTGCGGCGGGATGTCGATGCGCCGCTCCACCCGCCCCGTCCGCGGGTCGAGCCGCCGCAGGGTCGACTCGCCCTCCCGGCCGGTGCTCTCGAAGAGCACGCCGTCCCACCACACCAGCCCCTGCGTATAGGCGTCCCGCTCGTGCGACAGCTCGCGCAGCACCTCGACGCGCCGCAGGCGGACGTCCGGCTCGGGCTCCGCGGCGGTGGAGGCCGGTGACGCGGCGGCGGGGGTGGACGTCGGCGCCGCCGCCACGGCGGCGGACTCGCCGCGTGCCGCCTGCGGCGCCGGGGGAGCGCGCCACACCAGGACGCCGCCGCCGAGCAGCAGCGACGCCGTCGCGACGACCCAGACCCAGGACGGCCGCGGCGGCGGTGCCGGCCCGGGAGCGCGCCCCGCCGCCGGTCCATGTCTCGTGCGTCGTTTCCTGCCCACCGCGCGAACTCCTATCCCGCAAAGCCGCCGCCCGGCGGCGGCGTCTCCCGGCCAAGCGAGGCCCCGAAGTCCGCGTCCTTCGGCGCGCAGACTCCCTTAGCACCCGATTATATGCGGGCATCGCCTCTCCGCGGGGGACCCGGATCCGGAGGGCGAATCGGACGGGGCACGGTGACCGCCGTGGTGCTACGATGAACGGAATGGGTCACCATCGGGCGGCCTCGGTGCAAGCAGCCTCCGAACCGAGCCATTCGTCGAAAAGACGAACCAGGAGAGCGGATGCAGGGAGAGCGACCATGAGCGCACGCCTGCGGCTGCGGGTATCGGTCGTCGTCGAGGCCGACGGTGACGGCTACCACGCGTACTGCCCGGCCTTCAAGGGACTGCATGCGGCCGGCGACAGCGAAGACGCCGCCGTCGAGGGGGCGCGGGCGGCGGCACTCG
>CAXXTG010000066.1:0-5588 GCA_963666855.2 Vicinamibacterales bacterium
GGCAGGAGATAGTTGCGGGCGTATCCGTCGGCGACCTTCACGACGTCGCCCCGGCGCCCGAGGTGGTCGACCGGCTCTCTGAGAATGATCTGGACTGCCATGGCTTCACCGCGGGCGCTAGTCGGTCACGTACGGGATCAGGGCCAACTGCCGCGCGCGCTTGATCGCCGTCTGCAGCTTGCGCTGATGGGGCGCGCAGGTCCCCGACAGCCGCCGGGGCTGAATCTTCCCCCGTTCGGGAATGCTCGCGATCAGCATCCGTACGTCCTTGTAGTCGATGTACGGGACCTTGTCGACGCAGAAGCGGCAGACCCGCTTCCGCCGGAACATGCCGCGCCGGGGCCGGTCGAACTTGGGCTTGCGGGCGGCGCCGCGATCGTTCTTCATCGTTCACCTCCGAAGGCCGCGCGCCGGACGGCGGGCGGCGGGAATCAACCTCTTCGCCAAGGGGTCCGCGCGGTCCTACGGCGCCGGCTCCCGGCCGGCCGGTTCATCCGACGCCGCGGCCTGGGGCGGCTCCGCCTCGGCTTGCGGCGCCGGCGCGGCCGCGGCCGACGCGTCCCCGGCGGGAGGCGCCGCCGGCTCACCCTCCGGCGCCGCGGCCGACGCGGGCGCGTCCGCCTCGGCCGGCTTCGCGTCCGCCTCGCCCGGCTTCGCCGCGGTCTCGGCCGGCTTCGCCTCGGCTTGCGGCGCCGGCGGCGGCGACACGCTCTCGGCCTGCGGGCCGCCCTCCGCGGGGACGCCGCCGTCCGCGGGTGCCGGGGCGGGCGGCGGCGGCGGCGCCTCCGCCGGCGCGCGCGCGGCGCGACGGCGCTCGGCGTCCGCCTTGCGCTTGTCGGCCGCCCGCCGCGCCTTGCGCAGATCGTCGTCGACCCGCACCGTGAGATACCGCAGGACGTCGTCGCGGACGCGCATGCGGCGTTCGAGCTCGGTCACCATCGTGCCCGGCCCGCGAATCAACTGGACGACGTAGATGCCTTCCGTGAAGTCGCCGATGGGGTACGCGAGCTTGCGGCGTCCCCACAGATCGGTGTTCTCCGCCGCCCCGCCGAGCTTGCCGATCTGGTCCGCCAGCTCGCGCTGGAGCGCTTCCACCCCGGCGTTGGTGACGGTGGGGGCGAGGACGTACACGAACTCGTATTGTCTGTCGTTGGGCATGCGTCTCCTTCTGGACTGACGGCCACCCGGCGTGGCAAGGAGTGAACGGGGCGGACGCCGACCGCGCCGCCCCCGAACTGATGAGATTAACGGACCCGCGAATCGACGTCAACCGCCGCCGGCCGCCGGGTCCTCGTCGACGGTGTCGGCGTCGCGCCGATTGAACGCATTCATGACCGGACCGATGCCGGCCTCCACGAACATCTCCACCGCGTCGGCCGCCCGCCGCACGACTTCGTCCATCGCCGGCCGCTCGGCGCGGCTGAAGCGCGAGAGCACGCGCCCCGACAGCTTCTGCCGCGGGTCGCCGCGCCCCACCCCGACGCGGAGGCGGGAGAACTCCTCCCCGGCGCCGGCCTCGATGATCGAGCGCAGGCCGTTGTGCCCGCCGGACGATCCGCGGCGGCGCGCCCGCAACCGGCCCAGGGGCAGGTTGACGTCCTCGGTGACCACCAGCAGATCGCCCGGCTCGATCCGGTAGTACCGCACGAGCGCCCCGACCGCGAAGCCGCTGCGGTTCATGTAGGTCTGCGGCTTCGCCAGCAGGACCGCGTCCCGCCCCCCCGGCGACGCCGGGGCGTTGGCGAGCAGGGCGTCGGCGGGGGCGGACCGGAACGCGAGGTTCCAGCGCCCCGCCGTCTCCTCGACCACCTCGAAGCCGACGTTGTGCCGGGTCCCCCGGTACTCGTCGCCGGGGTTGCCGAGTCCCACGATCAGCTTCACGGTCCTGCCCGGAGGAGACCCGCGCCGGCCGGCGGCCCCGCCGCCGGCCGGAACGTCAGCCCTCGGCCTTGCCGCCCGCCTCGGCCTCCGCCTCGCCCTCCGCCTCGGCCTCCGCCTCGCCCTCGCCCTCGCCCTCCTCCGTCTCGAGCCGCGGCGCGATGACGTGGACGATGAGGGTCTCGGGATCGCTCACCGGCTGCCACGACACCCCCTCGAGGAGATCCTTGAGACGGATGCCCTGGCCGATCGTCAACGGCGAGACGTCGACCTCGATGTGCTCGGGAATCTCCGACGGCAGGCACGCGACGGCCACCTCCCGCTGCACGAAGTCGATCAGGCCGCCCTGCACCTTGACCCCCTCCGCCTCGCCCGTGAGATCGATGCGCACGGTGACGGTGATGACCTTGTCCATCGCCACCCGGTAGAAGTCGACGTGCAGGAGCCGGTGCGAGATGGGGTCGACCTGATAGTCCTTGATCAGCACCTTGTCCGAGTCCCCGTCCCGGTCTCCGACGGTGAGGCCGATCAGGGTGTTGGCGCCGGCCTCCGAGTGGAGCACCCGCGACACCGCCTCGGGCTCGACGCTGACGGCGAGCGCGCCCGACCCGCCCGACCCGCCCCCCTCGCCGTAGACGACGCCGGGAATGCGTCCGCCGCGGCGGAGCCGGCGGGCGACGCCCTTCCCGCGCCCGGATCTGACCTCTGCGTTCAACGTGGTTTCCATGACTGGACCTGCCTGGCTGGCGAGCCGACCCGCCTCGTCTTAGACGAACAGCGACGACACGGACGTCTCCTGGTGAATGCTCTGAATCGCCTTCCCCAGCAACGGGGCGACGGACAGCACCTCGACCTTCTCCGACGCGGCGACCTCGGGGCGGGGCGGAATGGTGTTCGTGACCACCAGCTTCTCGAGCGGCGACCCCTCGATGCGCTCCAGCGCCGGACCCGAGAGCACGCCGTGCACGGCGCACGCGATGACCCGCGCGGCGCCGTTCTCGCGCAGCCCCGACACGCTCTGGACGAGCGTCCCCGCGGTGTCGACGATGTCGTCCTGGATGATGCAGACGCGGTCGCGGACGTCGCCCACGACGTGCATCACCTCGGCCCGCCCGTCCTCGGAGCGGCGCTTGTCGATGATCGCCAGGTCGGCGCCCAGCCGCTTGGCGTAGGCGCGCGCGCGCTCGACGCCGCCGGCGTCCGGCGACACGAACACGAGACCCGGATCCTGATACGCGGCGAGGTGCTGGATGAACACGGGGGCGGCGAACAGGTGATCGACGGGGATGTCGAAGAACCCCTGGATCTGCGCCTTGTGCAGGTCGATGGTGAGGACGCGGTTGGCACCGGCCGCGCACAGCAGATTCGCCACCAGCTTCGCCGAGATGGGGACCCGGGGCTTGTCCTTCCGGTCCTGCCGGGCGTAGCCGTAGTACGGCATCACGGCGGTGATGCGGGCGGCCGACGACCGCCGGAACGCGTCGATCATGACGCACAGCTCGACGAGGTGCGCATCGACGGGGGTGCACGTGGGCTGCAGAATGAACACGTCGGCGCCGCGGATGTTCTCGTCGATCCGGAACGAGACCTCGGTGTCGGCGAAGCGCCGGAGGTTCGCGCGGCCCAGCGGGGCGCCCAGGTAGTCGGCGATCTCCCGCGCCAAATCCGGATGCGCGCTGCCCGAGAAGAGTTTGAGCTGCCCGTTCACCATCGCCGTCGATCCGGCCCGGCGGGGCCGTTCACGGGGGACGCGCCGCCGGCGGGTATGGCTGGGGCGGAAGGATTCGAACCTTCGAATACGGGATCCAAAGTCCCGCGCCTTACCACTTGGCGACGCCCCATCAAGCGAAGCCCGTCCCGCAACGCCGCATGCCCAGACTGCTGCGAACCCGATATTCTACCCGGCCGTCCGCCGCCCATCAAGGCTCGGCGGCCGCGCGCCCCCCGCCGCCGCCCGCCGTCACACCCGGAAGCGCCGTTCGAGCCCGGCGCGGTCCACCGTGCGGGTGACCCACGCCGTCCACCCCCCCGGCCCGTCACGCAGGTCCCGGGCCGCGCCGACGGCCGCGCTCCGGCGATCGAAGAGACCGAACACCGCGGAGCCGCTGCCGGTCATGCCGGCCCGGCGCGCCCCGGCGGCCGAGAACAGGCCGATCGCCCCGGCGATCCCGGCCCGGCGGCGGACCACCGGCCCCTCGAGGTCGTTCCGCAGGCCGTCGAGCACGAGCGCCGACCCGTCGAACCGCACCGGCGGCGGCGCCGGCGTCGCCGCCGCCGGTCCCCGCCCCGCCGCCGCGCGGTCCTCGTCGAGCCAGCCGTAGGCGGCGGCGGTCGAAACGCCGCGGGGGGGGACGGCCACCGCCACCCAGCGCCGGGGCTGCTCCGCGAGGGGGTAGACCTCGTCGCCGCGGCCAACCCCCAGCGCGGCGCCGCCGACCAGGAAGAAGGGACCGTCGGCGCCCAGCCCGGCGGCGAGCGCGTGCAGCCTGCCCGGCGGCGGCGTCCGTCCCCACAGGAGGCACAGGCCCCTCAGCGCGGCCACCGCGTCGGCGGTCCCGCCCCCCAGCCCCGCCGCCACGGGGATCCGCTTGCGGATGGCCACCGCCACGCCCCGAACCTCGCCGCCTCCCCCCAAGTCGGTCCACAGACGCTGGGCGGCGCGGTGCACCAGGTTGTCCGCGCCCGACGGCACCCCGGGGGCCGAGCAGCGGATGCGGAAGCCGCCCTCGACCGCCCGCAGCGTCAGGGTGTCGTGCAGTCCGATGGACTGGAGGAGGGTCCGCAGGTCGTGGAAGCCGTCGGGGCGCCGGCCGCCGATCCGCAGATCCAGGTTGATCTTGGCGTGCGCCCGCACGGTCACCCGCCGGAGGCGCCCGGAAGCCGGCGGCGCGCTCATGCCGGCTCGACCGGAACCTCCAGCGGTCCCGCCCCGCGCAGCTCCTCCAGGGTCGCCGGCTCGACGTGGGCGGGCACCGCCAGGGAGAACGCCTCGGGAACGAGGGCGACGTTCAGGCTGACCTGCGACAGGCGGGCCGTCAGATCGGTGAGGGGCCCGCCCCCGCCGCCCCCCGCGTCGGACACCACCCGCACGAGCCGGGGCAGCCCGCGGCGGAACTCGCCGTACTCGATCGTCAGCCCGTCCCGCGTGCCCGCGGCCAGGCGGGGCCCGTCCTCGACGCCGCGCACCCAGGCGACGGCGCCGCCGGCCAGATCGACGGCGACCCAGTCGCCGTGGCGCCGCCCCCCGACGGGCCGGGGGTCGGGCACGAGACAGCCCGTCAGCACCGCCCGCAGGTCGTCCGCCCCGAACGGGATGCCGGTCAGGCTCGCGAAGAGATCGGGGGCCGGCACCCCCGTCACCACCCGGGCCTCCCGCGTCAGCCACAGCGTGGCCTCGGCCGGCGACGCCACGAGGTAGAACACCGGCGCGCCGAACGGCGCCAGCCCCTCCAGCCGCATCGACGCGGGCTCGGCCAGCCCCGCCCGCACCCGGCCTCTGAGCCCGGCCCCTCCGCCGCGCCCGCTGAGCGCGATCATCGTCTCGACGGACCTGACGCGCCGGCACTCCGAGACCGCGGCCCCGAAGAGGCGCTCGTAGTCGGGATAGGGGGTGCCGGGGCCGCCGGGGAGGACCAGCCGCGTCGATCCGCACGCGGCGGCCAGGGCGGCGGCGCAGAGCCCCAGCACGCGAAGACCGCTCATGGTTCGCC
>CAXXTG010000067.1:0-5258 GCA_963666855.2 Vicinamibacterales bacterium
CCGCGACGGGTGCCGCGTGATCGAGCGGGCCGCCATCGACGCGCACGGGCTGAGCGCGGAGGAGTACCGCCGGCTGGTGGAGATTCTCGGCCGCGAGCCGACGGTCACCGAGCTGGGGATCTTCTCGGTGATGTGGTCCGAGCACTGCAGCTACAAGAGTTCGCGCCGGCATCTGCGCCGCCTCCCGACCGAGGGGCCGCGGGTCCTGCAGGGGCCGGGCGAGAACGCGGGCGCGGTCGATATCGGCGACGGCCTCGCCGCGGTGTTCAAGATCGAGTCCCACAACCATCCCTCGTTCATCGAGCCCTACCAGGGGGCCGCGACCGGCGTCGGCGGCATCATCCGCGACATCTTCACGATGGGGGCGCGGCCCATCGCCCTGCTCGACTCGCTGCGCTTCGGCGAGATCGAGGACGGGCGCGGGGGGACGCGGGCGGAGACCGTCCGCCTCGTCGACGGCGTGGTCGCGGGCATCGCCGGCTACGGCAACAGCATCGGCATCCCCACGGTGGGCGGCGAGGCGGCGTTCGAGCCCGGATACGCCGGCAACCCCCTGGTGAACGTGTTCTGCCTGGGGGTGGCGAAGGCCGAGCGGCTCGCCAAGGGGGTCGCCTCGGGGGCCGGGAACCCCGTCTACTACGTGGGGGCGAAGACCGGGCGCGACGGTATCCACGGGGCCACGATGGCGTCGGCCGAGTTCGACGACCGGTCGGCCGACAACCGGCCCGCGGTGCAGGTGGGCGATCCGTTCATGGAGAAGCTGCTGCTCGAGGCCTGCCTCGAGGTCATGGAGACCGACGCGCTGGTCGGCATCCAGGACATGGGGGCGGCGGGGCTGACCTGCTCGACGTGCGAGATGGCGGCGCGGGGGGGGACCGGCATCGACATCGACGTGTCTCGGGTGCCGCAGCGCGAGACGGGCATGACGCCCTACGAGATCATGCTGTCGGAGTCGCAGGAGCGGATGCTGCTGGTCGTGCGGCGGGGGGCGCGAGGCGGAGGTGGAGCGGGTCTTCGACAAGTGGGACCTGCACGCCGTGCGCATCGGCGAGGTCACCGGCGACGGCCTGCTGCGGGTGCGCGACCGCGGCCCGGTGGTGGCCGAGATTCCGAACCGGGAGCTGGCCGACGCCGCGCCGCTGTACGACCGCCCGACCCGGCGCCCCGCCTATCTCGACGAGGCGCGGCGGCTCGACCCGTCCGCGCTGTCCGTCCCTTCCGACCTGACCCGGACGTGGCTGGACCTGCTCGCGGCGCCGGTCATCGCGGGCAAGCGCTGGATCTACCGCCAGTACGACCACATGGTGCGCACCAACACGGTGGCCCTGCCGGGCCTCGGGGCCGCCGTCGTGCGCATCAAGGGGACCGGCCGGGCCCTCGCGATGTCGGTGGACGGCAACGGCCGCCACGCGTGGCTGGACCCGCGCGAGGGCGGCCGGCTCGCGGTGGCGGAGGCGGCGCGCAACGTGGCCTGCGCGGGGGCGGAGCCGATCGGGGCGACCAACTGCCTGAACTTCGGCAACCCGGAGCGTCCGGACATCATGTGGCAGTTCGTCGAGGCGGTGGACGGCATCGCCGAAGGGTGCCGCGCCCTCGGCATCCCCATCACCGGCGGCAACGTCAGCCTCTACAACGAGACGGACGGCCGGGCCATCGATCCCACGCCGGTGCTCGGGGTGGTGGGGCTTCTCGATGACGCGGCGCGGGTGCTGACCCGCCTCTTCCCGGATGCGGGGCTCGACGTCGTCCTGCTCGGGGACGCGGCGCCGGTTGCGGCGGGTGCCGACGGGCTCGGGGGCAGCGAGTATCTGAAGCGGGCGCACGGGCTGGTGCGGGGCCGCCCCGCCCCCGTCGACTTCGACCGCGAGAAGGCGCTGCAGCGTCTGGTGGTGGATGCGGCGCGCCGCGGGATGGTATGTTCGGCGCACGACTGCGCGGAGGGCGGGTTCGCGGTGGCCCTGGCGGAGTGCTGCATCGAGAGCGGCGGGGTCGGCGCGCGCGTCGACCTGCCGGGGCCGGCCGGCCCGGACGACGGATTCGGGGCGGTGCGGACCCTGTTCGGGGAGTCGCCGTCCCGCATCATCGTCTCGGCGGCGCCGGCCGGGCGGGCCGGGCTGCTCGCGCTGGCGCGCGACCGCGGCGTGCCGGCGGCGGTGATCGGCCGCACCGGGGGCGGCCGGGTGACCGTGTCGGTGGCCGGCGAGGTGGTCGCCGACGCGGCGCTGGACGCCGCCGAGCGCGCCTGGACCACGGGGCTGGCCCGCCACTTCGAGGCGGCGGCGGTGCGGGAGTCGGCGCCGTAGAACGGCGCGGGTTCCGGCGGGTGGGTCGGGCGCCCGGCGGAGGCCGCGGCGCGGCCTCGCGGTCGCGTCGGGCGACGAAAGACGGGCTGGTCATGGACGACGACAAGTTCCACGACGAATGCGGCGTCTTCGGCATCCACGGGCATCCGGAGGCGCCCGCCCTGACCCGCCTCGGCCTGTACGCGCTGCAGCACCGGGGCCAGGAGAGCGCGGGCATCGCCACTTCGGACGGCGAGCGGCTGCACCTGACGCGGGCCATGGGGCAGGTGTCCGAGGCCATCGACGAGAAGGCGGTCGCGTCGCTGAGCGGGGACACCGCGATCGGCCACGTGCGGTACTCGACGGCCGGCGACAGTCAGATCGTCAACGCGCAGCCCCTCCTCATCGACTGCGTGCACGGCGAGATCGCCCTCTGCCACAACGGGAACCTCATCAACGCGGCCGAGCTGCGCGACGAGCTGGTCCGCCGGGGACACATCTTCCAGACCGGCAGCGACACCGAGGTCGTGCTGCATCTCTATGCGCGGTCGGCCGCCGACGCGCCCCCCGACGCCGTCGTCGAGTCGGTCCGGCAGGTGCGCGGCGCCTTCTCGCTGGTGGTCCTGACCCGCGACTACCTGATGGCGGTGCGCGACCCCTACGGGTTCCGCCCCCTCGTGCTCGGCGCCCTCGGCGACGCCGCCGTCGTCTGTTCGGAGACCTGCGCCCTGGATCTGATCGGCGCGCGTTACGTGCGGGACGTCGAGCCGGGCGAGCTGCTGGTGATCGGACGCGACGGCCGGCGGTCGTTCCGGCCGTTCCCGTCCGCCCCGCCCGCGCACTGCGTGTTCGAGCACGTGTACTTCGCGCGGCCCGACAGCGTGGTCTTCGGCCAGAGCGTCCACGAGGTGCGGACCAACTTCGGACGCCTGCTCGCGCGGGAGATGCCGGTGGACGCCGACGTCGTCGTGCCGATACCCGACTCCGGCATCTGCGCGGCCATGGGCTACGCCGAGGCGGCGGGCCTGCCGTTGCGGATGGGGCTCATCCGGAACCACTTCGTGGGCCGGACGTTCCTCGCGCCGCAACAGGAGATCCGCGGGTTCCGCGTGCGCGTGAAGCTGAATCCGGTCCGGAGCGTCCTCGAGGGCAAGCGCGTCGTCCTCGTGGACGACTCCATCGTGCGGGGGACGACCAGCCGCAAGATCGTCGGGATGATCCGCGCCGCCGGCGCCCGCGAGATCCACATGCGGATCAGTTGCCCGCCGACCGTCTCTCCCTGCTATTACGGCATCGACACGCCGACGCGGTCGGAGCTCATCGCCGCCGACCACTCGGTCGACGACATCCGCCGGTACGTCAAGTCGGACACCCTCGCCTACCTCAGCCTGGACGGACTGCGCGAGGCGGTCGGAGCCCGGTGCGGAGACTACTGCACGTCGTGCTACACCGGGACGTATCCGGTGGCCGGCCCCGCCGACCCCGAGGCCTACATGCAGATGGCCCTGAAGCTGCCGGACGCGTCATGACCACCCGGACCGCCCTCGACTACCGGTCCGCGGGCGTCGACATCGACGCCGGCGCCGAGGCGGTGCGGCGCATCCGCGCCCTCGCGCGGGGGACGTTCACCTCCGGCGTGCTGTCGGAGATCGGCGGCTTCGGCGGCCTGTTCCGGCCGGACCTGGCGGGGCTGGCCGACCCGGTTCTGGTGTCGAGCGCGGACGGGGTCGGCACGAAGCTGAAGGTCGCGTTCCTCGCCGGCCGGCACGACACCGTCGGCGTCGACCTCGTCAACCACTGCGTGAACGACATCCTGGTGCAGGGGGCGCGGCCCCTCTTCTTCCTCGACTATCTCGCGACGGGCCGGCTCTCGCCGGACGTGGCCGAGGCGGTGGTCAGGGGGATCGCGGCCGCGTGCCGCGCGAACGGGTGCGCCTTGCTCGGCGGCGAGACGGCGGAGATGCCGGGGTTCTACGCCGACGGCGAGTACGACCTCGCCGGCTTCATCGTCGGCATCGTCGACCGGGACCGTCTCGTCGACGGCCGCCGCGTCCGCCCCGGCGACGCGGTGATCGGCCTGCCGTCCAGCGGACTCCACACCAACGGCTACTCCCTGGCCCGCCGCATCGTGTTCGACACGCTGGGGCTGGCGGTGGATTCGACGCCGGAGGGTCTCGACGGGCCGGTCGGCGAGGTGCTGCTGCGGCCGCACCGTTCGTATCTCCCGCCGGTGTCCCCGCTCCTCGATGACGCGCCGGGCGCGGTCAGGGCCATGGCCCACGTCACCGGCGGCGGCCTGACCGACAATCTTCCCCGCGTGCTCCCCCCCGGCGCCGCCGTCGACATCGACCGGCGCGCGTGGACGCCGCCGCCGGTGTTCGCGTTCCTGCAGCGCCACGGCGGCCTGAGCGACGCCGAGGCGTTCCGCACGTTCAACATGGGCGTCGGCTTCGTCATCGTCTGCGCCCCCGAAGACAGCGGCGCCGTGCTGGCCCGCCTCCGCGGGGGCGGCGAGGCCGGCGCGTCGGTGATCGGCCGGGTCACGGCCGGCGACGGCGCGGTGCGGTACGCATGACCGGCGCGGGCGGGGCGGGCTCGGGCGTCGGCCCCGGCGGCGGGGCCGACCGGCGCCTCGGCGTCCTCATCTCGGGGCGGGGGAGCAACCTGCAGGCGATCGTCGATGCGATCGCGGCGGGGCGGCTCGCCGCCGAGGTCGCCGTGGTCGTCTCCAATCGGCCGGACGCCCCGGGGCTCGAGCGCGCCCGCCGCGCCGGCATCGAGACGGCGGTGCTCGACCACACCGGGTACGGCTCGCGGGAAGCCTACGACCGGGATCTCGAGGCCGCCCTGCGCCGATACGACGTCGCCCTCGTCTGCCTAGCCGGGTTCATGCGCCTGCTCGGTCCGGCGTTCGTGTCGGCCTTCCCCGGCCGCATCCTGAACGTCCACCCGTCGCTGTTGCCGGCGTTCCGCGGC
>CAXXTG010000068.1:0-5704 GCA_963666855.2 Vicinamibacterales bacterium
GACCCCGATGAGCCGGGGCATGCGCTGGGTGCCGCCGGCGCCGGGCAGGATGCCCAGCGTCACCTCCGGCAGCCCGAGCCGCGTGCCCGGGGCGGCGAGCCGCACGTGGCAGGCCAGGGCCAGCTCCATGCCGCCCCCGGCCGCGACGCCGTGGATAGCCGCGACCACCGGCTTCGGCGACGCCTCGATCTCGTCCAGTATCGCCGGCAGGTGCGCGGCCCCGGGAGGCGGCGGCGCGCTGAACTCGCGGATGTCGGCCCCCCCGCAGAACATCCGGCCCGCCCCGCAGATGACGACGGCGGCGACGGTGTCGTCGGCCAGCGCCTCCGCCATCCGCTCGCCGAGGGCCGCGCGCATGGCGAAGCTGAGGCCGTTGACGGGGGGGTTGTTCAAACGCAGCAGCGCGACGTTGCCTTGGCGTTCCAGCGCGATCGATCCGGGCATTGCGTAGTCCTCCGGGCCGGCGTGCCTTCGCCGGCGGTTGCGGGCGGCCCGGGAGCCTGGGGCGGGGCCGTGGTAGATGGCCCGTCTAGGCGGGCCGCGCGCGACCCCCATCGACCGGCGGGACGGGGCGGACGGTCCCGAAACCGCCAGATTATCACGATCCTTAGACCCTGTTCGGGCGCGTCCAGGCGCGGCGGGGTGCGCGGTCGGCCCCCCCGGCGTGCCCCCGGTTGCTTGACACCGCGCAGACGTGCCACGACACTCGGAGGGGGGAGAGGCGTGGTCTGCCCTGCCGTCGGAGTCCCGCACGATATGGCTGAGCGTTCTTCGGTCGTTGCGTCGGCAGCGATGCCGGCAGCCCGGATGTCGCGCGTGCCGCGGTTCCGGACGTCCCGGCCGGCGCGCATCGCCGCCCTGGCCATCGCCTCGATTCTCACGGCGGCGGCCGGCGCGGCCGGCCAGGATGGGGCGGCGTCGGACCGGGCGGCGTTGGTCGCGCTCTACGACGCCGCGGGCGGGGACCGCTGGACGAACCGCACCAACTGGAAGTCGGCGTCGCGGCTGGGCGACTGGCACGGCGTGACGACGGACGCCGACGGCCGCGTCACCGGCCTGAACCTCCACCGGAACGGGCTGGCCGGCCCCCTCCCGCCCGCGCTGGGAACCCTGACGCGGCTCGAGTCGCTCGACCTCGGCCGGAACGGGCTGAGCGGCCCGATTCCGGGCGCTCTGGGCAACCTGGTCGGCCTCGAGCTGCTGATCCTCTCCCGGAACGACTTCACCGGCCCGGTGCCGCCCGCGTTGGGACGCCTGGCGAACCTCGGGGTGATCTCCCTGGGGTCGAACGCCCTGACCGGTCCGATTCCGGACGCCCTGGCGGGCCTGACGAACGTCAGGGAGCTGTTCCTCTACGACAACCACCTGACCGGCCCCGTCCCGGCGTGGGTGGGGGACCTGGCCGGCCTCGAGACGCTGTTCCTCTCTTGGAACCCCCTGACGGGGACGCTCCCCCGGAGCCTGACCCGGTTGTCGAGACTGGCCGACCTGGACATCGGCGAGACGGACGCCTGCGCCCCCGGCGACGACGAGTTCCGGGCCTGGCTGACCGGAATCGACTTCTCAGGCGCCACGTGCAACGGCCCGCCCGAGGCCGTCGGCGCGATTCCGGCGCAGGCGTTGACCGAAGGGGGGCCGGCCGTCGCGGTGCCCATGGAGGCCTGGTTCGGCGATCCCGACGACGACGATCTGACCTACGCGGCCGTGTCCAGCCATGCCGGCGCCGTCGCCGCGACGGTGTCCGGCGACACCGTATGGCTCGCGCCGGGGGCGGCGGGCACGGCGACGGTGACGGTGACGGCGAGCGACCCGGACGGCCTGAGCGCCACCCAGACGATGTCGGCGGCGACCGCCGCGTCGGCCGGCCCGCGGGGCGACCGCGAGGCCCTCGAGGCGCTGTACGACGCGGCCGGCGGCGCGGACTGGACATTGAACCACAACTGGAAGACGGCGGCGGCGCTGGGCGAATGGAGCGGCGTGACCACCGACGACGACGGGCGGGTCACGAAGCTGACCCTCACCGGCAACGGCCTCGCCGGCGCGCTGCCGGCCGCGCTGGGGAGCCTCGCGGAGCTCGAAGCGCTGTACCTCCGCGACAACGAGCTGTCCGGCCCGATCCCGGACGCGCTGGGGAACCTGGCGAGCCTCGAGCAGCTCAACCTTGAAGAGAACGCCCTGTCCGGCCCGATTCCGGACGCGCTGGGCAACTTGTCGCGCCTCGAGGAGCTCGACCTCGCGCAGAACGACCTGACCGGCCCGATTCCGAACGCGCTGCGGCGCCTGTCGAACCTCCACGGGCTGGATCTCTCCTGGAACGACCTGACCGGCCCCGTTCCGACCTGGCTGGGAGGCCGGGTCGGAATGCGGTGGCTGTACCTCCTCGGCAACGACCTGACCGGCCCGATCCCGGACGAGCTGCGGAACCTGACCGAACTGGGGGGACTGGGGCTCTCCTGGAACGACCTGACCGGCGGCCCCATCCCCGCGTGGCTGGGGAACCTGACCGAGCTCCAGTGGCTGTACCTGTCCGGGCTCAATCTGACCGGATCCATCCCGGCCGGGCTCGGGAGGCTGGCGGACCTCAAGCATCTGTACCTCAACTCGAACGCGCTGACCGGTCCCGTCCCGGCCGAGCTGGGAACGCGCGAGAGCCTCTCGACGCTGGACCTGTCCTACAACTGGGGGCTGTCGGGACCGCTCCCGAGCGCCCTGCACCGGGGGCCCGACGACGCGAACCTGAACGTCTTCGTCAGCCGCGTGTGCGCCCCGGCGGAGTGGCGGGACTGGCTGGGGACGATCGAGTTCAAGGGGCGGCTGTGCGGGGACGACCCGGACGTGACGGTCGACGTGGCCGTCGTCCATACGCCGGCCGCCCGCGAAGCGGCGGGCGGGGCCGACGCGATCGCGGCGGTCATCGACCTCATGGTCGCCGAGGCCAACCAGGCCTACGCGGCGGGCGGGCTGCGGCAGCGGCTGGCGCTGGTCGGCAGGGCCGAGGTGCCGTACGAAGAGACGGGCGACTCGTCGGTCGATCTCGGGCGGCTCCGCAACCCGTCGGACGGCCACATGGACGAGGCGCATGCCCTGCGCGACAGCGCCGGGGCGGACCTCGTGCACCTGATCGTCGATGCCGACAAGGCCGACGTCGGCGGCATCGCCCGTTTGGGCGGCGCCTTCGGCCTCACCGTCCACCGCGGCGGGGGCGCGGTCTTCGCGCACGAGCTGGGGCACAACATGGGGCTCCGGCACGACCGGTACGTGTCGGGCCGCGTGGGCCGGACGCGGGCGGATCCGGCGTTCGGCTACGTGAACCCGGCGGGGGTTGCGGCGGGGGCCGCGCGGTCCAGCCGCTGGCGCACGCTGATGGCCTACAACGCGGCGTGCACCGACGTCCACGCCCTCTGTCCGTGGTTGCTCCGGTTCTCGAATCCGCGCCAGACCTTCGACGGCGCCCCCCTGGGGGTTCCCTTCGCCGACGGCGGCGCCGCGGGCCTGTCCGGGCCGGCCGACGCGGTCGCGGTCCTCGAGACCACCGGCCCGGCGGTGGCGCGGTGGCGGGACCGCCCCGACGACGCCAACCAGCCTCCGGCCGCGGCGGGCGCCCTGCCCGACCGGGACCTGATGCGGCACGACAGGCTCGACGTGGACCTGTCGACGGCGTTCGCCGACCCCGACGGCGACGCGCTGAGCTACGCGGTGTCGTCGTCGGCGCCCGAGGTGGCGACGGTGCTCGCGTCGGGCGCGCGCCTGACGCTGGCGGCGGTGGGCATCGGCGCGGCGACGATCCGGGTGACCGCGGCCGACTCCGGCGGCCTGACCGCCACGCGGTCGTTCACGGTGACGGTGACCTCCGGCGCGAACCTGCCGCCGGCGGCGGTGCGGACGCTGCCGGACCGGACCCTGCAATTGGGCGGCACGCTTGAGATGGACCTGTCGGCGGTGTTCGCCGACCCCGACCAGGACCCGTTGGCCTTCGCGGCGTCGTCGTCGGCGCCGGACGTGGTGGCGGCGCGCGCGTCGGGCGCCCGCGTGACTCTCACGGCGGCGGCCCTGGGCACGGCGGCGGTCCGGGTGACCGCGACCGACCCCGCGGGCCAGAGCGCCGCGCAGTCGTTCGCGGTGACGGTGACGGGGTCGGCGCCGTTCACCGACGACCCGCTCCGGCCGGGGGTGACGCCCCTCAGGGCTGTCCACTTCACGGAGCTGCGGACGCGCATCGACGCGGTGCGGCGGGCGGGGGGGCTGGAGCCGTTCGCGTGGACCGACCCGGTCCTGACGCCGGGGGTGACGCCGGTCCGGCTCGTGCATCTGCGGGATCTGCGGCGGGCGCTCGCCGCGGCATACGCGGCGGCGGGCCGGCCCGTGCCGCCCTGGACCGACGCGGCGCCGGCGGCGGGGACGACACCGATCCGCGCGGCGCATGTGACGGAGCTGCGCAGGGCGGTGATGGCGCTGGAGTGAGCCGACCTCCGGGGTCCGCTCGCCGCCCCGTGAAGGACATCGCGGTTCGGGGCGTCGACCCGGCGTTCCACGGGCGCCGTCGGCGGTTCCGCCCGCCGCGAACCGGCGTTCCGACCGGCCGGCGGAGAGGCCGCGGCCCGCGAGGCCGGGTCGACTCGCGGTCCGCGCAGCGGCGCCGGCTGTTATGCTGACGGCGACAGGGGGAATCGCATGCATGACGATGGGCGCATCCGGGTGTCGTTGGCCGCTTGGTGGACCGCCGCCGCGGTCGGGCTCGTTCTGATCGCCGGCGCCGCGGCCCGGGCGCAGACGCCGGCCGGGGACCGGGCCGAGCGGCACCGGGTGCCGGCCGACTTCATGAGCTACCAGGGCGCGGGGTGGCTCGAGCGGGCCGAGCGCGAGGTGGAGGAGCAGCCGGAGGCGGTGCTCGACGTCATGGGCCTCGGGCCGGGTGACGTGGTCGCCGACGTGGGGTGCGGGTCGGGCTACTACGCCCGCCGCATCGCCGGCCGGGTCGCGCCGGGGGGCGCGTCTACTGCGTCGACATCCAGCCCGAGATGCTCGACATCATGCGCGACCTCGCCGAGCGCGACGGGGTGACGGGCATCGTCCCGGTGTTGAGCGGGCCCGACGACCTGAAGCTGCCGCCGGCTCCGTGGACTGGATCGTGCTGGCCGACGTCTACCACGAGATGTCCGACCCGGAGACGATGCTCGCGGACATGCGCGCGGCCCTCGCCCCCGGCGGGCGCGTCGCCCTGCTCGAATACCGCATCGAGGACGGCACCGGCGACAACCTCAAGTCCGACCACGCGATGTCGGTGCGGCAGGTCCTCGCCGAGTGGCTGCCGGCCGGCTTCGCCCTCGTCGACCTGCACGAGTTCCTGCCCGGGCAGCACCTCTTCATCCTGAAGGCGGCGGGCGACGACACGGTCGCCGGCGGCCCCATCCGGAACCTCGACCTCGCGGCGGCGCTCGATGGGGGCCTCGTCGAGGCTGAAGTGCCCGGGGGGCGGGAGAGACCGGAGTGACCGTCCGCATCCGCAACCTGTCCGGCGGGCGGCTCGTGGTGACGATGCCCGTCGGGGTGTCTTTCCCGGCCGATGGCGGTCGGCGCGACATGGTTTCCCGGCGCGACGCCGCCATCCCGCTCTTCGACGACGAGTGGCGCGACTGGGCGGTGCGGTCGGTGGGGCGCCAGCCCGACCGGCCGGCGGCGGGGCCGGGCGACGGCCTCGGCATCG
>CAXXTG010000069.1:0-11293 GCA_963666855.2 Vicinamibacterales bacterium
GTGGGCGCCGCCGCCCGCGCGGTGGACCCCGCCCGAGGCGAGCACGGTCACCACCGTCTGCAGCGTGGATTCGATGGAGTCGACGCGGCCCGACAGCCGGTCAACCCGGCCCGACAGCCGCTCGACCCGGCCCGACAGCCGCGAAATCTGCCAAGCGTTGAACAGTGCCCCGCCCGACGCGATCAGCAGCAGCACCGTGTCTACGGTCACAGTCACTCTCAAACCGTCGCCGGCTCGGGCTCGGCCGGCGGGTCGGCCCCCACCTCGGACTCGACGGCCGCGACGACATCCCCGTAGGCGACCATGTCGATCGCGTCGTAGTCGGCCGGGCACCCGAAGTCGCGCTTGCCGGGGGCGGTCGGGTTGCCGATGGTCACGCACAGCCCGCAGCCGATGCACTTGTCGATGCGCACCGCGCAGACCCAGCGGTCGTTGGCGTCCTTCTCCTCGACGATGCAGTCCTCGACGGGACAGGCGGCCTGACAGATCGAGCAGGCGAACGCGCCGAAACAGCGGTCGGGGTCGACCACCGCGACCTTGCGGGGCGCCCGCTTGCGGGGGGTGTTCTGAAGCTTCGTCCACATGGGTGGTGATTATACCGCAGGCGCCCGCGGGCTCTCCGTCACCGTTCAGACATCCTGTTCAGGTCCCGGTTGCGTTCCGGGTAGCTGTCTGCCGCGCCGCTTCTGTGGATGGCGTTCGCGAGTTGTCTGAACGTATACACCTCCTCGGTCCACGCGAGGATCAACTCGTCGTCGGTCGCCTCGCGCAGCCACATCGTGATGATGCCGGCCTGCCGCGGCGACGGCCTCTCCGCCCGCACCGCGTCGAAGAACTCCCGGGAGGTCGGCGGCTTCCGCCACCCGGCGCAGGCACTCGCGATGCGCCGCGCGACCGTGCGGCTGTCGGGCCCGATCTCCTCCGCCGGAACCACGATCCCGCAGTCGGCCCGCACCCGGGCGCTTCCCCGGCTGTCGATGAACGTCTCGGGCGGCGCAAGCCTCGTGTCGTCTGCGGGGTCGCTCATCGCGCTTCCGTGTCGAACAGCCGCAGTATAGCGCGCAGGCTGCGCTCCACGCGAGGTATGCGGTGCCGCCGGTACGCGGGCCGTCAGCCCCAGCCGGGGCTCCCCCGACCTCGCGGCCGGCCCACCCTGGACGCGATCGCTCGGGGGCATCGACCTGGGCATCGACCCGCGGGTATGCGCGAACCCTGCCCGCGGCGATCGAGGAGCCCGGTCCACGACGGTCAATTGACCGCGACAGCCCTACGTGCAATCGAACGTCCAGCCCTCCGGACCATCCAGGAGCCTGCGCGCCGCGAGACGGGGCTTGTCGGCCAGCGCGAAGAGGGCTCTCTCGACATCGACCGCTCTCAGAACACGGCCGGCGGAAGCCGGTTCTTCGTTGGCCAGATCGGCGATCTCCCGGCACCAACGCGCCCAACACTCGTAGGTGCGGACGTTGTTCCGGGTGATGCGAATGCCGCCCTTGTCGAATCGCAGGTCAGCCAAGGGGGCGAAACCGCCGTTCGCGAACGCCCTGGCCACCTTCATGTCGAGCACGGGGAATCGGGGGTCCAGGAACATCAGAATCTTGGTGACGAACGACATCTGACCGAACTGGCGCAGCATCAACCGTTTCAAATCCAGCAGCGCCGGCCCAGCCAAGGCGGGCAGCGACCGTTCTCCCATCGACTTGACGAACTCCGCGAACTGACCGAGCCTGCGATCGTCGGCAGGGACCTTGTCCCTGAAGTCACGCACCTTGGCCTCCCGCCGCCGGGGCTGCCGCGCGTACCCCCAGTGCAGCACGTTCGACAGACCGTCCCTGATGCGGCCTGGATCAGGACTACGCAGCAGCGCACCTATGCGCTCCTCTACACCAGTCATGTCCGGGTGGCGGATTTCGCTCGCGGTCTGGAAGTCGTAGACCACCGGCGGATAGTCGTAGCTCTCGACCGCCTCACGCGCCAAGGACACGTACTCGCGACGTGGCAGTCGGAACGACTCCGAATGGTCGCAGCTCTCGCCCGCCACTCGCAAAAGGGACCCGTACTCCTCGAGCGGCGGTCCCGAAGCACCCGCCCCGCCCATCCCGTCGCCCACCCGGGGAGGGCGCTTTCGCCTCGCCAACGGTCGCTCGACAGCGCTCGTGAACGGGTCGGCGGCGGTCGAACGCCGGACTGACCACCGCGTCCCCGGACGCCCGCGACGAGACCGGGGCGCGCCAGCCACACCACCGATCCGCTCGAAAGCTCGGCTCGCCTCGAAGTCGTGGTGGAAGTTGCCGGGATCGATCCGCACGCCCCAGACCACCTCGTAGACCCGCCGAAGCTGCCCGACTGTAAACGTCGGCGGGCAGAACTTCGCCGCGAGGGCCGTGTACTCGAGCTTCGACCGCAGCCGGGCGGCGGCATCCATCACGATCCGCTCGTGGTCGAACGCCAAGCGGACGACGCCGCGCTCGACATCATCCACCGGCGCCAGGATGGCGGCCGCGGCGTCCCCGCCGTGGCGCAACGCCGGCAGCTCGGCGCAGACGGCCAGGTACGCCACCGTGACCACCCGCATTCGTGGGTCTCGGTCCGGGGTGCCGTAGCTCGCGAGCTGCTCCAGGTGCCAAGCGTCGGCACCGGCGTTGAGTCCGGTTTCTTCCCCCAGCTCCCGCGCTGCCGCCTGATCCAGATCCTCGTCGGGCTGCACGAAGCCGCCGGGCAACGCCAAGTCGCCCCGAAGGGCTCACCCCCCCGCTCGATCAAGAGGAGCTGCAGCCTGTCGCTCGTCATGGTAAACACCGCCAAGTCGACGGTGACCGCGAAGGGAGGATACGCGGCGGGGTCGTACGGAGCCCTGGTGCCGCTTGCCATGAGCTCCGTCATGTTGACACACGGGAGCGATGGCCCTATAATTGTCTGGATCCTACAAAAATATACATGAACAGCGGCGTCGGGGACATCGGGCCGCCCCCGTGGCGGTCCCAAACGACACTGACGGATTCTGGCGCGGGCGTCGCTGATCATGGCAGGGCGAGCGACAAACCGCCTTCCGGCGACCTACATCTCGATGGCGAAGGGAGCGCACATGACGCAAACGGCATGGAACGGGATCGACGGCATAAACGATGACAGGCCCACTCCCCGCTGGAGCCTCGGGGCGCGCCATGAGCTTGCCGACGCCGCCCGCGGCGGCGACTGGCCGCGGATGCTCCGCATCCTCGACCGACATCCCGACTACGTGAACGCGAGCCGCCCCGGCGGTCGCGCCCGCTACGCGCCGCTGCACCAGGCCGCACACGTCGGCGCGCCGGCATGGGTCGCGAATCGCCTCATCGCGATGGGGGCTTGGCGGACGCTCCGCACGCGCGATTGCGAGCGGCCGATCGACATCGCCCGCCGACGCGGCCGGCCCTCCCTGATTCCGATCCTGACGCCGGTGTACCGGCGGCGTCGTGTGCCTCCGTACGTCCTCCGTCGGCTCCAACACCACCTTCACGCGGTCATCCGGCAGCATCGCGCCGGTCGGGCGCCGTTCCTCCGGCTGCCGGAAATCGAGCCACTGTTCGAGCTGGACCGCGAGGAGGTCTGCTTCGAGGTGCCCGGCATGTACGGCGGCTTCCGGTACCGACTCGCGGACGACGACATCGTGCCCCGGCTTCTCGTCGAGGCCTTCTGCCGCGTGGTCGAGGGCACTCTGCTGTACGAGGTCACCCCCTCGGGGTGGCGACGCATCGACCGGGCCAACGCACCGCCGCCCGATTCCGCGCGCTTCGGTCGTGGACCGGCCGGCCCCGCACGCCAGACGAGGCGCCCTTCGTCCGCCGCCAGCGGGGCGTACGGTGCCGGGAACAGCCGCGCGGAGCGTGCCGGAATCTCCTGCCGCAAACAGCATCTGGCGTTCATCATGGACATGCACGAGATCCCCTGGTCCTGGGAGACTCCGGAAGCGGTTCTGGAGGCGCGGCTGCGCACGTACGACGAGGAAGCCTATCGTCAGTTCCTCCGGGACCGAGGCGAAGCGTGATGGGCGACCGAGTGGGCGCGCCGCTTGCCGAGTCTTGCGGCGAGGGCATGGAGGTGGATCTGTGAGACGCGACGAATACCTGCGCGACGAATCGGTGAAGCCGTTCGTCGACTGGCTCCGCCGGCGCGTTCGAGGCGACGCTGACCCGGGGGACCGTTACGCATTGTCGCACGGCGGTAGTCCGCCGCCACGCCGAAAGCCTATGCAGGACCTCGCGCCATGCCGGCAGGAGGACTGAAGGGATGCCAGAGGAACAGAGACCCGCCGTGACCGACTTCGACTTGCCGCGCGCAATCATCGCACTTGCCAAACAACCGTTCGATCCGATGCCCGGCGGCATGAAGACACCCGAGCGCGCACGGAGCAGGTTGCGACGGGTCGTGGACACCGTCGAATGGTACGAGTGGCCGATTGACGCCGAGAAGCTGCACGCTCAGACGGGCATCACGCTTCGCTCCCACTCACCACTCGACCGGAACATCGAACTGAAGCGCGAGCTGCACGCGCGGTTCCGGCGCGCACTCGGCGATGAACGGGAGAAGCTGGTCGACTACTACGTGAAGACCTGGGGCGGCATCAAGAAGATCGGCAACGATACGCGCCAGCGGTACGCCCGCGAGCACCCGGCGACCCTTGCCCGCGAGCGCAACAACATCGCGTCACGGTCGAAGGCGCTCGTCCTGCACGACCCGTCACGCTATGCGATCTACGACTCACGCGTGGCCGTCAGTCTGAACTATCTGGTGATCCGGCGGGTCGACCACGGTCGCGGCTCCATCGGGCAGAAGGACGGGAGAAAGTGCTTCCCGCTTCCTCTGTCCCAGGCCAAAGGAACGAAGGCTGCGCACAAAGCATGCCGGACGGTGGCCGGCCAGTTCGGCATCCCCTTCTACGACGGTGGCGCGCCGGACTTCTACCATGACTATCTGCGCGCCATTCGCGAGGCGGCAGGGCGGTTGAGCGACTCGGAACGTCGCGATATCTGCATGCACTGGGTCGAGAGCATGCTGTTCGGCATGTTCGAGCGGTGCGCAGCCGGACTGCACGCCGTTGACGGTTGAACGTCGGCGGCCTCACGTCGCCCGGCCGGTGGACAGCGCCTCGGCCTGCTTCAGCGCCGTCCAACCGTCGGCATCTCCACACTTGCCGCACCCGCCGCTCAAGTTCCGACGCGAGGCTGTCGACGTCCTTCCGTGCTCTCGCGCGCCCGACCGTCGAGACGCATCACCGCGCGACCGAGAGGTTCGACTTCACCGACGACGCGGTACCGGACGAGTCCCTGGTCAGGGCAACCAGGAACTCTCGAATGCGAGCACCGGGCGGACGCGAGACCGGATGCCTCAGACGGACATCCCCCGCCCGGCGATGGGCCACACCACTTCGACGCGGTCGCCCCTGACGCCGTAGAGCTGGTCGTAGAGGTTCACCACCGGGTCGCAGTGCGACACGATGAGCTCGAGCTTGTCGCCGACGCGGTAGGTGCGGCTGGCGTTCTCCCCGTAGCGGAGGGTGCCGAACTCGTCGGACCCCGAGGTGTAGCTCATGCCGGTCTCGCCGGCGACGATCGGCCACGGCCGGTTGATGGTGTTCGCCTTGGCGCCGGCGTCGGTGGTGGCGCGGCCCTCGTACTGGTCGTTCAGCACCGTCGTGAGCACCGTCAGGGCGGGGGCGAAGTCGCTGTATATCTCGTCGTCCTCCTCGCCGCCGATGCCGAGGTACTGCGCGTCCATGAACACGTAGCTGCCGACCTGCACGTCGGTCATGCCCGGCGTCTCGTGGTCGATGTTGTAGGTGCCGGTGCCGCCGCCGCTGAAGATACCGGTGTCGAGGCCCGACCCCTTCATGCGGTCCGCGGTGTCGGCGGCCGCCTCCAGGTTGGCCAGCGCCCGCCGGCGCCGCTCGGCGAACCCCGTCACGTGCTGCGAGCCGCCGTCGTAGCACAGCATGCCCCGCAGGCGCAGCCCCGGCAGCGAGTCCACGAGCTGGGCGAGCTCGAGGGCGGGGTCGCCCGGCGTGATGCCGGTACGGTGCCCGCCGGGGTCGACATCGACGGTGACGTCGGCGACGACCCCCGCCTCGACCGCCGCGTCCGAGAGGTCGCGGGCGTTGGCGGCGGTGTCGACGGCCTGGACGAAGCCGTCGCACCACTTCCGCAGGTACATCGCGCGGCGGATCTTGCGCGGGCTCACGTTCACCGTGGTCAACAGGATCTGCTCGACGCCGTGCTCGAACATCACCTCGGCCTCGGAGATCTTCGCGGTGCAGATGCCCACCGACCCCGTGGCGATCTGCAGGCGCGCGATGGCCGGGCACTTGTGGGTCTTGGCATGGGGGCGGCTGGCGATGCCGTTGCGGGTGACGGTGGTCTGCATCCGGTCCAGGTTGCCCTCCAGGCGGTCGAGATCGACGCAGAGGCACGGCGTGTCGAGATCCCACTTGGAGATGCCCGCCTCCAGCCGGCCCCCCGGCGCCTGCTGGCGCATCTCGGCCGCGCTGTAGCCCTTGACGGGCTTGGGAATCCAGACCGACGCCGCGCCGGCGCCCGCCGCATGCAGGAAGTGACGTCGAGACAGGGGATGGGTCATCGCAAGAAGCTCCTCTCGCCGGTGGTTATACCGCAGCACCGATGGTGAATCCAAGCCACTCCCGCCCTCGGCGCGACTCGGCAGTTCGGTCGACGGGCGCGCAACCGGTGGGCTCTTGGAGTTGCCGATACTGTCCCCTCGGCCGACCGGGGGAACACGATGGGAGCCCCGTCACGGAATGCCGTCGCCGGGAGGGTCGCGCCAGCAGGACGCCGCGGCCAACTGCTGAGCGTGGGCCAGCCGAACGTGTCGATCGGCCGCGGCCGCCTCGGGGAGCACAATGTCGGCATGGTACGGGTTGCCGTCGACGGGCGACGCCGCTACCTCCCGGCCGCCGAGCCCCGCGGTCTCCGCCACGACCGACGCCCAACCCTGAAAAGGCCCCGTGCGTACCGCGGCCGCCGAACGCGCTATCGCGGCGACCTCGCGCAACGGGGCCATGCAGAGGCGATCGACGGACATCCGCCGCTCACCGTCACCCAACATGAAGACATCGGCGCGAACACCCGACCGGCGAGCGCGTTTCGCCCGCCGGGCCGAGAACACGCGCCGGCCAAGCTCCTCGTCACGGCCGACGACGGCGGGCGGCGGCGGCGTCACCCGTCGAGAGCCTCCAGGGCCTGCCTTACGAACGCGTCAGGGAGAACAAGCTTGGCCGAGCACGCGTCGTACACGGCGCGCCGATGGCAGCCGTCCAAGTTCACTGAACACACCGCACCGCCGTCCGGCTCGCAAACCACGAGCACCGACCGGCCCTGAGGGCCAGGGGCGTCGATCGCGACCTCTCCCGCCCGAAGCGGATAGACCTCGAACCGACACTCCCGAATCCGATACAACTGCTGGAGCAACTCCTTCGCCCGCGCTATCGTCTCGTCCGCTGGAACCTGGAATCCCTCCTCGCGCGCCTCCGCAACGCACTCGTCGGCGTCCGCGAGAACTTCCCGCAACTCCGGTTGAATCGGCGTGCTAGCTGCCTCACCCCAGTCAAGCGCCGGTGTGATGATACCCATGTCTCCGTGTCCTCCAGCGGCCGGCCGTCAGCCGGCTCGCCGATCTCTGCAGGAGGCGGCGCAAAACCTACTACCGGCCGAGCCGGAACCGCAACCCGCCGGGGCGAAGTCGGCGAACGGCCCCGGGGCCCCCTTCGCAAGCCGCCCGGCGTACCGTCGGTGGGCCGCGCCAGACGACCGGGGAACCACCGTGGGCAGCCCCCCTCTCCCTTCATCGTACTCGATAGCCACCCGGATTGGCCCCTTGCGTCGGTGGAGCCGGCGGCCCGGTCAGAACCGGAACAACCGGTTCACCTTGACCACCAGCCCGCGGTTGCGCAGCCCGCCGGTGTAACGGTCCGGCCTGAGCGGATCGCTGTCCCGGTCCTCGGTGTAGACGACGAACAGCTCGCTGCCGGGGCTGTACTCCCAGCGCAGCCGGAGGTTGTTGCTGACGGTGCGGGTGCTCGAGTTGTACTGGACGAGGCCGCTGAAGAACATGCGCGGCGAGAGGGTCCAGGTGATGCGCGAGACGAGGAGGTCGGCGCGGAACGCGCCCTGCGGCGTCTCGATCCAGTTGACGGACACCGTGGGCTCGACCGCGAGCTGGGGCACGAGGACGAGCCGGGCGCGCCGGAAGCCGACGGACCGGATGGTGCCGCCGAAGTACTCGCCGGTCCGGAACGTGAAGATCCCGCTCAGGCGGCGCTGCCCCCCGAGGGTGTAGGTCGTCTCGAAGTCGCGGAAGCGGTAGCCGCCGACCGGCAGCACCACGCCCCGCCCCGGCTCGAACGGCTCGACGAGGAACTCGTAGTTGTCGGCCACCGAGACGCCGATGCGGTCGCTGTTCTCGAACTCGGTCAGGAACGCGAGCTGCGTCTGCCGGGTCTCGACGACGCCGGTGTCCGCGGTCTCGGCGTAGTCGAAGCTGCCCTCGAGCCGGAACTGGCGGATCGCGTCGATCGAGGCGGGCCGGGGGCTGAACCGGCCGGCCCCGAACGAGCGGCGGAAGTTGTCGCGCCGCCAGAACCCGACCTCGGGCCGGAAGTTGTCTTCGACCGTCAGGTGCTCGGCCCGGAACCCGTAGCGGTCGCCGTCCCAATTGACCTGCCCCTGGTAGCTCAGGTCGCGGCCTCTCCGGCCCGGCGTCCGCGTGCGGGCCAGGTAGGCGACGGCGTTGACGTTCTCGTAGAACGAGAAGGTGCCGTCGGCGCCGAAGGTCTGGCTGGCCCCGGCGCCGTCGAGCGACACCGAGCGGTTGGTGAAGAGAACGCCGAGGGCGCTCCGGCGCAGGACGTCGCGCTTGATCCGGGCGACGGTGAAGTTGGTCGGCTCGACGCCGACGCCCGGCGCTTCGCCCGCATGCATGTTCAGCGCCCCGACGTCGAAGGCGCCCACCTTGCCGGTGACCCGCGCCCCGCCGGTGATGGGCACCACGGCGCCTTCCTGGAGCCCGATGCGGCGCGAGTAGAACAGCGTGGGGGCGCTGCTCTCCTCGCTGGACCGGCCGCTGCCGATCAGCCGCAGGGCGCCGTCGCGGAGGCTGGGGCCGCCCCCCCGCGCGAACTCGAAGATGCCCCGGCCTTCGAGGAAGAACTCGCGCTTCTCGGGGAAGAACAGGTTGAACCGGGTCAGGTTCACCTGCTGCTCGTCCACCTCGACCTGGGCGAAGTCGGTGTTCCAGGTCAGGTCCGCGGTCAGGTTCCGGGTGATGCCGTACTTGACGTCGACCCCGTAGTCGGCGTCGCCGGCGTTCCGGCGCGGCGTGTCGAGCGTGAGGTCGGTGGTGACGCCGGAGATGCCGTACGGCTTGATCTCGAGGTTGGTGCCGCTGTCGGGCACGTCGAGGCCCGTGAGCAGGGCGGCGTCGGACATGCGGAAGAAGCCCCGGCGGCCGGCCGCGATCGGCACCGACGTGATGTAGGTCTGCTCGTTCTTCCGGCGCACGAGGCGGCGAATCTGCACCCCCCACTGCTGGAGGGGCCCCGGCCGGTAGCGCAGCGACTTGAACGGAATCGCCATCTCCACCGTCCACCCGCCCTCGAACCGGCCGGTGCGCACGTCCCACACCGGGTTCCAGTCGCCGTTGGGGTTGCCCTCGTTGGTGATGCCGAAGTCGCCGATCGCCCCGAGCGGGTTGGTGTAGAACGCGACGCCGTTGCGCCGGTCGTTGAAGGTGTCGAAGGCGACCCAGAACGAGTCGTTCTCGCGGAGCTGCGGCGTGTCGCGCCGCATCTCGTTCGCCACCCACTCGTCGGGGGGCGCCGAGTCCCACACCCGCCCGACGACGTAGATGTTCGCCTCGTCGAACAGTATCCACGCCTCGGTCTTCTCGGTCGCCGGCGCGCCCTCCGCCGGCATCTGCTGGATGAAGCCGCCGATGGCCGGCACCGCCTCGTAGACGGGCTCGTCGAGCACGCCGTCGAGGCGGATGCCGGTGGCGAGGCGGACCGCCCGAACTGTCGTCCGGCCCTGCGCGTCGCGCGCCACCACCGCCGGCGGCCTCGGCGGCACCGGCCGGTCCGGCACCCCGGCCAGGGCGAACCCGCCGACGCCGGACGCGGCGCTCCCGGGGGCCCGTCCATCCTCCGGCCCCGCCCACGCCGCCGGGGTCCCCGGCACCGCCGCCGTCCCCGCCGGCCCGTCGCTCCCGGGCGCCTCTTGCGCACCGACCGACACGGGAGCGCCCGCGAGCAGCAGCGCGCACAGGACGCTCGGGAACGCCGACGTGCCGAGACGGCGCCGAACCGCGGACCGACCGCGTGGGGGTGGATACAAGGTCAACAGACCACGAGCAAGCAGGGCTCCTGCGTGCTCCGAACGCGCTCGACCGCCTCGCGCCATTCTTCCAAGGCGGCTCTATCGGTCGTGCTCAGGAATGCATGTACGGCAAGCCACACGCTGTCCCGCCATTCTATCGAAACACCTCGCTCATCGGGCGCCCGGAGTAGCCGGTCATCTCCAGATAGCCGCGCCCGCGGACCCGCCGGCCGCCGACCCGGCCGGTCACGGTGACCGCGCCCTCCCAGTAGGTCACGCCGGTCGAGGCGGCGGTGTCCAGCTCCTGGGCGTCGAGGGCGGCGGCGACGGCGAGGCTCACCCCCCGCCCCGGCATCTCCACGCGCCATTCGACGGGGTAGGCGGCGCCGCTCGCGGGCGACGTCCAGCGGCGGCCCGGCACGAGGCGGACGTCGTCGCGGCCGAGGGGCGAGGCGGAGCCGCCGGCGTCCACCCAGGTGCCGGCGGAGTGGACGTCGGGCCGCCCGTCGGCTCGGCGCAACTGGAAGACCATGAGGTCCGTGCCGTCGTCGAGCTGCAGCGAGAACCAGTCCCAGCCGACCTGACCGGGCTCGAGGAACGTCGTGCCGAACTCGTGGTCCATCCAGCTCGCGCCGGTCACGTCGATCCACGCGCCGTCGAGCCGCACCCGGCCCGTGGTCGGCATCCGGGTCATCGAATAGTACTGCGAGGCGTTGCCCGCCGACGGCCCCTTCCGGCTGAGGCCGTTCTCGCCGTGGAGGGTCGGCCCCCGGCCGGGCTCCAGACGGAGGTCGACCCCGAACGACCGGTCGATCACCTCCAGCCGGTGGCCGCCGCCGTCGAGCGACGCCCGCCAGTCGCCGTTCCAGACGTCGAGGGTCTCCGTCCGCGCGCCGGCCCAGCCGAGCCCCCCGCGATCGAGCCGCTCGCCGAACAGA
>CAXXTG010000070.1:0-12606 GCA_963666855.2 Vicinamibacterales bacterium
AGGCGCTGAGACGGCAGTTGTCCACCGGCGGACGACGATTCACCAGGGACGAGATGAACGAGCGTTGACGGCTACCGCAGCTCCCGGAAGAACGCCCGCAGGTCGTCCACGTACAGCGCCGGCTCCTCGCTCGCCGCGAAGTGGCCGCCGCTCGGCATCATCGTGAAGCGGACGAGGTTGTAGCGCGCTTCGAGCCAGCGGCGGGGCGTGAACCGGAACTCGCCGGGGAACGCCGCGCAGGCCGTCGGCACCTCGATGCGGGGCGGGTCCGGCGCGTTGGCGCCGTGGCGGCCCTCGTAGTAGTAGCGGGCGGCGGATGTCGCGGTCTCGGTGGCCCAGTAGATGGTGAGGGTCGTCAGCAGCTCGTCCTTGCTGAAGCGGGTCTCGGGGTTGCCGTCGCAGTCGCACCAGCTTCGGTACTTCTCGACAATCCAGGCGGCGAGCCCGACCGGCGAGTCGTTGAGGCTGTAGCCGAGGGTCTGCGGCTTGGTGCCGTGCATGTGGCTGTAGCCGCGCTCCTCGTCGGTCCAGAACGCGGCGCGCTCCTCCATCAGGGCGATCTCTTCCGGGGGCACGCCGGCGGTGGGGTCGTCGGGGTCGGGCGGGCCGGCGGTGCACAGGTTGAGGTGCAGGCCGGCCACGTGATCGGCGTCGTTGGCGGCCAGCCACCGGCTGATGCCGGCCCCCAGATCGCCGCCCTGGGCGCCGTATCGCTCGTAGCCCAGGCGCGCCATCAACTCGGCGAAGATCGCCCCGGTGCGGTCGCGGCCGTAGCCGAGCCGCCGCGGCCGGTCCGAGAAGCCGTAGCCGGGGATGGACGGGACGACGACGTGGAAGGCGTCCTCGGCGCGCCCGCCGTGGGCGACGGGGTCGGTCAGGGGCTCGATGACCTTGTCGAACTCCGCGAACGTTCCCGGCCAGCCGTGGGTCAGGATCAGCGGGAACGCGTCGGGCTCGGCCGAGCGGCGGTGCACGAAGTGGATGTCGAGGCCGTCGATGCGGGTCTTGAACTGCTCGAGCCGGTTGAGCCGGCGCTCCTGCGCCCGCCAGTCGAACTCGTCGCGCCAGTACTCGACGAGCTGGGTCAGGTAGGCCTGGTTCATCCCCAGATCCCATCCGACGCCCTCGGGCTCGTCGGGCATGCGGGCGCGCGCGAGCCGCTCCCCCAGATCGGCCAGCACGCTGTCGGGGATGTCGATGGTGAACGGCTCGATGGCGGCGTCGTCGGCGGGCTGACCCGCGGCGGCGCGGGCCGGCGCCGGCCATGGGCCGGGTGCGGACACGCCGACGGTCAGGGCCAACGCCGGTGCGATGAACAGGGCGGCGACTGCTGGTTTCATTCTCCTCCTCCGCAGCGTGTATGTTACGCGACCCGTTCGATGCCGACCTCGGTCGGGGGGGCCCGGGCGTCGAGTGGCGCGTGGTGAGGCCCCGCGTTGCACGGCTCCCGGCGGGCGCCAGCCCGACGCTGGAGGGCACCGGCGGACCAAGCGCCCAAGCGCGGCAAGGCGCGGCGGGCGCGCCGATTGGACACAGGCGGTGGCGGGATCACGGACGAACGTCTCGACCCAGCCGAAGCCGTAGAAGTCGTGAGGCGTTCGCGTATCGCCGTCACGTTGCCGAACTGGCGGCGGGCGGCGCGTAGCGCCTCGTCGGCCGGCATGCCGGACCGGCGGTAGAGGTCGGCCTGCATCGCGATGTGCGACTCGATCTCCTCGCGGACGTCGTCGTCGAGGGACCGCCTGCGGAACAGCCGGGTGAGGGTGCCATCATGCGTACCCCAGGACCCGAGCGGACGACCGCTGTGCCCACGCTGCATTCTGCAACGTTCGGCGGCGTTCGGCTCCACCGGTGAATCTCGGCGAAATCGTTGATAAATAAATGGTTAAGGTCAGGTGTTGGAAGTGGCACGGTTCGTGCTTATGGAGAAGGCATGAGCAGTGACGCGGCCAGCGCTGGTGGTACGGCAGCTTGGGCCGGAACGCCGGCCGCGTGTTTATCGGCGCCGTGCTCCTGACTTGACCCAACTTGGAGACTTTTGGCCCCGACCCGCCAACCGAAGACGGGAAGGGGTGAGTGGCACATCATGCAGACGATGGAACATCGCTCGGCCCCCGGGGATCTGTTGCTGACCGGCGCGACGGGTTTCCTCGGGTCGCACACGCTGGTGGAGTGGTTGCGGCGGTATCCCGGCGCGCGGGCCTGCTGTCTCGTCCGCGGGCCGGATCCGGCCGCCCGCGTGCGCGGCGCGGTCGCGACCGCCTTGGACGACGCGGGGGCGCCGGGCGCCGGCGAGGATCTGCCGCGCCGGGTCACCGTCCTGGGCGGGGACCTGCGCGACGCGGCGTTCGCCCGGAACCGCGGCTTCGCGGCGTGGATGCAGGCCGGCCGGCCGGTGCACGTCGTGCACTGCGCGGCGAGCCTGTCGTTTCAGCGCGAAGATCGGGAGCGGGTGATCGCGACCAACGTCGGCGGCACCGGTGCGCTGTGGGACGCGCTGGCGGCCTTCGGACCCGTCACGTCGATGAACCACGTGAGCACGGCGTACGTGGCGGGGACGCGGGAGGGTGTGGTCCGCGAGCAGGAGATCACGACGCCGCCCGGTTTCAACAACCCGTACGAAGAGAGCAAGTGGGCGGCCGAGCACCTCACCTGGCGGCGCGCACGGGCGCAGGGGGTGGGAAGCCGCGTCTTCCGCCCCAGCATCGTCATCGGCCACTCGACGACCTACCGGTCGTCGTCGGACACAGGACTGTACAAGATCGTCCAGATGTTGCGGCAGTTCCGGCAACTGTTCCGGCCCACCGCCCCGGTCCGGCTGAGGTCGAACCCCGAAGCCGCCCTCGACCTGATCCCGATCGATCTGGTCGTGGCGGAGATGCTCGACATCATCGAGCGCGGCGCGGAGAGCCTGGAGCGGACCTTCCATCTGACCAGCGAGCGGCCACTGCTGGTGGGCGAGATACTCGCCAACGTCTCGCCGGTGACGGGGGTGCCGTTGGAGTGCAGCGTGAAGCGGCCGCCCCGCGGCGACCGTCTGGGCGCGCTCGTCACCCGGACGCTCCGGCCGTATCTGCCGTATCTGACTCAGGACCGCACGTTCGACCGGGCCAACGTCCGCGCGTGCGCGGTCACGAACCGGCAGGCGAGCCGTGCGTTGGATCTGCCGCGGCTGAATCGGTTCGTGCAGACGTACATCGACAAGCTGAATTCGGCTGCGGCGCCTGTGCTGGCCGGGGAAACCGCGGCCGCGCGGTGATCTTGGTTCGTCGCGGCGGTATCATAGTGCTCGTTCCGCAAGAGTCTCGGCGGCGGTGAAGACGCCTGCCGGGGCCACTGAGGGGAGGCGGGCCATGACGTTCGCGAGGGAGCGACTCGGCCCCGCGGCCGGGGCGGTGCTGCTGGCCGCCTCGGCCGCGGGCGCGCAGACGAGCAACGATCCGTTCCCGGCGCCCATCGAGGCGACCGAGGGCGTGATCACCGTCGGCGCCGTCGAGTTCGCCGCGCTGCCGGACTTCCGCGGCGAGCCGGCGCGCATGATGCGGCTCGTCGACGAGCCGGGGACCGGCCGGCTGTTCGTCAGCGACATGTGGGGCGTCGTCTACACCGTCGGCTACGACGGCGGGACGGTCACGCGCTATCTCGACCTCACCGACCCGCGCTGGGCGGTCGACATCCACGCGTCGGGGCGCGAGCGCGGGTTCCAGAGCTTCGCCCTCCACCCCCAGTTCGGCGAGGAGGGCGCGCCGGGGTACGGCAAGCTGTACGCCTGGACCGACTCGAGCAACACCGCGCCGCGCGCCGACTTTGTGCCTGGCGGCGGCGGCGACGCTCACGACACGATCCTGCTCGAGTGGACGGCCGCGGACGCCGCCGCCCCGGTCTACGACGGCGGCCCGCCGCGCGAGCTGATGCGCGTCGAGCAGCCGTTCGGCAACCACAACGGGGGCCAGCTCGCGTTCAACCCCCTCGCGGGGCCGGGCGACCCCGACTTCGGCCTGCTCTACGTCGGGTCGGCGGACGGCGGCAGCGGCGGCGACCCGCTCGACCTCTCGCAGGACCTCGGATCGATCTTCGGCAAGGTCCTGCGCATCGACCCCCTCGGCTCGAACAGCGCCAACGGCCGCTACGGCATCCCCCCCGACAACCCGTTCGCGGGCGACGACGCTGCCGCCCTCGGCGAGATCTACGCCTACGGGGTGCGGAACCCGCAGCGCCTCGCCTGGGACGCGCGGAACGGCAACCTGTTCCTCGCCGACATCGGGCAGAACATCGTCGAAGAGATCAGCCCGGTGTGGCCGGGCGCGAACCTCGGCTGGAACGACTGGGAGGGGAGCTTCCGGTTCATCAGCCGCCGCGCGGTGAGCCTGGTCGACCCGCGCGGCGAGCCCGGCCTGGCCTGGCCCGTCGTCGAGTACGGCCAGCTCGACCCCCTGCTGGGGCCGCGCTCGCACGCCACCGGGCTCGTCGTCTACCGCGACGACGCCATCCCGCAGCTCGAGAACCTGCTGCTCTTCGGCGACGGCCCCAACGGCGAGGTCTTCTACCTCGACGCCGACGCGCTGCCCGAGGGCGGCCAGGACCCGATTCGCCGCGTGCTGTTCGAGCACGAGGGCGAGGCCCGCACCTTCCTGGAGCTGATTCGGGAGAAGAACGTCGAGCAGGGGAGGACGCCGACGACCCGCGCCGACGTGCGCATCGACGCCGGCCCCGAGGGCCGGCTCTTCCTGCTCAACAAGCACGACGGGGTTATCCGCCGGCTCGTGCCGTAGGCCCGTCCGTTCCGCGGGCGGCGGCCCCCGCGAGGCGGGGGCGGCGGCGCAGGCCGGCGTCTACTCGTCGTCGGGGTGGGGCGACCCGCGCGGACGGGCATCCGCGGCGCCCGATTGAGATCGCGTCTCATTCTCAGGCATGCTATGATAGGCCCGCTCATGGAGAGGGCGGAACCGGATCGCATCGTCTGCGTGTGCCTGCAGGTCACCGAGCGCCAGTTGCGCGAGGCGGTCGAGAGGTCCGGCGTCCAGACCGTCTGCGAACTCATCCGCGCGACGGAGGCCGGCACCGGTTGCACCGCCTGCCACCACCAGCTCGAGGGCTGCCTGACGCGCTGGTCGAGCCCGGCCCCGCCCCTGCCCGAGCCGGCCGCCGAGAGTTACGCCGGCCCTCCCGCCTGATTCCGTACGCCGCCCTCTCGGCCGATCCGAGGCCCCGCGACCCCGTTGGCTTGAAGAAACGCCGCGGCATGTTCCCGCATCGCGGTCGGGGGTGCGTCTGGAGCGACTGTCCGCGTCGGTCGCGAACGCCGAGGCCGCCACGGGCGCCTACCGGTCGTGGCCGCCCATCTGCTCGCTCAGGTAGTTCTCGATGCCGACCTTTTCGATGCGGTAGAGCTGCGTCTCGGCCCAGTCGACGTGCTCCTCCGACTCGGCGAGAATCGGCTCGAGGATCTCGCGGGTGCCGTTGTCCCCGAGCTGCATGCACAGGGCGACGGCCTCGTTGTAGTGCTTGACCCCCTTCAGCTCCAGCTCCAGGTCGTTCTCGAGCTGCTCCTTGACGTCGGTGCCGACGCGGATGACGTCGTACCGGGCGATCTCGGGCGTGCCCTCGAGGAACAGGATGCGGTCGATGAGCTGCTCGGCGTGCTTCATCTCGCCGATCGACTCGTCGTGGTGCTTCTTCGCGAGATGGTGGAATCCCCAGTTCGCGCACATCTTGGCCTGGCAGAAGTACTGGTTTATCGCCGTCAACTCGATGGTCAGCGCGCGGTTCAGCGCTTCGATCACGCGGGTCGATCCCTGCATGGTTCACCTCCGTTCGTCGCGCGCGCCGCCTCCCACGCCTCCCCCGTCGGGAGGCGCGCCGGTATCGGCCCGGCGTCGGCGGCCGCGCTGCTTCCATCTTAGCAGCCCCGGGGGCGCCGCGGTCCGGCCCCGTCCGGGGGCGCGCCGCCCCGCTACAGGCTGAACCGCACCTCGCCGACCACCGTCCGCCGCAGGATGTCGCCGAAGATGTGCTGCTGGATGTCCTGGTTGAAGAGGTTCGTCACCTTCAGCAGGGTCGTGACGGCGCCGTTGTTCCACCGCACGCCGAAGCTGCCGTTGACCATCGTGTAGCCGTCCGTGTAGCCGTGGAACGCCGGCGTGAGCACGTCCGACCAGAACGCGGAGGTGGCCATGCTGATCGAGGCGTTCCCGAGGAAGCGCGTGCCGTTCAGCGACGCCCCGATGTTCACCCGGTGGGTCGGGGGCAGGGTCAGCTCTTCGGGCAGGAACCGGGGCAGAAGCGGGTCGTCCGAGTCGAGAATCTCGGGCTCGGCCTGCCACGAGTAGTTGAACCAGGCCGAGGTCGAGCGCGAGATGCGCTGGTCGAACCACAGCTCGGCCCCCACCTGCCGCGTCGGGCCCAGGTTCGAGTAGGTGAACGCCGTGCGCGGCAGGTGGATGCCGGCGGCCGACGCCATGAACGTCAGGACCTGCGGCGGGAGCACCCATCCCGGCGGCGGGTTCTCCGCCGTGTAGGGGTCGACGCTCCCCGGCACCTCGGTGAAGGCGATGGGCGTGTCGCGCCGGTTCAGGTAGACGGCGGCGCCCGCCGTCGTGCCGCCGAAGGTCCCCGTGTAGCTCAGCTCGTACGCGGTCAGCGACTCCTCGGTGAGGTCGGAGCGCGGCGTCGAGCCGAGCGGCAGGTCGCTGCCGACCGCCCGCGTCACCAGCGGGAACGGCTGGGACGTGGTCTGGTCGAGCTGCTGCTCGAGCTGCTGCAGCGCCCCCTGGGCCACCGCCGGCGGCAGGCCGGGCGGCAGCAGCAGCGGCAGCAGGGGCCTGAACGCCGCGAGCCCGCTCAGGTCGACGGGGAAGACGACGTTCATGTCGATGAAGTTGTTGATGATCGACGGCGACCGGAACGCCCGGTTGTAGGAGACGGTCACCGAGTGGTCGACGCCGGGCTTGAACATCAGCGACAGGCGCGGGGAGAAGGCCGGTGTCGACACGCTGCCGAACTTGTCGACCCGCCCCCCGAGGACGAGGCGGAAGCGGTCGAAGAAGATCTCGTCCTGCAGGTAGGCGCCGAACTCGAGGCGGTCGGGCGCGTCGGGGGCGATGGTGATGTCGAAGGTGTTCCGGCGCACGTTGCCGCCGTACGTCAGCAGGTTCCGGTCGCCGAGGAACGACGAGTTGCCGATCTCGACGTCGAACGTGTTGCCCTTGAAGCCTAGCTGCACGGGCTGGCCGGTGGTGGGGTCCGCGAGCAGGAGGTTCGGCGCGTCGCCGTTCAGGATGTTGGTGAAGGCCTGGAACCGGAAGTCGCCCCGCGTGTAGCCCACCTTGCCGTAGCCCACGTACGACCCGCGCTGGATGTCGAACGGCCCGACCCCGCTGTGCGAGAGGCCCTCGGTGCCGGCGACCCCGCCCGAGTACGAGAACTGCCCGCCGTTCGCGACCTCCTGGTCGACCCGCACGTCGAACTTCGGCTGGCTCGTGCCCCGGTTCGCGAACGCGGCGCCGAAGGGCCCGGCCCCGTCGAGCGGATACGTCGCGCCGCCCACCATCCGGCCCGGGACCCGCGGGTCCTCGACGACCGGCACCTGCCCGACGGGGCGGGGGAACGCGTCGGACTGGAAGTAGCCGGCGCTGATGCGGTAGGCGAGGGTGTCGCTCGGGGCCCGGGTGACCGTCGCGTTGGCCCCGAACATCGTCCCCGCCCCCTGCCCGACGGTCGACCCCGCCTCGCGGTCGATCCAGCCGCCGCTCATGCTCACCGTCGTGCCCACCGAGTCGCGCGGCGGCCGGGTGATGATGTTGACGGCGCCGGTCATCGCGTTCGCGCCCCAGGTGGCCGACGCCGGCCCGCGGACGACCTCGATCTGCTCGATGTCGCCCTGGTTGGCGGGCAGCGTGTCCCACAGCACGAGGCCGAAGAAGTCGAGGTAGATGCTGCGGCCGTCCATCAGCACGAGCTGCGAGTTGGCGATGGGGCCGGTGGACTGCCGGCTCGTCACCTGCACGTCCCGAGCCGAGAGCTGGATGACGTTGACGCCCGGCACCGAGCGCAGGGCCTCGCCGACGTTGGTGCTGGCCGTGGTCTCCAGGGTCGCGGCGGGCACGACCGACGTGGTGACCGGGGCGTCCACCACCCGGACCTCGGTGCGCGAGGCGGTGACGACCACCGTGTCGCCGAAGTTCGCGATGGCGAGCACCAGCGGCGGCGCTTCGACCGGCCCGTCCGCGACGGCGATGCCCTCCAGGGTCTCGTCCGAGAAGCCGGACAGCTCGGCCGTCACGGAGTAGGCGCCGGCGGCCAGGGCCGGGAAGACGTACTCGCCGTTGCCGTCGGACTGCGCCGCGCGCGCCTCGCCGGGACCGCTCAGGGTGACCGTCGCGCCAGGCAGCACGGCCCCCGTCTCGTCGGTGACGCGGCCCGCGATCTCGCCGTCCTGGGCCGCCGCCGGGATCACCGACAACAACGACACGAGCAGGATGATCCCGCCCCTGTTGTTTCGAGTCATGCTTGCCTCCCGTGGTTGTCCACAACCGTGCAAGTCACTTTCACCCGTCGGAACCCGTCGAGCCGTCCCGCCGGCGCGCGCCGGCACGACGCGTCCGACAAGGTGCCGCGCAACGCGTCTAGATCATGGAATCTGGCCGGGGTGGGACCGCCGGTTTCCGGGACCGCCATCGCTGTTCCTCGCCGAGGCGCCCCGGCTGCCGTTATCGCCCGCGCGCCGCGTTACTGGCGATTATAGCCCGTTTGCGTCCGGTTCCGGGGGAAGGCCATCGTGCGCGGGGGCGCACGATCCGGGAGCGGCCCCGTCGGGGGAGCGGCCCCGGGTGCGCTTCCCGCTCCCTGCGCCGCCCCGCGGGGGGGGACCCGCGGCCGGCCGTGGGGCGTGTCCTTCAGGCGACCGCCGCCGGCGCCCGCCGCAGGGGCTGGCGCGCGCCGTAGGTGAGCGACCGCCAGGCCCACTCAACCGGCCCGAAGCGGAACCGGCGCAGCCACAGCGGCGAGGCGGCGAGCTGCAGGGCCCAGACGGCGGCCACCACGCCGATCTGCCCCACGCGGTCGACCGAGCCGAACCAGCCGAGCCCGTGGCCGTAGAAGATCAGGGTGCACAGCACCGTCTGCAGCAGGTAGTTGGTCAGAGCGGTCTGCCCGACGGCGGCGAACGGACGCGTGAGGCGGTGGAGCGCCGGCGCGCGGCAGGCGAGCATGACGAGCCCGACCCAGCCCAGGCTGACCGCGATGCTCGGCCAGTAGTTGAACTGCAGGCCGATGAAGAACGACCACACGGCCCACCCGCCCGCGAAGTCGAGGGAGAGGCCGTACGCCTGCAGGGGCAGGCCCACCGCGACCGCCGCCGCGGCCAGCCCCGCGTAGAAGCGCGGCGAACGCCGCCCGCTGAAGACGCCGCCCTTGAACAGGGCCATCCCGACGAGCATCAGCCCGCCGGCGCGCCAGAAGCCCCACATGAGCAGGATGAACGTCTGGAACCCGACGGCGGTGACGGAGCGCACGGGCTGCTGCTCGAGCCAGCCCCCGCGGAAGGCCGCGAGCTCGGCTTCGATCACCGCCGGCGCCGGCCGCCACGCCTCGGCCTCGAACGCCGCCCGCGCGTCGTCCGGCCAGTACGGCAGCGACAGCCCGAACGCGAGGTTCACCGCCGAGCCGACCGCGATCAGGGCCGTCCCGAGGGCCAGCAGCCGCCCAGGGGACAGGCGGCGCAGCGGGTAGACGGCCATGCCGCACACCGCGTAGGTGAACAGGATGTCGCCGTGCCAGAGCAGGTGGGCGTGGAGCAGCCCGATGACGAGCAGCCAGCCCATGCGCCGGTAGTGCGTGCGGCCGGCGCCGCCGCGCGCCTCCGCCCGCCCCGCCATGAGGACGATGCCGGCCCCGAAGAGCATCGAGAAGATGGTCATGAACTTCTGGTCGGCGAGCATCCGGCCGGCCAGCCAGACGTAGAGGTTCGCGCCCTCGAGGTCGCCGTAGGCGGTGGGGTTGAAGTACGCCGCCTGGGGCATCGCGAACGACTGGATGTTCATGACGAGGATGCCGAGCAGGGCGAAGCCGCGCAGCACGTCGATGGCGTCGATGCGCGCGCTCTCGGCGACGGGGGCGGCGTCCGGCCGGTCGGGGGAAGCGGGCATGCCGCCGATTCTACCCGCTCGGTCCGGGTTGGCCCGCCCCGCCCGGCGGCCGCCTTCGCCGACCGCACCCGACGGTCGTCCCGCGATTCTGTCGCGCATCCTTCCGAACGTCGCCGAGACTTGACTTGTCCCGCCGCGGGGCGCATTCTTGACGGATACGATCAGGTCGATCGTCCATAAGGAGCAGACGATGGTGCTTTCGAAGAAGCGTGGCGCGAGCCCTCGGCGCGCCCGGCTGTTTGCCGCGGCGTTGTGCGCGGTGTTCCTCGCCCTGACCGCGACCGGCCTGCGGGCCGAAGTGCCGGGAACGGCGACGCTGTCGGGCACGGTGACCGCCTCGGAGCCGTTCACGGCGGCGCAGGTCTACGCCCGCAACCTCGACCGCGACATGGTGTACCAGGTCTACACCAACGGCGGCCGCTACCGGGCCGTCGCCCTCTTCCCCGGCACGTACGAGGTGAGCGCGAGCACGAAGCGCCTCGAGTCGGACGTGCAGACCATCACCGTGGGCGCCGGCGACGCGGCCGAGGTCGACCTGACCCTGGGTCCGCTCTCGGGCGACGCGCCCCCGCTCGTCATCCCCGCCGGTCGGACCGCGATGGAGAGCGGCCGGTCGGGGACGTTCGAGTACGCGAGCTACGACGAGATCTACCCGCCGGGGCGGGGCAAGGAGGTGGCCGAGCAGGTGTGCATGGCGTGCCACGGCGAGAACTTCTTCCCGACGCGCCCCGGCACCGAGCGGCAGTGGATGACCTGGATCGACCACATGGTCGGCAGCACCCTCGGCGAGCAGGACCCCACGCGCTACGGCCAGGGGCTGCTGGCGTTCCGGGCGTCGATGTTCCGCTTCGGCCGGCAGGACCGCGACGACCTGCTGGCGTACGTCGTGAAGAACTTCGGGCCCGACAGCAAGCGGCGGCGCGTGGCCATCGAGCAGCAGACGCCGGTCGACGAGGAGGCCCTCGGCAAGGCGATGTACATCGAGTACTACCTCGCCAAGGACGGCCCCGGCGAGGGCGTCAACGCCGAGCCGTGGGCCCGCGACCGGGTCGCCCGCTACGGCCAGGACCCGCGCTTCGACGCCGACGGCAACGTCTGGCTGGTCGACCGCGGCGTGCCCCACCGGCTCGTCAAGCTCGACCCGCGCACCGGCGAGCAGTGGGAGTACCTGTATCCCGAGCCCCGGAACGGCAACCACGAAATCCTCATCGACCCCTCCGGGCTGATCTGGCTGCCCGAGCACCGGGGCCGCACCGGGGCGGCGGAGAAGCGGCTGCTGGGCTTCAACCCCGAGACCGAGGAGTTCGAGCACCAGATTCCGATGGACCCCGACGACGTGGTCCGCAACCCCACGAAGTTCATGCAGTCGCTGGCCATGGACTCGAAGGGCAACATCTACGTCGGGTGGATCATGGGCGGGGCCCTCAGCAAGTGGGACCGGGCCACCGGCGAGGTGTCGGTGTTCCGCATTCCGACCCCGCACGCCATCCCCTACGGCGTCATCGCCGACCACAACGACAACATCTGGATCGCCCTCTGGAGCGGCGGCAAGATCGTGAAGTTCGACACGTCGAACAACTCGTGGACCGAGTTCACCGCGCCCACCTACCCGGGGCACACGCGGCGGCTGAACGTCGACTCGCAGAACAACATCTGGTGGGGCATCTACTCGGCCGGCAAGCGGGCCGGCAAGCTGGTCAAGCTCGACCAGTCGACGGGCAAGATGACCGAGTTCACGATCCCGCAGCAGAACGCCGAGCCCTACGACGTCGCGGCCGACCCGTGGGACAACATCTGGGCCCCCGACGTGGGCCAGCGGACCGACGGCGACTACGGCGCCACGCTGTGGAAGTTCGACCCGCGGACGGAGGAGTTCACGTTCTATCCGAAGCCGCAGCGGCACGCCGACTCGCCGAAGATCCAGATCACCCGCGACGGAGCGGTCTGGTACTCGCCGCGGGGCAGCCGCGAGGCGCCGGCGTTCGGGGTGCTCTATCCCGACATGGACGCCATCGACGACCTGGGGGCCTACTACACGTACGGGCCGCCGGGGTATCCGTTCCCGGCGCCGGCGTCCATGCCGACCACGGAAGGGCAGTGACGCGCAGGGCCATGCCCTGACCGCCGGCGATGGGGTTCATCGTGTCGGGTCGGACCGGGGCTGCGGCTGTGAGGCTGCGGCCCCGGCCTGATGTGGGGGCGGTCGGCGGCGCGGCGTTCCGGGCTTGGCTCGGTACGGCGGGCCCGCGAGGGTGACCATGAAGATACTGCGGCCCGGATCCGTGCCGGCCATGGTGGCAGCCGTGGCGGTTGCCGTGGCGACGGCGGGGGGTTGGGCTTCCGGCCGCTCGTCCGGCCAAGTCCTGGCGGCCCCGGCCGCTCAGCCGCCTCCGGCCTCGCCGCAATCGGTCCGCGGCCTCCTGGACCGGTATTGCGTAAGCTGCCACAACGAGGGCCGGGT
>CAXXTG010000071.1:0-47301 GCA_963666855.2 Vicinamibacterales bacterium
CCGCTTCTCCCGCAGGAACGCCGAGCCCGCCTCCAGCATGGTGAAGATGGCCAGCAGCACGATCGCGACGTCGATCCACAGCAGCGGGTAGAGGATGCCGCCCTCGCCGTACAGGTTGCCGAGTTGGTAGATCGCGGCGGCGAGGGCCATCGTCGTGATGAAGATCATCGGCACCAGCGTGTAGACGACGGGCCGTCCGAGCTTCACGAGGATCACGCTGATGATGAGCAGGGTGAGTCCGGCCAGAAGCTGGTTGGTGGTGCCGAACAGCGGCCAGATCAGCATGCCGCCTTCGCCGCTGGGGCCGCCGGCCCCGAACGCCAGCAGCAGGCACGCGGTCACCGCCGCGACCGTGGCCACGTAGCCGTTCTGCAGGATCGGGATGTTGTAGATGGTGCCCCACTCCTGCACGATGTAGCGTTGCAGCCGCACCCCGGCGTCCATGGTGGTGCCGGCGAAGAGGACCGCCATGACCGCGAGCAGGGTCGCCGCGAACTCCGTCGAGATGCCGACGCCGGCCGACACGATGCGCGCGCCGCCCTGCACGAACGCGGTCATGCCGCCGTTGCCGAACTCGCTGTACATGGCCTCCCAGTCGCCGAGGCTCGCGAACCCGGCCGTCGCCGCGATGATCGCCACCAGAGCGAGGGACCCCTCCCCGGAGGAGCCGAGGTACCCCACGAAGCGGGCGTCGGTCTCCTTGTCGAGCTGCTTCGACGTCGTGCCCGAGCCGACGAGCCCGTGGAAGCCCGAAATCGCCCCGCACGCGATGGTGACGAACAGCAGGGGGAAGAGGGGCGGGGCCGACGCCGGCACGTTGGGATTGATGGCCGGCGCGACGATGGTGGGGCTCGCGATGAGCACCGCGCCGTAGAGCAGCCCGAGCCCCACGAAGAGCTGGATGCCGTTGATGTAGTCGCGCGGCTGCAGCAGGAGCCACACCGGGAGCAGGGACGCGATGCCGGCGTACAGGAACAGGATGAGAATCCACTGCGCGCCCACCGGTACCAAGCCCGCCGTCAACTCGATGGGGAACTGCTCGCCCAGGTAGATGACGGCGTAGAGGATGACCGTGCCGACCACCGTGGGCCAGAGGATCGGCACCCCCATGCGGTAGATCAGGATGCCGATGCCGACGGCGACGAAGACCGCGGTCCACGCCGGAATCACGCTGCTCGGGGTCGCCTGGAACTCGTTCGAGATGGCGACCGCGAACACCGCGTTGACCATCATGAGGAGGAAGAAGACGACGATCATGAACAGGGTGCGGGCGCGGGGGCTCACCACGTCGCCGGACAGGGCCCCGACCGACTTCGCCTTGTTCCGGACGCTCGCCCACACCGCCCCGAAGTCGTGGACGCCGGCGAAGAACATGGTGCCGAAGATGACCCAAAGGAAGGCGGGCAGCCAGCCCCAGATGACCGCGATGCCCGGCCCGATGATCGGGGCGGCGCCGGCCACCGCGGTAAAGTGGTGGCCCCACAGGACGATCCGGTTGGTCGGGATGTAGTCCACGTCGTCCCGCATCGAGTGGGCGGGCGTCTCGAAGTCCGGGTCGAGCCGGTAGATCTTCTCGGCGATGAAGCTCGAGTAGAAGCGGTAGCCGATGAAGATCATCCCGAGGCCGACGATGGAGAGAAGGGTGGCGTTCATCAGCAGGACACCTCGCAGGCGGACGGACGGATCGAACGGGAACCGGCCTATTCTACACGCGCGGTCGGACCGCACAACGGCGGGCTGGGCGTTCCCGCGCCGGGGATGACGCCATGTACGCCGCGCTCGCCGACCTCGTCCTGCTGGCCCACGCCGCGTTCATCCTGTTCGCGGCGGCCGGCGCCCTGCTGCTGCGCCGCTTCCCGCGCATCGCCTGGTTGCACCTGCCGGCGGTCGCGTGGGGCGTCGGCATCGAGTGGTCCGGGGCCCTCTGCCCGCTCACCCCGCTCGAGGTCTGGCTGCGGCGGCGGGCGGGGGCGGCGGGCTACGGGGGCGACTTCATCGACCACTACGTCACCGCGCTGATCTACCCGGCCGGGCTCACGCGCGGCATGCAGATCGCCCTCGGCGCCGGGCTGCTGCTGATCAACGTCCTTCTGTACTGGCGCGCGTGGTCCGCCCGGCTACCGCCGGTCGGCGGGCCGGGAGCCGGGAGCGGGGGGCGGCGCCACGGCAACGGTGCCCGCGCGTGGCAGGGCTGACGGCGTGACCGCTTGGTACCGGCTCGGTCGTCGCACGGACGCTGTTCCGCCCGCGGGTCCCCCGCCGTCGCCGACCCTCGACAGGCCGTTGACTCGCCGGGCTGCCTTCAGCCAGAGGCGCGGCCGTCGGGGGCGCCGGAGCGGCGCCCCGCCGGGATGCGCGCCGGAGGCGCGGCTGCCGGACGACTGGAACCTCGGCCAGGACGCCGTAGCGGCGATCCGCGTCCGAATGCGCGGGCCGGGAAACGGCCGCCGGCGCGGTTGCGTAATAACATTAGGTCGATGCCGTTTAGCGTGCCGCGCCGATTCCGGCGCCTGTTGGTCGTCCTGTCGGCGTTCGTGCCCGCCGGCTGCGGCGGCGCCCCCGGGGACGGGGCCGAGCCGGCGGCGTCGCCGCCGCCCGCGGGCCGTTCGTCGGCTCCGGCCGGCGTCGCCGCGGACGCGCGGCCCGGCCCGCTGCTGGTGGCCCTGGGCGACAGCCTGACGGCGGGGCTGGGGCTCGACGCCGACGAGGCGTACCCGGCGCGCCTCGAGAGGGCGCTGCGCGCGGACGGCTACGAGGTCACGGTGGTGAACGCGGGCGTGTCCGGCGATACCAGCGCGGCCGGCCTCGCCCGCGCCGAGTGGGCGCTCGACGGCGACGTGCGCATCCTGATTGTGGCCCTGGGCGGCAACGACGGGCTCCGGGGGCTGCCCGCCGACCAACTGAAGCGCAATCTCTCGCAGATTCTGTCCCTGGCGGAGGAGCGCGGCATCCGGGTCCTGCTCGCGGGCATGGAGGCGCCCCCGAACTTCGGGGCGGCCTACACCGCCGAGTTCCGGGCCGTGTTCGGAGACCTCGTCCGCGAGCACGACGTGGCGTTCCTGCCGTTCCTGCTCGACGGGGTGGCGGCGGATCCGGCCCTCAACCAGGCGGACGGGATTCACCCGAACGCGGCCGGCGCGGCGATCGTGGCCGCGCGCGTCCGGGACGCGATCGAGCCGTTGCTGCCCGCCCTTACGCCATGATCCCCGGCAGGGTTGGTTGTGCGGCAATCGGAGGCCGCAGCGCGACCTTGCGGTCGCGTTCGGCGACGATTTCCGGGCTGGATTCCCCGGCGGGCCGCATCCGGCGCCCGGCGCGTGCCGGGCGGGTCGACGGCCCATCCCCCATCGTCCGCGGGACCGCTTCCGGCGCCGGCCGGCCCCCGCGTCGTCCGTCGACGAGTGAACGCATGATCGAGCTCCGCAACGTCTCCAAGACCGTCGTCAGCGGGAACGCGCCGCTGACCATCGTCCAACCCCTCGACCTGACGGTGTCCTCCGGGCAGTACGTCTCGATCGTCGGCCCGTCCGGCAGCGGGAAGTCCACCCTGCTCGGCCTCATCGCGGGCCTCGACGCGCCGACGACCGGCGAGATCGTCATCGACGGGGTCGAGATCTCCGGCCTCGACGAGGACGCGCTGGCCCGGCTGCGGGGCCGCAAGATCGGCATCGTGTTCCAGTTCTTCCATCTCGTGCCGTCGCTGACCGCGTTCGAGAACGTGCTCGTGCCGCTCGAGATCGCCGGCGCCGCGCGGGCGGCGGACCGGGCGGCGGCGCTGCTGTCCGAGGTGGGGCTCGACGACCGGGCCGGGCACTATCCCGCGCAGCTTTCGGGCGGCGAGCAGCAGCGGGTCGCGATCGCGCGGGCTCTCGCCAACGAGCCTCCCATCCTCCTCGCGGACGAGCCCACGGGGAACCTGGACAGCGCCAACGGACGGCACATCGTCGAGTTGCTCCACCGCGTCAACCGGTCGCGGGGCACGACCATCGTGCTCGTGACCCACGACGGCGAGCTGGCGTCGGGCACCGACGTCACCCTGCGGATGCGCGACGGCCGCACCGAGCGGGTGTCGCCGATGCGCGCCGAGGAGGTGCCCGCGTGACGTTCGTGCTCCGCATGGTCGGCCGCGAGCTGCGCGCGTCGTGGCGGCGGCTCGCGTTCTTCTTCGTCTGCGTGGCCGTCGGGGTCGGGGCGATCGTGGCGTTGCGGTCGGTCATCCAGCAGGTCGGGGTGGCGATGGCGGGGGAGACGCGGGCCCTGCTCGCGGCCGACCTGGAGATCGAATCGGAGCAGCCGTGGTCCGAGGCGGCCCTGGCCACGATCGACGGCATCCTCGGCGCCGAGCCCGACCTGAGCCGGACCCGCTCGATCGAGACGCCCACGATGGCGCGGCCGGCCGACGAGTCGAAGGTCGCGGCCCGGGTGGTCGAGCTGCGGGGCGTCGAGGCCGCGTTCCCGTTCTACGGGCGCTTCGTCCTCGAGGACGGCCGGCCCTACGACCACCGCCTGCTCGCCGGCGGGGGGGCGCTGGTCCGGCCGGAGCTGCTGACCCAGCTCGACGTCGCGGTCGGCGACGACATCCTCATCGGCGAGCGCAGCTTCGAGATCCGCGGCGCCATCCTCCGCGAGCCGGGCGGCGGCATCGGCGCGTTCAGCTTCGGCCCGCGGGTGTTCATCGACTACGACGACCTGTTGGAGACGGGGTTGCTCACCCTTGGCACGCGGGCCGAGCGGCAGATCCTGGTCAGGGTCCCCGAGCCCCGCGTCGACCCGCTGGCGGCCTCGTTGCGCGGGCCGTTGCGCGACGAGTTCGTGCGCGTGCGGTCGTACCGCAACACCGAGGACCGGATTGCCCGCAACCTGTCGCGGGCCGAGGACTACCTGAGCCTCATCGGGTTCGTGGTGGTCGTGCTCGGGGGCATTGGGGTGTGGAGCGTCACCCGGGTGTTCGTGCAGCAGCGGGTGCGCAGCGTCGCCGTCCTCAAGTGCCTGGGGGCGACGGGCCGGCAGGTGCTGGCCGTCTACGTCGTCCAGGTCGCGGTGCTGGGGCTGGGGGGCGCGCTCCTCGGGGTCGCGCTCGCCGCCGGCGCGCTGGCGTCGCTGCCGTCGTCGCTCACCGCCCAGGCCGCGGCCGCCGCCGGGGTGGAGGACCTCTCGTACGGCGTGACCGGCTCGGCCGCCGCCCAGGGGCTGGGGGTGGGCGTCCTCGTCTCGCTGCTGTTCGCGCTGGGGCCGCTGCTGGAGATGCGGACCATCAAGCCGCTGGCCCTCATCCGCTGGAACCTCATCCCCGCGGCGGCGCGCGACTGGGTGCAGTGGGCGGTGGTGGGGGCGCTGGCGGCGGGGCTGGTCGCCCTGGCGAGCTGGCAGGCGGCCTCGTGGGAGGCCGGCCTGTGGGTCTGCGGCGGGTTCGCGGCCGTCGCCGTCGTGCTCCACGGCGTGGGGCGGACGCTGGTCCGGCTCGTTCAGCCCCTGGGCGCGGGCGCCCGGTTCGCGGTGCGTCACGCCGTCCTCAACCTCGCGCGGCCCGGCAACCAGACCCGCGTCATCCTCCTCGCGGTCGGGTTGGGGAGCTTCTTCGTCATCGGCATCCACGCGGTGCAGGCCAACCTGCTGGGCGCGTTCGCCCTGGAGATCCGCGAGGACAGCCCCGACATGTTCCTGATCGACATCCAGCAGGATCAGCAGGCCGGCGTCCGCGAGCTTCTTGCGGAGCGCGTCGGCCCCGGCGCCGCCGACCTGATTCCCGTGCTGCGGGCCCGCGTGACCGGGGTCGACGGGCTGCGGACGCGGTTGGACTCGGCCCGCGCGGTGCGGCGCCGGGGCGCCGGCCGCGAGTTCACGGTGACCTACCGCGATCGTCTGGAGGCCAACGAACGGGTCGTCGAGGGCGCGTTCTGGGCGCCCGGCGGCCCCGGCCGGCCCGAGGTCTCGGTGGAGGAGAGCATCCGCGACCGGCTGGACCTGGCGATGGGCGACGTGCTGCGGTTCCGGGTGCTCGGCCGCGACGTGCGGGCGACGGTCACGAGCGTGCGCGCGGTCGACTGGGACGACTCGCGCAGCGGCGGCTTCATGTTCCTGTTCAGCCCCGGCGTGTTCGACGGGGCGCCCCACGGCTTCATCTCGTTCCTGCGCGGCCCCCCGGAGACGGCGGCGCGGGCCCGCCTGCAGCGCGACCTCGTCGCCGGCTTCCCCAACGTGTCGGTGATCGACGGGCTGGAGGTCATCGCCACCGTCCGGCGCATTCTCGACTACGTCACGCTCGCGATCACGGTGGTCGGGGGCATCGCGATCTTCAGCGGAGTCCTGATTCTGGTCGGGTCGGTCGCGATGACCAAGTACCAGCGCCGCTACGAGACCGCCGTCTTCCAGACCCTCGGCGCGACCCGCCGCAGCCTCGTGACGATGCTCGTCGTCGAGTACGGCACGCTGGGGGGCCTCGCCGGCGCGGTGGGCTCGATCGGCGCCCTCGGGCTGACCTGGGGCCTCAGCCGCCACCTCCTCGACATCGACTGGGACCCCGCGCCCCTGGTCAACCTCGGGGGCCTGCTCCTGACGACGCTGGTGGTGGGGGGCGTGGGGGTGGCGGCCAGCCTCGACGTGCTCCGGCGCAAGCCGCTGGCCACGCTCCGGGCGGAATAGGGGGCGGAGGCGGCGGAGGGGGCGGGGGTCGGACCGGCCCGTCTGGTATGATCACTAGTTGCCCGTGCACGCCGCACGCGTTCAGGTGGGATACGGGCCGTCGCTCGGGTGCGGCTTGGTTGGGAGTTTGTACCATAGAACGGCGCGGACTCCCAGCGGGTTGGCTGGGCGGCAATCGGAGCCGCAGGTGACGATTTCAGGGCTAGCTGGGCTAGCTGGGCCCGAGAGCGTCCCGCGGTGGCGTGGCGGCACGTGGCACCGGAGAGTCCCGATGGACATGGCACGCTACAGGGACGCGCTGTTGCGCAAGCGCTCCGACATCCTGACGGCCGGCGCCGGCCCGATCCAGGCGGCCGAGGGGACGAGCAGCCGCCAGGGCGACCTGGCCGACCAGGCGACCGGCAACAACGAGGTCCACATTCAGCTCAAGCTGAAGCAGACCGACGCCAAGATCCTGCAGGCCATCGAGGAGGCCCTTTGGCGTCTCGAGCAGGGCACCTACGGCGTCTGCCGGGACTGCGGCGAGCCGGTGGCCGAGGCGCGGCTGAAGGCCATCCCCTGGACCCGCGTGTGCATCACCTGCAAGGAGAAGCAGAGCGCGCGGTGACGGTTCCTTATGAGTCTGCCCGGTAGAATGGTACGGACTCCCAGCGGGTTGGTTGGGCGGCAATCGGAGGCCGCAGCGCGACCTTGCGGTCGCGTTCGGCGACGATTTCCGGGCTAGGAGTCTGCGCCGTAGAACGGTGCAGACTCCCAGCGGGGTTGGTTGGGCGCCCGGCGGAGCCGAAGGCGACGATGGGCGGGCTAGGGCGTGGCGAGGCGCCGATGGCACCACCGGAGCGACGCGCGGCCGTGGCGCTCGGGAGCAATGTCGGCGATCGAGCGTCCCATCTGACCTTCGCGGTGAGCCGGCTGCGGCGGACGCTCTCTGATGTCGTCGTCTCCCGCTTCATCGAGACCCGCCCGGAGCATGCGGTCGACGAGCCCCTCTTTCTCAACGCCGCCCTGGTGGGGGGGACGCGCGACGCGCCGGCCAAACTGCTCGCCCGGCTGCTGTCGATAGAAGGGGAGCGGGGGCGGGTCCGGTCGTATCCGGGCGCGCCGCGCACGCTCGACCTGGATCTGGTGCTGGTGGGCGACCTCGCCGTCGAGTCGCCGGCGCTCACCCTGCCCCATCCGCGTTTCCGCTCGCGGGCCTTCGTCCTCGAACCGCTGACCGAGATCGCGCCGGAGCTGGTGGATCCGGTGACCGGCAAGAGCGTGTCTCAACTGCTGGGGATGCTGCGCGCGGACGGGGCCTGAGTCCTCGACGCCTTCGGTCCGTCCGCCGCCGCGGCGGTCGCCGGGGGCGGCTCGCGTGTTCCTACGAGCCCCGTACCCGTTCACTACAGACGAGCCGCTCTGTTCGTCGCTCCGTTCCGGGAGCGGCCGGATCCGCCGTGGGGTTCCGGGGGGCGCGGCGGGGTCGCACGACACCCGCCGCCGCCTACTCGAACCGCAGCGACTCGATGGGGTCGAGCTGAGCGCCCTTCCAGGCCGGGTAGAAGCCGAACACGACGCCGATCACCGCGGCGAAGCCCACCGAGAGCACCACCGCGTCGGGCGGCACGCGGGCCGGCCACTGCAGGAACTCGGTCAGCCCCCCCGACACCGCGAAGCCGAAGCCGACGCCGATCAGGCCCCCCACGAGGCTGAGGGCTATCGCTTCGACCAGGAACTGCCACAGGACGTCCTTGCCCTTGGCCCCGACGGCCATGCGGAGGCCGATCTCGCGGGTGCGCTCGGTGACCGACACGAGCATGATGTTCATGATGCCGATGCCGCCGACGATCAGGGAGACGACGGCGATGGCCAGCGTGAACATCGTCATCGTCTGGGTCATGCCCGTGCGCATGCTGGTGATGTCGTCCTGCGTGCGCACCATGAAGTCGTTGTCCTCGCCGGGAATCAGCTCGTGCTCGACGCGCAGCACCGCCTCGATCTCCTCCGAGACCTCCTGAATCTCGTCGGCGGACCGGGCCGAGATGCTGATGCCGGAGATGTTCGTGCCGTCCCGTCCCCGCAGCTTGCGCTGAACCGTCGTGTAGGGCGCGAAGATCGAGTCGTCCTGGTCCTCGCCGAACGACCCGGAGCCCTTCGCCTTCATGATCCCGATCACCCGGAACGACTGGTTGCGGATGCGGATCAACTGGCCGACGGCGTCGACGCCCTCCCCGAACAGGTTGTCGCGGACCACCGAGCCGAGCACCGCGACCTTGGCGGCGCTCGAGACGTCGGTCGGCGTGAAGAACTCGCCGTCGGCGATCTCCCAGAACCGGATGAGCGGATACTCCACGTCGACGCCCTCGATACGGGTGAACCAGTTCTGGCCCGCCGCGATCACCTGGTCGCGGGTGTTGACGGTGGCGCTCAGGTACTGGGCCCCGGGGACCTGCTCGCGGATCGCCGCGATGTCCCTGACCTTGAGCCGGGGCGACGACCCCATGCCCCCGCTGACGCCGCCGCGGCTCCAGTTGCCGGCGCGCACCATGATCAGGTTGGTGCCGGCGGACTGGATCTGGGTCTCTATCTCCTCCTGCGCCCCCGTGCCGAGCGCGACCATGGTGATGACCGCGGCGACCCCGATGATCATGCCGAGCATGGTCAGGGCGGTGCGCATCTTGTTGCGTCCGAGGGCCTTGAGCGCGGTCCGGAAGATCAGCAGCAGGGTCATGCGGGGCTACTCCTTCGGCGGCGGGTTCCCGGTGGTCGAACGCGGCTCGCCGCCGTCCTGGGCGCCGGGTTCCGGCGGCGCGGGCGCCGGCGGCCGGTCCCGTTCGGCGGCCGCCGCCGCGTCGTCGCCGCCCGCCTCGGCCAGTTCCATCTGGGCCCGGCGCAGGATGTTGAGGGCGGGCCCGACCGCGTCGTCGTCGTCGGGCAGGGCGGCGAGCTCGTCGGCGGCCAGGCGGCGGACCGGGTTCCGCTCGTCGGTCACGATCCGGCCGTCGCGGAAGGCGATGATGCGCGTGCCGTACTCCGCGATGTCCTGCTCGTGGGTGATCAGGAGGACGGTGATGCCGCGCTCGGTGTTCAGGCGCTGGAAGATGTCCATCACCTCGATGCTGGTGCGGCTGTCGAGGTTGCCGGTCGGCTCGTCCGCGAGCAGGATGGCGGGTTCGTTGATGAGGGCGCGGGCGATGGCCACGCGCTGCTGCTGCCCGCCCGAGAGCTGGTTGGGGTGGTGGTGGGCGCGGTCGCTCAGCCCCACCGCGGCGAGGGCCTCGCGGGCCCGCCGGTGCCGGTCCCGCGCGCGCAGGCCGTTGCCGTTGTACAGCAGCGGCAGCTCCACGTTGTCGAGGGCGGAGGTGCGGGGCAGCAGGTTGAAGCCCTGGAAGACGAAGCCGACCTTCTTGCTGCGGACGGTGGCCAGGGTGTTCTTCGTCAGGGTGGAGACGTCCTCCCCGTCCAGGATGTACCGGCCCGTCGTCGGGCGGTCCAGGCAGCCGAGGATGTGCATGAACGTCGACTTCCCCGAGCCCGAGGGGCCGATGACGGCCACGAACTCGCCGGTGCCGATCTCGGTCGTCACGCCGCGGAGGGCGCGGACCTTGACCTCGCCCAGGTCGTAGACCTTGGTGAGATCGTGAACGGCGATGGTCGTCGTCATGAAACGTCCCGGGGGAACCGGCTTGGCAACCGCCGTCCCACGGTGTCGGTTGCCGCCCGACCAACCCTGTGGGGAGTCCGCGCCGGTCCGACGGCCCGGCCTCCGGGCCCCGCCGATCACCGGCTCCGGCGCCGCTTGGCGCCCAACCGGCCCGCCGCGAGTCCGCGGCGTTCTACGGCGCCGCCTCCTACCGTCTGCGTCCGCGCCCGAACTGCGGGATGAGCGGCGAGGATGACCGGGCCGCCGGACCCGCGCCCTCCTCGGGTGTGCTCACGTCGGTGACGAGCTGAATCCCCTCCTCCAGGACGGCGCCCCGCGCCGGCGCTTCGGCCGGGGCCGCCGGCGCCGCTTCGAGCCGTTCGATCATCTGCTCGAGATTGCGGCGCGCCGCCGGGTCTTCGATCAGCTCCACCTGCCGGCGCAGCTCGACGATCTGGGGGTCGGGGGCGGGGGGGGCGGCCGGGCGGGGACCGCGTGCGCCCATCAGCTCCGTCGCGGTGCCGTCGGTCACCCCCAGGCGCACCTCCACCGGGCTCAGCTCGTCTCCGTCCATCACCCAGACCCGCCCGGCGGTCTCTTCCACTTCGATCGGCGAGAACAACGCGTCGATGGTCCGGGCGCCGCGTTCCACCGCGGGGATCGCGGGCCCCGCGTTCCGGTTCGCGGGGCGTCTCGGCCCCCCGGGGCCGCCTCTCCCGCCGGGGCCGCCGCCGAAGCCGCCCGGGCCGCCCCCGCCCTGGGCCCGGCGCGCGGCGAAGAACTCGGCCCGCTGCTCGGGCGTCATCGACTGGATGCGCTCGCGCATCGCCTGCCGTTCCGCGTCGGACATGTTGGCGAATCCGCCGCCTCCACCGCCGGGGCCGCCGAAGCCGCCCGGCCCCCCGGGGCCGCCTCTCCCGCCGGGGCCGCCGCCGAAGCCGCCCGGACCCCCGCGTCCCCCGTCCGGGCCGCCTCTCCCCCCGGGGCCGCCGCCCGCGCGGTCGCCGCCGCCCCGCTGGAGGATCTCCGGCACCGGCTGGTTCAACACCGCGAACATGTCGGGCGTCGGGCGGAACCGCAGGGCCGAGTTGGGAATGCGGAGCACGTCCTCGCGCCTCGCGATCTCCAGGGTGACGGTCGCGGTCATGCCCGGCTTCAACCGGAGGTCGTTGTTGGGGACGTCGATGACGGTGGCGTAGGTCACGACCTGCTGCAGCACCACCGGCTCGAGGCGGATCTGCGAGACGGTCCCCTCGAACTCCTCGGCCGCGTACGCGTCGACGGTGAACGTGACCGGCTGCCCCGGCCGGATGCGGCCGACGTCCGACTCGTCGATGTTGGCGATGACCTGCATCTCGGTCAGGTCCGCCGCGATGATGAACAGTTCGGGGGCCGACATGCTCGCGGCCACGGTCTGTCCCACGTCGACCTGCCGTGCGATGACGATGCCGTCGATGGGCGCGGTGATGACGGTGTGGCCGAGGTTGACCTCGCTCTGGTTCAACGACGCCCGCGACTGGATGACGCTGGCCTCCGCCGACTGAAGCTGGGCCTGGGCGGATCGGACCGCGACCTGGGCCGCCTCGAGCTCGGAGGCCGCGATCAGGTCCTGGGCGGCCAGCTCCTCGGCGCGGCGCAACTGGGTGCGCGCGTCATCGAGGGCGACGGTCAGCCGCGCCACGTCCGCCTCGGAGCGCGCGAGGTTGGCGCGCGACTGCTCGACCTGGGACTCGAAGAGCGAAGGCTCCAGGCGCGCGATCACCTCCCCTTCGCGGACGATCGAGTTGAAGTCGGCGTACAGCGCGTCGATGATGCCCGAGACTTGGCTGCCCACCTGCACCGTGGTGACCGCCTCGAGGGCCCCGGTCGCGCCGACGGTGTCGACCACGTCGCCCCGGGCGAGGGCCACGGTGCTGACCTCGGGGACGAACTCCGACGTCCGGAAACCCAGGTAGCCGTACGCGGTGATGCCGAGGGTGGCCAGCACGATGACGATGGCGAGCTTCTTCATGGGAGACGGTCCTCGATGCCTGCGCGTGGGCGTGTCGACGGGTCCGGCGACCCGCTCGCGGCTACTGGATGATCTGGATTCCCGCCTGCGACAGCGACGTGCGTTGTACGCGGTCCAGCTCGATGAGCGCCTTCTGCTGATCGAGGATGGCCCGGAGCTCGGTGTCCTGCGCCGTCGAGAGGTCCCGCTGCGCCTGGACCACGAAGAAGTTGGTCGACAGCCCCGCGTCGAAGCGGCTCTGCTCGGCCGCCAACTGCTCTTCGGCGAGCTCGCGGGCGGCGGTGGCGGCCTCGATGCGCCGGGCGATGGCCCGGATCTGGAGGACCGCGTTGGTGACCTCGGTGGCGACCTGCAGCTCGAGCTGCCGGAGCTGCGCCTCGACCTGCCGGGTCTGCAACTGCGCCCGCGCGTAGGCGGCGTCGGCCGCGCTCGGGCCGATCGGGTAGCTCACGTTGAGCTGCACCGTCCACACCGGATAGTCGAGATCGACCAACTGGTCGAACGCGTCGTTGATGCCCCCCGGGACCTCCGTGAGCACGTTGCCGCCGAGGCCCGCCCGCACGAAACGCGTGCCCCCCTGCCCCTGCAACTGGTAGGTGCCGGTGAGGTCGACCGCGGGCAGCCGCTGGTTGCGCATCGACGACAGGTTCACGTCGTTGATGTCGAGCTGGCGGCGGGACCGCTCGAGGTCGGTGCGTTCGTCGAGGGCCCGGCGGATGGCCGCCTCGAGGTCGATCGGCGCGGGGACGAGCGTCGGGAGGTCGATGGGGTTCAGCGTCGCCCGCCAGTACTCGTCGCCGGTGCCGTCGACGATCCGTTGCTTCAGAGAGAGCTCGGCCGTCACGAGGGCCTGCTCGGCCTGGGCCAGGGTCTGGCGGCGGGCCGCGGCCTCGGACCGGGCCTGGACCACGTCGATCGGGGCCAGCGTGCCGATCTCGACCCGGGCCTCGTTGTCGCGGACGAGGGCCTCGGCGAGGTCCAGGGCCTGCTGCTGCACCTCCACCGACCGCGTCGCGTAGACCAGCTCCCAGTACGCGTCGCGGACCGCCGACACCGTGTTCGTCACCGTCTGGCGCAGGTCGATGTCGGCGATGTCGCGGTTGATGCGGGTGACCTGAATCTGCTGCCGGATGGGGTCGATCCTGAACCCCTGCAGAAGCGGCTGGGTGTAGGAGGCCTGGACGTTCGAGCGGTAGCTGGGGTTGAAGCTGGTGAAGAAATTGGTCGACGCCGACCGGTTGTTGTTGAAGTTGACCTGATAGCGGCCGCCGCCCCAGCCGACCTGCTGGCTGATGCCGCTGTTCAGGACCACGGTGTCGCTGATGACCGATTCGCCGCCGTCGAGCTGGGTCTGGGACGGGTTGGTGCGCGACGTGTTGGTGAAGCCGGTGTCGAGCGTGGGGCGGTACGCCGCGAGCTGCTGGGCCAGGTTGAGATCGAACACCTGCGGGTTCAGCCGTTGGACGGCCAGGTCCAGGTTGCGCTCGAGGGCGCGGGCGACCGCCTCGTCCAGGGTCAGGTCGACGCGGGGGCCGGCGCCGGGCGTCTGCACCGCGGCCAGCCGGTTGCGGGCCTGGGCGATCAGATCGTCGACACGGCCGTCGGGTGAAGGCTGGGCTCCGGCGCTGGCCGCGAGCTTCACGAGCGCCACGAGGGTGACGGCGGCGATTGCTCGGGACGGGACGCTCCACATGACGATGCTGCTCCTTCGCGGTCCGCCGAACGGCGACGACGCCGCGGTCCGGCCGTCCGGCGTTCGCGTGTTGTCGTGCATGTAGACCTGCCGGGCGGCCGGAATCTTCCGCGCGGCGCGCCTCCCCGCGCACCGGCTCGGACGCCCGCGCGAGGACGGGGAGCGCCCGGCTCCGCGCCGTGCCACGGCGCGGACGCCTAGCCGCACCGGCTCCGGGAATGTCGGGGGCGGTCGCCGTCCCGCCTCAGGTCCATCCATTCCTTGAGCGCCGCGCGTTGGGTGGGGTCCAGCACGCGGTACATTCGGAAGACCATCAGGGTCCGGGTCTTGCTGAGCTCGCTGCGCGCGGCTTCGACCCGGTCGATCTGACGGGTGATGTCGATCTCCTCGACCTGCATGTTGGCGATCATCCGCGACAGCGTCCGCTCTTCAGCGTTCAGGCGACGGTAGGACTCGTGCATCTTCGGCAGCGAGCGTCGATAGATGCGGTCGAGTTCGGCGGCCTGCTCCCCGCTCAGATCGAGCAGGGCCGTCACCTCCTCCGACTGCCACCAGCGATGCGGCCGCCGGCTCTGCGCGTCGGCTTCGAGCGGTGCCGACGCACCTGCCACCACGAGGGCGAACAGAAGACTGACCCACCAACGCATCGAGCTTCCTCCCGCGGAATGACGGCGTCCTGCCAGTCCAAGACTCTCGAAAAACGGGGAACGTTTACTGCCCCGGCGGATCGTCGGCGATGGCGCCCAGCCGTTCGATGACCTGACCGACGGCCGAGTCCGGCGTCGAGGCGCCCGCGGTCAGACCGACGTTGACGACCGGCAGGTCGGGAAGCCAATCGAAGCTCCGCGTCTCCGTCTCGGGGGCCGTCGTCCGGCCGTCGTCCGGGCGGCGGTGGCGGACCTCGCGCCTCGACACCAGGTCCCCCGCGTCGGCGATATGGTAGGTCGGAACCCGCCGGCCGGAGATCCGGGCCAGATTCCGGGTGTTGCTGCTGTTGTACCCGCCGATGACGATCATCAGATCGAGTGCGCGGTCGGAGAGCAGCGTCTCGATGGCGTCCTGGCGGTCCTGCGTGGCGCTGCAGATGGTGTCGAACGCCCGGTAGCGCCGGTCGAGGTCGGCGCCGTCCCCATAGCGGTCGACCATGGCCTCGCGGATCATCTCGCCGATGGCGAGCGAGTCGGACATCAGCATGGTGGTCTGGTTGGCCAGGCCGATCCGCCGCAGGTCGCGATGGGGATCGAAGCCGGGAGACGCGGCGCCGGCGAACTTCGCCAGAAATGCCGAGGAGTCGCCGCCGCGCCGGATGAAGTCGCAGACGGTCTCCGTCTCGGCGCGATCCAGCACGACCAGGAATCGCCCCCCGGGGTACTGCAGGGCCTGCGAGGCGGTGGCGACGGTCTCTTCGTGCCGCACCTTGCCGTGGATAATCGCGGTGAACCCGTCGCGGGCGTACCGGCGCACGTTCTTCCAGACGTTGAGGACCGACCCGCATGTCGTGTCGACGAGGGTGCAACCCCGCTGCTGGAAGCGCAGGAGCATGGACACCGTGACGCCGAACGCCGGCAGGATGACGACGTCGTCGGGTCCGAGGGCGTGCTCGTCCTCGCCGGGATCGGTCAGTAACCGGATGCCGGCTTCCCGCAGCCGATCGTTGACCCCGGGGTTGTGGATGATCTCGCCGGTGAGGAATACGGTCCGTTCCGGGAAGCGGCGGCGGGTCTGGTACGCGTAGTCGACGGCCCGGTCGACCCCGTAGCAGAAGCCGAACTCGCTGGCCAAGTGCAGGTGCACGCGCCCCATCCTCCGCTGGTAGTCGGCCGCCCGTACCTCGTCCACCAGCGCGCTGTGGTAGTGCGCGGCCAACTCGCCGGCGACCTCGTTCTTCAACGAGAGTCCCTTGCGGAAGATCCGGACCGGTTGTGTCGATTCCGTCATGGCCGTCGGGGCGCCCTCCGGCGCGACCGCGACACCCGCCTCCGGCTGCCCGACATCATCGGATGGTGGCGGCGAGGTCGGGCACGCGCGGCGTGAGTGCGTCGATGGACGCCAGCTCCGTCACCGGCAGGCTGATGGTGGCGACGTCGAAGGTGTCGAGCAACGCCGCGTCGGCCATCACCTGCTCGAACTCGCTCAACGACAGCGGCGCGGGCGCGGCGCCGCCGGTCGACGCGGGGGGAAGCTCGATAGTGCCGGTCATGTCGAGCGTCGCTCCGCGGCCGGTTTCGGCGCGGAGCTCGGGACCGGTCGCGAAGGCCGCGCCGAGGTCCGGCGCCGGGGCTGGGCTCAGATGAAAATGCACGAGTTGCCCGGTCAGCATCCCCAGCGCCAGTCCGACGGCGGCGGCGGCCACCGCCCATCGTCCGGGGCGAAGGTCTCTCCGGCGCTCCGGGGCGGTGCGGAAGGGGAACGCGAGGACCCGGGCCGGTTCGCCGCGGCCGACGGTCCGGGCCAGGCGATGAGCGATTCGTGACCGCTGGGCCCGGAGCCGTGCGGGGGGGAAGGCCTGGTCGAAGGAGGCGCCGGCGTCGTCCGCGAGCGTCTCGACGAACGTCCGCAGGTCGTGGGCTCGATGCGTGCATCGGGGGCACCGGCGAAGGTGGCGGGCGGTCGAGAGCGCGGCGCAGGTGTCGCTGTCGCCGAGGACCGCCTCCAGAAGGCGGTCCTCGGAGGGATGCCGCCGGTCGATGCGGGCGCGCCAACGTCTCAGAAGCGCAGTCATTGTTCTCGACTCAACCCGCCTTGTCCCGCCCGTCGGCCGCGGTGCCGTCACGGGCGGCGGTTCGCCCGCCGGCCCGGCGCGGCGACCCCGCGGCCGGTCCAGCTCTCCCGGTCCAGTACGGCCCGCAGCTTCCGCACCGCCCGGAACAGGTGCACGCGCACCGTCGATTCGTTGAGCCCCATGATCGTGCCGACCTCCCGCGCCGGCCGCCCCTCGAAGTGGCTCAGGATCATGGCCGTGCGTTGGCGCGTGGGAAGCCGGTCGATGGCCGACTCCAATCGCGCCCGCTGCTCCTTGGCCAGCAGCACGGCCTCCGGCGACGGTTCACGGCTCGGCGGTCCGTCGTGAAGCATGCCCTCCCGGGTCTCCGTCGGCACGACCCAGCGGGCGCGGCGGCCCCGCGCCTTCAATCGATCGAGACAGGCGTTGACGAGAATGCGTGTGAACCACAGCTCGAAGAACAGGTCCTCGCGGAACGAAGGCAGGTGCGTGAACGCCTTGAGGAACGCGTCCTGAACGACCTCGTCCACCTCGGCGGGGTCGCGGAGATAGTGGTAGGCGATGCGCGCCGCCCGGCGCTGCTGCCGGTCGACGATCTCTCCGAACCGCTCGGCCGCCTGTTCCCGGCGGCCGGCTGCGAGGAGCCGCTTCACCTCGCCGGCAAGCCTGGTTTCTGCCGTGGCAATCGAAACCGTTCCCGTCGGCGCCGGCGCGGCTCGCCGGCGCCGCACCAGAGATGACGCGTTGTTCTCCGCCAGCGAGGTCAAAAGCCGCACCAACCCATTATATGACAGGAAACCCGCTCCGCCACGCTCCGCCCCGGAGGCGTCTTGGCGCGGCCCGCCGGCCGGCGACCTGAACCGGGGCCCGGGCGGCCGGCGGGCCCGGGCGGCATGCGGTTCTCCCCGGCTCGCGGCGCGGCCCGTTGGGCGGTGCCCAATTCGGATCGGGGCGCCGCCGCCCGTTGACGGCTGTCGACACCGATCATAGAATCGGCGCGGCATCGGGCCGACCCGCGGCCGCGCCGTCGCTCGGCGCGGTTGTCCGGAAAGCCGGTTTTCGCACCCCCAGGCGGGCCTTCCCTGCCGTGGAGTCCTTCCCGCCCTGTTTGGCGAGACATGCCCCGTGATTGTGGGAGTGCAGGACGGGTCGGGCGCGTGCGCCGCGAGGGCCCATGAACACCCTCCGGGGGGTGACCCGGGCGTTTGCGGGGCGGGGCGGCGGCGGAGCCGCCCGGCGGCGCTTGGCGGCCGGCAGCGGTGGAGAAACGGCGAATGTTGAACGTGAGTGCTGACCAGCGGCTGGAGTCCGTCGGCATCGTCGACCCGTCGTCGGTCTTCTGGAACCTCTCGACGGCCGCGCTCTACCAGGAAGCCGTGGCGCGCCGCGAGGGAACGGTGGCCACGTCGGGACCGCTGGTCTGTCGCACCGGTCTCCACACCGGGCGTTCTCCGCGCGATCGTTTCCTCGTCGACGAGCCGTCGAGCGCGGGCCGCGTCGCCTGGGGCGACGTGAACCGTCCGATGGCGCCCGACCGGTTCGACGCCGTGCACCAGACGGTCGTCGAGCACCTGCGCGGCCGCGACCTGTTCGTGCAGGACTGCTACGCGGGGGCCGACCCCGCGCACCGCCTGCGGGTGCGGGTGGTGACCGAGAAGGCCTGGCACGCGCTGTTCGCGCGCCACCTGTTCATCACCGAGTCCGACCGCTCGAAGCTCGCGGACCACGCGCCCGAGTTGACGGTGATCAACGCCGCGTCCTGTCAGGCGGATCCGCGGGTGCATGGGACGAACTCGGAGGTGTTCATCCTCCTGAACCTGGCGAAGCGCCTGGTGCTGATAGGGGGTACGAGCTACGCCGGCGAGATCAAGAAGTCGGTGTTCTCGGTCATGAACTACCTGTTGCCGCTGCGGCGCGTGCTACCCATGCACTGCGCCGCCAATGTCGGCTCCTCGGGAGACGTGGCCGTGTTCTTCGGCCTGTCGGGGACCGGCAAGACCACGTTGTCCAGCGACCCCCGCGCGCCGGCTCATCGGGGACGACGAGCACGGGTGGAGCGATCGCGGCGTGTTCAACTTCGAGGGCGGGTGCTATGCCAAGATGATCCGCCTGTCGGCCGCGGCCGAGCCGCAGATTCACGCCACGACGAGGCGTTTCGCGACGGTGCTCGAGAACGTGACCATCGATCCGGTGACCCGCCGGCTCGATCTCGATGACGACTCGGTCACCGAGAACACGCGGGGGGCGTACCCGCTGGCGGCCATCGATTCGTACGTGCCGTCCCTGCAGGGGGGGCATCCGAGGCACGTCATCATGCTCACCGCCGACGCCTTCGGCGTGCTGCCGCCGATCGCCCGCCTGTCGCCGGCGGCCGCGATGTACCACTTTCTGTCGGGCTACACGGCGAAGGTCGCGGGGACGGAACGCGGCGTCACGGAGCCGACGGCCACGTTCAGCACCTGCTTCGGAGCCCCGTTCATGGTGTGGCCGGCGACCACCTACGCCGGGCTGCTCGGCGAGCGGCTCGCCCGGCACCCCACGAAGGTCTGGCTCGTCAATACGGGATGGACGGGCGGAGCCTTCGGGGTGGGGCGGCGCATGCCCATCGCGCACACCCGGGCCCTGATCGCCGCGGTGCTGTCCGGCGGCCTGAACGACGTGCCGACCGCGCCCGATCCGGTCTTCAAGTTCGACGTTCCGCAGGTCTGCCCGGGCGTCCCGTCGGAGGTGCTCGCGCCCCGCCGCACCTGGGCCGACCCGGCGGACTACGACGCGCAGGCGGGACGGCTGGCCGGCATGTTCGCCGAGAACTTCCGTCGGTTCGCGGGGGACGTTCCGGCCGACGTGGCCGCGGCGGGTCCCGCGCGCGGAGTCCCCGTCCAGGAGTCCGCGCCCTGAGGCGCGGACTCCTGGACGGGGTTCTGAACGGAGCCGACCATCGCCGTGACCGACAGCCTCTTCGAGCCGGTCATCGGGCTCGAGATCCACGCGCAGCTCCTCACCGACACGAAGATATTCTGCGGATGCCCCACCCGTTTCGGGGCCGCCCCGAACGCCAACGTGTGTCCGGTCTGCCTCGGGTTGCCGGGGGCGTTGCCGGTGCTGAACCGCCGCGCCGTCGAGATGGGCGTCCGCGCCGCCCTCGCGTTGAACTGCACCGTGCGGACGCGCTCGATCTTCGCCCGCAAGAACTACTTCTATCCGGACCTGCCCAAGGGCTATCAGATCTCGCAGTACGAGCATCCTCTCGCCACCGACGGCGAGGTGCGCTACGCCGTCGACGGCGGGGCGCGCGTCGTGCGGATCGTCCGCGTGCATCTCGAGGAGGACGCCGGCAAGTCGCTGCACGCGGCCGGCGGCGATGCCGACCGCCACACCCATTTGGACTTCAACCGCAGCGGCGTGCCGTTGATCGAGATCGTGACGCATCCCGATCTGCGGTCGCCGGCCGAGGCGGCGGAGTTCTTCACCCGGCTGCGGGGCATCCTCACCGCCGTCGGGATCAACGACGGGAACATGGAGGAGGGCAGCCTGCGGTGCGACGCGAACGTGTCGATTCGCCCCGCGGGCGCCTCGGCCCTCGGCGTGAAGGTCGAGGTGAAGAACCTCAACTCGTTCCGGTTCCTGCAGCGCGCGATCGATTACGAGATCGGCAGGCAGACCGGGGTCGTCCGCGGCGGGGGGCGGGTGGTGCAGGAGACCCGCCTTTGGGACACGGCGGCCCACCGCACCGTCGCCATGCGGGGCAAGGAGGATGCCCACGACTACCGGTACTTCCCCGAGCCGGACCTGCCCCCGGTGGAGGCGCCGGAGGCGTGGGTCGCCGAGATCGCGGCGGGGCTGCCCGAGCTGCCCGAGGCCCGGAAGCAGCGGCTCGTCCACCAGTACGGACTGTCGGACGGCGAGGCCGGCCAGCTCGCCGACACGGCCGGGCTGGCCGCCTACTTCGAGGCGGCCGCGGCGGCGTCGGGAAACGCGAAGGCGGCCGCCCACTGGGTGATGGGCGAGGTCGCGCGGCGGCTGAACGCCGACGGCGGGGAGATAGGCGCCGTCGGGGTCGCCCCGGATGCGCTCGGCCGGCTGATCCGCATGGTCGTCGGCGGAGCGATCAGCGGCAGCGCGGCCAAGACGGTGTTCGAGGGCATGTACGGGACCGGGCGCGAGGCGGCGGAGATCGTCGAGTCGGAGGGGCTCGCGCAGATCGGGGACGAGGCGCAACTGCTCGATATCGTCACCCGGGTCATCGCCGACAATGACGACGCCGCCTCCCGGTTCCGGCGCGGCAACGAGGGATCGCTGGGGTTCCTGGTGGGGCGGGTGATGCGGGAGACCCGGGGACGGGCGAACCCTCGGCTCGTGAACGCGCTCCTGCGGCGGGCGTTGTCCGGCGACGCGTGACGGCGGGTACGGCGGCGGCGCGGCCGGCCGGCGGCGGTTGCCGGGCCCGGCGCCCGCCGCGCCGCGTATCGCGTTGACAGCCGGGAGGTTCCCACGTAGACTGGAGGCACGTCATTCATGTCGCGGCCAGATCCTGCTCTCGCCGGCCTCCTGGTGGACTTGCGCCCACGCAGGCCTCCAGCGGTCGACAGCATCCGCACCCAGTTCTACCGCGAAGAGTTCCTGAAGCACCGCGATTGTCTGCGACGGCTGCGGGACGCCTATTCGGACTGCACCATCAGCGAGACGGAAGCCGCGCTTCGCCGTGTCATGGCCCGTGTCGATGAGCTCTGCGCCAAGGGCGGCGCCGACGTTGACCGGGTGGTCAGCGGACTGCTTCGCTCGTTCGACGGCGTGACGAAGCTCTCGGCATGGTCGGATCCCCCTGTCACTCACTGACCTCCTCTGACACCTGCATCCCCCGCGCCGTCACCGGTTCGACGGCATGCCCTCGATGTCGTCGCCGCGGCGGTCTCCGCCGTGGATCCCGCGCGCCTCGTCCGCAACGCCCTCGCCGACGCGGCTGTCCGATCGTTCATCGAGCGCGGGCCCCTGAGCCTGGTGGCCGCCGGCAAGGCCGCGGCGGGGATGGTCGACGGTTTTCTCGCCGCCGTGGACCGGCCGGTTCGCCGCGGCGTCGCGGTGGGGCCGGGGCCCGCGGCGTCGATGCCGGCGGCGGTCGCGTGGTACCGAGGCGGTCATCCGACCCCCGATGCGGGCAGCGTGCGGGCGGGGCGGGAGGCGCTGCGGTGCGCGGCCGGCGCGCCGGCCTCGGGGTGTCTCGTCGTGCTGCTGTCCGGCGGCGCGTCGGCGCTGCTGTCGATGCCGGCGGCGGGGGTCAGCCTGGAGGACAAGGTCGAGACGACCCGCGTCCTGCTCGCGGCGGGGGTCCCGATTCACGAGCTGAACTGCGTCCGGAAGCACCTTTCCGGGGTCAAGGGGGGGCGTCTCGCCCTCGCGACGCCGGGGCGCGTGCTGACGCTGGCGATCTCGGACGTGGTCCTGCCGGTGGAGGACGACCCGGGGGTGATCGGCTCGGGTCCCACGGTTCACGACGCCACCCGGTTCGCCGAGGCGCTGGCCGTCGTCGAGCGCCCGGCGATTCGGCCGCGCGTGCCCGCCGGGGTGCGCCGGTTCCTCGAGCGGGGGCGTGACGGTCTCGTCCCCGAGACCTTGAAGGGGTCGCCGGCGGCGGACCGCGCGATGTACCGGGTCGTGGGGAGCCGGCGGGACGCGATGTCGGGGGCCGCGGGGGCGGCCCGGCGGCTCGGCTACGGCGTGACCCGGATCGCCGAGCCGGTCGTCGGGGAGGCCCGGGTCGCCGGCGCGCGGCATCCGGGTCGCGCGGTCGGGGCGGCGGCCCCGGACGCCGGGCCGTGGTGCGTCGTTTCGTCCGGCGAGACCACGGTCACGGTGGCGGGGGGCGGCCGCGGAGGTCGCAACCAGGAGTTCGCGCTGGCGGCGGTGGAGGCGATGGGCGGGCTGGGGGGCGCCGCCGTGCTCGTCAGCGTCGGCACCGACGGGGTCGACGGTCCGACCGACGCGGCCGGGGCCATCGTCGATTCCGGCACCGCGTCCCGCGCCCGTGATCGGCGTCTGGGGCCGCCGGCGGCCTACCTGGCCGAGAACGACGCCTACGCGTACTTCGATGGGCTCGGCGACCTGGTCCGCACCGGACCGACGGGCACCAACGTCGGCGACCTCCAGGTGGTGCTCGCGCGGCCGCGCGACCGTGCGACGTGACGGCCGGCAGTCCCGCCCCCGCGGAGCTTCCGCGGCGCTCGGGGCGGGGTTCGTGGGGCGGCGTCGGCGGCTTTGCCGGCGCGGAGCTTCCGCGGCGCCGGGTGCGATCTCGCGGTCGCGTCGACGGATTCTCCGGCGCGGGACTGCGGCGGCGATGAGGGACACGGTGGACCGGGTGGAGGGACACGCGGCGGCGCTCCTGGGCGGCATCCGTGATCGGGTGCGTCATCCCGCGACGATCCGGGAGCTGATGCGCGTGCTCGGGATCGCCCGGAGTGAACGCTCCCGGTTCAGGCGCTGGATTGCCCGGCTCGTCGACGCCGGCGACCTGGTCCGGGTCCGCGGGAATCGCTACGGCCTCGCGGACCGGATGCGACTGATGGTCGGCCGCCTCGCCGTCAACCCGCGCGGCTTCGGGTTCGTCGCTCCGGAGCACGGCGGCGGCGACGTCTACGTCGCGGGCGCCAATCTCGGCCGGGCGCTGCACGGCGACCGGGTGAGGGTGCGGGTGGAACGGGACCGCGGCCGGGCCGAGGGCCGGATCGTCGAGGTGCTCGAACGCGCGAACGACGACCTGGTGGGCCGCTACGAGGCCGATCAGGCGGGAACGGGATTCGTCGTTCCGCTCGACGAGCGGGTGGCTATGGACCTGCGGATTCCGGCCGGGGGGAGCATCGGGGCGGAGCCGGGCGAGCTGGTGGTCGCGGCCGTCGACCGGTGGGCGGCGGCGGGCCGCGGAGCGCTCGGGCGCGTGGTGGAGGTGCTCGGCCGGCCGGGCGAACCGGGGGTCGACACCGCGACAGTCATCCGGGAGCACCGGCTCCCCGACGCCCACGACCGCGACGCGGAGGCCGAAGCGGCGCGTCTCGGCCGGGAGGTCGCGCCCGCGGACCTGGAGGGGCGCACCGACTTCAGACGGCTGCCCACGGTCACCATCGACGGCGAGACCGCCCGCGACTTCGACGACGCCGTCACCCTGGAGACGCTGTCCGGCGGGCGGCGGCGGCTCGGCGTGCACATCGCGGACGTCGCCCACTACGTCGCGGCGGGCAGCGCGCTCGACGAGTCGGCGCGCCGACGGGGCACGTCGGTGTACTTTCCGGACCGCGCGATCCACATGTTCCCGGCGGAGCTGGCCACCGGGCTGTGCAGCCTGAATCCGGGCGTGGACCGGCTCGTGCAGTCGTGCCTGATGGACATCGACGAGCAGGGTCGCGTGACGCGCTACGAGCTGCACGACGGCGTGATCCGTTCCGACGCGGGAATGACCTACGGGGAGGTGGACGCGATCCTCACGGCGCGTGATGCCGGTCTGCGGGAACGCTACGCGGTCCTCGTGCCGATGTTCGAGTCGATGGACGCGGTGGCGCGGCGGCTCGCCGCCCGGCGGCGGGAGCGCGGCTCTCTCGACTTCGATCTGCGGGAGACCCGTCTCGTGCTCGACGAGGCGGGCGCGGTCGAGGACATCGTCGCGGCCGATCGCAACGTGGCGCACGGCATCATCGAGGAATTCATGCTGATCGCCAACGAGACGGTGGCCGGGCACCTCGAGGCGTGCGGCCTGCCGGCCCTGTTCCGGGTCCACGAGCCGCCGGACCCGGCCAAGGTCGCGGACTTCGACGACTTCACGGCGACGCTCGGCTGCGGACTCGACGCGCCGCCCGACCGGGTGCGGCCGCGGCACTTCCAGCGCCTCCTGGCGCGGCTGCGGGGCGCGCCGGCCGAACGCCCGGTGGCGCTGCTGATGTTGCGGACCATGCAGAAGGCGCGCTACGACCCGGTCAACGTCGGGCACTTCGGCCTGGCCTCGGAGGTCTACACCCACTTCACGTCGCCCATCCGGCGCTATCCGGACCTCGTCGTGCACCGGCTGCTGCGCGAGTCGCGGCGGGGCCGGATGCCGCGGGAACGCGTCGCCGAACTCGCCGACGAGCTGCCGGAGACGGCGCGGCAGGCCTCGGCCCTGGAACGGCGCGCCGAGGACGCCGAGCGGGAGGTCGTCCAATGGAAGAAGGTCCGCTTCATGGCGGCCAGGGTCGGGGAGGAGTTCACCGGCTACGTGATCGGGGTGACCCGTTTCGGGCTATTCGTCGAGCTGATCGAGCCCTTCGTCGAGGGGCTCGTCCACGTCTCCGGCATGGCCGACGACTACTACCGTTTCGTGGAGTCGGACCACGCGCTCTGCGGCGAGACCACCGGGAAGGTCTACCGCCTGGGCGACCGCGTCGAGGTGCGGGTGGTGCGCGTCGATCCGGCGCGGCGGCGGATCGACCTGGGGCTGGTCGAGATTCTCGCCGCGGTCCGCGCCTCGGCGCGGAAGCCGGGTCCGCGCCGGGGGCGCGCGGCGCGCGTTCGACCGGCGCCGAAGGCCCGCGGATCCCGCTCTTCACTGCGGAGTCGGGGCTGACGCCATGGCGCGCCACGTCGTCATCGGCACCGCCGGCCACATCGACCACGGCAAGAGCGCCCTCGTCCGCGCCCTGACCGGCACCGACCCGGATCGGCTGAAGGAGGAGAAGGCGCGCGGAATCACGATCGACCTCGGTTTCGCGCACTGGGGCGACGGCGACGTCCGGCTGGCGTTCGTGGACGTGCCCGGGCACGAGCGCTTCGTCAAGAACATGCTGGCCGGCGCCAGCGGCATCGACGGCGTGCTCCTGGTCGTCGCCGCCGACGAGTCGGTCATGCCGCAGACGCGCGAGCACTTCGACATCTGCCGCCTGCTCGGGGTGACGAGCGGAATCGTGGCCCTGACCAAGGCGGACCTCGTGGACCGTGAGACGGTCGAGCTGGTGGCGCTCGAGACCGCCGACCTGCTCGCGGGATCGCCGCTCGAGGGCGCGTCCGTCGTCCCGGTCTCCGCCCGGACCGGCGAGGGGGTGGAGGAGGTGCGCTCGGCGCTGCTCGCGATGGCCGGCCGGTGCGCCGTGCGGACCCCGGCGGGGGCGGCCCGCCTGCCCATCGATCGGGCGTTCACGGTCCGGGGCTTCGGGACCGTCGTCACCGGCACCCTGGTCTCGGGCCGGATGGCCGTCGACGACACCCTCACCGTGCTCCCGGCCGGGGTCGACGTCAAGGTCCGGGGCCTGCAGGTCCACGGCGCGGTCCAGCCGAGCGCGGTCGCCGGCCAGCGCGTGGCCGCCAACCTCTCGGGCGCGGGCGCGTCCGGCGCGGCGAGGGGGGGGACCGCGGTGACCCCCGGCAGCTTCCAGCCGACGCGGTGCGTCGACGCGGTCCTCGACCTGCTGCCGTCGGCGCGGCGGTTGCGGCACGGCGCGCGGGTGCGGTTCCACCACGGGACGTGCGAGGTGCTGGGGCGGGTGGGGCTCGGGCCCGGCGTCGGCGGCGCGGTGGCGAATGACGACGCCCCCGAGGCCCTGCCGCCGGGCTGTCGGGCGTTCGTGCGCCTGCGTCTGGAGGGGGCGGCGGTGCTCACCCGGGGAGACCGCTTCATCCTGCGCGCGTACTCGCCGCCGCTGACCATCGCGGGGGGGCGGGTGCTCGATCCGTCGCCCCCGCGGGAGGGCATCCGGGCCGGGTCGACGCGGGCGCGGATGGACCGGCTGTTGAAGGGGCTGTCGGACGGCGCCGCCGACGAGGACCGGGCGCTGGCGGCCCTCATCGGCGAGCGGGGCCTGACGGGACTGCCGGCGGGGGGCCTCGTGGCGCGGGCCGGCGTGGCCCCGGAGTCGGTCGACGAGGTCGTGGCGCGGTTGTCCGAGGCCCGGGCGGTGCGGCGGATCGGCGACCGGCTCGTCGACGTCGAGGCATTGCGCGGGGGGCGCGACCGGCTGCTGGCGATGGTGTCGGCGTTCCATCGCGCGAACCCGCTGCGCGACGGGGTTCCCCGGGAGGAGGCGCGCGGGCGGGTCTTCCGTCACGCCGGCCCCGGCGTCTTCGAGGCGGTGCTCGACGGGTTGACGCGCGAGGGCCGCCTCGTGGCGAGCGATCTCCTGGCGCTGCCCGGTCACCGCGTGACCCGCTCGCCGGCCGAGCTCCGGGCCAGCGAGGAGCTCGTCGGTCTGCTGCGGCACGCGGGGCTGCGCCCCCCGGCGCCCCCCGTGATTCGGGAGCAGCTCGGCATCGACGAGGAGCTGCTCGAGCGGATACTGAGGCGCCTGGCGCGCGAGCGGGCCGTGGTCCGGGTCGGGCCGCTCGTGTTCGGCTTCGACGCCATCGAGTCGCTGAAGGCGGACCTCGCCTCCCTCAAGGCGGGCGGCGACCCCGCGACCATCGACGTCGGCACCTTCAAGGACCGGTACGGGGTGAGCCGGAAGTTCGCGATTCCCCTGCTGGAGTACCTCGACCGCGAGCGTCTCACGCGGCGGGTCGGCGGGAAGCGGATCGTCCTGTAGGAGCCGCGCCTTTGCCATCGCCGGCAACTGTGGCTAAACTGAAAGGCGGGCGTCCGCTCGGACCACCGTGGCGGGACGCGGATCGGGCGGCGGCAGGGAAGAGGAACCGACAAAGGGCGCGGAATGGACGATACAGCGCGGCGGTGTTTCACGGTCGGGGTGTTCCAGGACGTCGAGTGGGCGCAACGCGGCCTCGAGGCCCTCGGGAAGGAGGGGTTCGCGGCGGAGTCGCTGTCGCTCATCAGCCGGCGGACCCCCGAGGCGGCGGAGCTCGTGAAACGGACCTTCGGGGTCGATGGTGATACGATGGACTTGGCCCGGATCGGGTCCGTGGTGGCGCACGGGCCGCTGGTCGGGACGCTGCAGGGGAGCGTCGGCGACCTCGGCAGCGCCGGCATCGCCGCGACCATCCGGCGCGCGGGCTTCCAGGCTCACGACGGGTACATCTTCGAGACGCTGACGGCGCGGGGCGGGGTGCTCGTCGGCGTGCACAACGAGCCGCGGGCGGCCGACGCGCTCGCCGTGATGTTCGCCTACGGCGGCGGCAACGCCTCGATAGGCGCGTGGGCCGGCCGCGTGTGAGCGGTTCGCCCGGCCGGGACGCGCCAGCGGGCGTTTGGTTGGGGCGGCCGCGCTGCAGAGCGGCGTCGTCGTCCTAAAGTGGAGACATCGGGCTAGGGGAGCGCTTCGCCGTGAGCGATGGTTTGAACCTCGGACCACTCCCGTTCTCCCCGGGGCGGCAACGCTACACGCCGCCCGAGCGGCGCCGGCGGAAGGCGCGGCCGGCGGCGTCCGGCCGGGGGCCCGGGACGCCCCGGAAACCCCGCTCCGGCGCCGCCGTCGGCTGGGAGTCCGCCGGCCACGTCCCCTTCCTCGGCGTTCAGCAGGGGCGGATCCGCGGCGCCCTCGGCGCCTCGTTCGCGAGTCATCTGGCGGGGGCGGCCCTGGTCCTGCTCGTCGTCGGCACGGCTCCCGTCGAGGAGATATTCGAGGAGCGGACCAGCTACGACATCGTCTGGATACCGCAGGCGGGCCCCGGGGGCGGGGGCGGCGGCGGCGGGAACGAGTCTCTGGAGATGCCGCGGCAGGTCGAGGCGGCCGGCGAGGACGCCATCGACGTACCGGTGGAGGTGCCCGAGGAAGTGGAGGCGCCCCCCGAGGTCGAGCCGGAGCCGGAGCCCGAGCCTCTCGAGTCGCAGGACATTCGGCTCTCGGCCGTGCCGATGGCCGCGTCGCTTCAGACCCGGACGGGGCTCCTCGAGGGGCTCCTGTCCGGCGCCCTCGATTCGGCCGGCAGCGGCACCGACGGCGGGGCGGGCGAGGGATCGGGGGGCGGCATCGGGCCCGGACAGGGAGACGGCCTGGGGCCGGGGGAGGGCGGCGGCACCGGGGGCGGCGTCTTTCGACCCGGCAACGGCGTCGAGATACCCCGCATGCTGCGCAACGTCACCCCGAACTACACCGCCGAGGCGATGCGGGCCAAGGTGCAGGGGGTCGTCCTCGTGGAGGCGGTCGTCCTGCCGGACGGCTCCGTCGGCGAAGTCACCGTGATCCGGTCGCTCGACAAGGTCTTCGGGCTCGACGAGGAGGCCGTCAAGGCCGCGCGGCAGATGCGCTTCCTGCCCGGGACCCGGTTCGGCGAGCCGGTCGCGGTGCTCGTGACCATCGAGTTGTCCTTCGCCCTGCGGTAGCCGATCCGGCGCCGCCGGCGGCGGCCTATCCGGGGCGGTTCGACACCGGCGCCGCCGGAGCGGCGCCCCGGGAGCGGCAACGAAGGGACGGTCATCGCTTGGCGAACCGTCGCGGCCGCCGCATTTTCCGCCTGAAAGCCACCCGCAACAACGAAAGGGGCGGTCACCGCTTGGTGGACCGCCCCTTCGTCGTTGCTTCCTCCGCCGGCGGCACCAGTCGTCAGACCGCCGGCGTTCGGCTGGGCCAAGGGGGGACGGGGCCGACCCCGCCCCCGCCGACGCCTAGTACATCCCGCCCATGCCGCCCATGCCGCCGTGGGCGCCGGCGCCCGGCGCGGCGTCCTTCTTTTCTTCCGGAATCTCGCTGACGAGGGCTTCCGTCGTGAGCAGCAGCGACGCGATCGAGCTCGCGTTCTGCAGGGCCGCCCGCACGACCTTCGTCGGGTCGATGACGCCCGCCTCGATCAGGTTCTCGTAGACCTCGGTCTGGGCGTTGAAGCCGTCCTCGTCGGCGCTCTGCTCCCGCACCTTCTGCACGACGATGGAGCCCTCCTGCCCGGCGTTGGTGGCGATCCAGCGCATGGGCTCCTCGAGGGCGCGCCGGATGATGTTCACGCCGATCTGCTTGTCGCCGTCCAGGCTGACGTCCGCGAGGGCGGTCTGGCTGCGCAGCAGGGCCACGCCGCCGCCGGGCACGATGCCCTCCTCGACGGCCGCCTTGGTCGCGTGCATGGCGTCCTCGACGCGGGCCTTCTTCTCCTTCATCTCGGTCTCGGTGGCGGCGCCGACCTTGATGACGGCCACGCCGCCGACGAGCTTGGCCAGCCGCTCCTGCAGCTTCTCGCGGTCGTAGTCCGAGGTCGTCTCCTCGATCTGGGTGCGGATCTGCTTGACCCGGCCTTCGATGGCGGCGTGGGTGCCCTCGCCCTCGACGATGGTGGTGTTGTCCTTGTCGATGGTGACCTTCTTGGCCTTGCCGAGGTCCTCGATGCCGATGTTCTCGAGCTTCAGGCCGAGGTCCTCGGTGATCGCCTTGCCGCCGGTCAGGGTCGCGATGTCCTCGAGCATCGCCTTCCGCCGGTCGCCGAAGCCCGGCGCCTTGACCGCCGCGCCCTGCAGGGTGCCCCGCAGCTTGTTGACCACGAGGGTCGCGAGGGCCTCGCCCTCGACGTCCTCGGCCACGATGAGGAGGGGCCGGTTCAGCCGGGCCACCTGCTCGAGCAGGGGCAGCAGATCCTTCATCGAACTGATCTTCTTCTCGTGGATCAGGATGATGGGGTTCTCGAGCACCACCTCCATCCGCTCGGAGTCGGTGACGAAGTAGGGGGAGAGGTAGCCCCGGTCGAACTGCATGCCCTCGACGACCTCGAGCGACGTCTCGAGGGTCCGGGCCTCCTCGACGGTGATGACGCCGTCCTTGCCGACCTTGTCCATCGCCTCGGCGATGATCCGTCCGATGGTCTCGTCGTTGTTGGCTGAAATCTGTCCGACCTGGGCGATCATGTCGCCGCTCACGGCCCTCGACAGCTTCTCGAGGTTGTCCACGACCGAGGAGACGGCCGTCTCGATGCCCCGCTTGACCTCCATCGGGTTCGCGCCCGCGACCACGTTCTTGGCGCCCTCGCGGTAGATGGACTGGGCGAGGACGGTCGCGGTGGTGGTGCCGTCGCCGGCGATGTCCGAGGTCTTGCTGGCGACCTCGCGCACCATCTGCGCGCCCATGTTCTCGAGGGCGTCCTTCAGCTCGATCTCCTTGGCGACGGTGACGCCGTCCTTGGTGATGGTGGGGGACCCGAACTTCTTGTCGAGGACGACGTTGCGGCCCTTGGGGCCCAGCGTCACCTTGACGCAGTTGGCCAACTGGTCGACGCCGGCGAGGATGTTCTGCCTCGCCCCTTCGCTGTAGACGATCTGCTTTGCCATGTCGATGTGCTCCAATCAGGTCGAATTCCGCCGGGACCGGCGCGGCCGCGGGGGGCCGCCGCCGGAGTCTCGTCGCGGCCGCCGGCTACTGCACGACGCCCAGGACCTCGTCCTCCCGCATGATGAGGTACTCCTCGCCGTCGAGCTTGATCTCCTGCCCCGAGTACTTGCCGAACAGGATGGTGTCGCCTGCCGCGACGTCCATCGGCTGCAGGCCGCCGTCCTCCTTGACCTTGCCCTTGCCGACCGCGACGACCTTGCCCTGCTGCGGCTTCTCCTTGGCCGTGTCGGGGATGATGATGCCGCCGACCTGCTGCTCCTCTTCCTCGAGACGCTGCACGATGAGGCGGTCGTGAAGTGGTCGTACCTTGATTGCCATGGTGTGTCCGACTCCCTTGAGTTGTGGAAGGATCCCCCCCGAATCGACGTTGGGGCCGGGGAGGCGTTAGCACTCTGTGTCTGAGACTGACAAGAGTAGCAGTCCGCGGGGCGGAGTGTCAACGGTGGAGCGGCGTGCGGAATCCCGCGTGCCGCCGAGGCGCCCGCTCGGCGGCACGCGTGCCGCGGACGTCACGGGCCGGGCCGCATCCCGGGCTGGCCGGAGGCGTTCGGCGGGTGATATCGTGAAGAACCGTGATGACGGCGCCCATGCAACCTCGTTCCGGATGCTCCCGACAGCGGACGGCCGTCGGCGCGCCCCCGCCCCGGCCGTCGACAATCCGTGTCGTCAAGGACCGATCGAGGCGGTGGTGAGCAGGATCCTGATCGTCGAGGACGACCAGTCGCTGGCCACGGGACTGTCCGACGGGCTGCGCTACGAGGGCTATTCGACGCTGCGGGCGGGCGACGGCGACGACGGCCTGCGTCTCGCCGGCCGGCCGGGCGTAGACCTCGTCATCCTCGACGTCATGCTGCCGCGGTTGACCGGGGTGGAGGTGTGCCGGAAGCTGCGCGAGCGGGGGAGCACCGTGCCCGTCGTCATGCTGAGCGCCAAGGGGGAGGAGCTCGACAAGGTGGTCGCGCTGAAGGCGGGAGCGGACGACTACGTGACCAAGCCGTTCAGCTTCACCGAGCTCGTGGCGCGCGTGGAGGCGGTGCTGCGGCGGTCGCGGGGGCTCGCGGCGCGCGAGCGCAGCTACGCCTTCGGCGACGTGAACGTGAACTTCCGCACCCGCGAGGTCTCGAAGGGCGCTCGCCGGCTGACGCTGCAGCCGCGCGAGTTCCGTCTGCTCGAGTACTTCATCCGGCACCGCGGCGAGACGATGAGCCGCGACCGGCTCCTGGACGGGGTCTGGGACCAGGACGCCATGCAGCCGCTCACCCGCACCGTCGACATGCATGTCGCCAAGCTGCGACAGAAGATCGAGGACGACGGCTCGACCCCCCGCTGGATCGTCACCGTTCACCGCGTCGGCTACAAGTTCACGGGATGAGCCGCGGCCGGCTCGGTCAGGGTTTCCGGCGCCCGCCGGGCAGTGCTTCGAGGTCGCGCTCGAGATCCTCGAGATCGTACTGGACCGACACCTTGCGGGCCCGGGCGTAGTCCATCATCTCCCACAGGGAAACGCCGGCCTCCAGCGCGGCCCGGGCCAGCGAGATCCGGTCCTCCCCGTACTGGCGCGACCAGTGCTCCAGCTTCCAGTCCCGGATGGCCCTCGCCAGCAGCCGGCGTACGGTGGTCGAGCGATCGGCCTGCTCGACGTTCTGGATGAGCTCCAGCTCGCGGACCAAGCTCGAGGGCAACCGGGCGCCGACCATCTGTTCCTTCTTCATCGCTTGGCCTTGCGGGCTTGTCTCAGGATCTCGGTGACGACCGGCGGAGAGAGCCAGACGGTCCCGCCGAGATCTCGAAGGGCCTTCTCCAGCGAGTCCAGTCCGAAGCTGCGCCGCAGGTACGCCTGCAGAAGCACGGCGGCGGTGCCGACGAGCGGCACGCCGAGGATGCCCGCCAAGCTTCGCGCCTCCTTGTCGTCGGCGACCAGCGGCAGCTTCCGCACGTGGGCGAGGGCGATGGATTCGGCCTCGCCCTCATGCAGCCGCGAGCGTTGCGACAGGCGTTGCGCGAGGTCGGCCTCGGCGTCGGTCGGGCTGGCGATCCGGAGCCAGCCGGCGTCGACCGCCGCCTCGATCCGCTCCACGCCGGGAGCCCGGACGGCGCTGCCCGCGTCGATGGTCTCCGCCTGGACGACGGAGCCGATGAGCACGTGTTCGCAGAGATCCCGCAGGAGTTCAAGCCTGCCGATCCTGGCGAGGGCGATCAGGGGCGGGGCGTCGGCTACGGTCACTCGCTCTCCTCGATTGCGCGCGTCAGCTTCCGCGGCCTTCGGCGGATCGGCTGTCGCGAACGCCGGTGTCATCACTGTTTTACCACTACATGGACCGTTTTCGACGCCGAATTTACAGTTTGTAGACAACTTTGACAGCGGGATGATGACTTTTACGTCGCCGCGCCCCACGATCCGCGCATGGAAGTCCAAGCGCACGGCGGAGTCGGCGGCGGCATGGAGGACTCGTGGCTTTCCTTTCTGCCGTCGGCGCTGTTGTACCCGGTGGGGACGGTCCTGATGCAGCAGGGGGGCGATCCGGGCGACGTCTTCTACGTCGAGGAGGGGCTCGCGAAGCTCGTCCGGACGGGCCCGGACGGGCGCGAGCAGATTCTCGGCCTGCGGGGGGCCGGCTGGCTCCTCGGCGCCGCCCTCGTGCTGGCGCTCCGCGCCCATCCCGCGAGCGCGGTGGCGCTGACGCCGTGCCGGCTGCGCCGCCTCACGCGTCAGGCGTTCCTCGACCTGATGGCGAAGCACGAGGCGCTGTCCTGGCACGTCCACCAGATGCACAGCCGCGAGGTGCTGAGCCAGTTCCAGCAGATGGCGGACCTCGGCACCGCGACCTCGCGGCAGCGTCTCGAACGGTTCCTGCGGCGCTTCACGGAGACCGCCGCCCCGAGCCGCAACGGCGGAGGGGTGCGCCTGTCGCTGCCGCTGAAGCGGTGGGAGTTGGCCAGCCTCATCGCGGTTACCCCGGAACACCTCAGCCGGCTGCTCCGCCAGCTTCGCGACGACGGGGTGATCCGCGTGAACGGCGGGGCGATCGTCGTCCCCGACGTCCGGCGGCTCGCGTCCGGCGACGTCGAGGGGGGCGGGGTGTTGACGACCCCGGTGGGCCCGCTCCGGCAGGCGGCGGCGCCCTGAACGCGGTCGGACGGTACGGCGGCATGGGAACCACGGCGACGGGAGAGATCGACGGGTGGCGGGCCCGCCTGTCCCCGCCGGAGGCGCATCCGGCGGGGACGGAGCTGCTGCCCCAGGGCCGCACGCCGGAGCGCGTGTACTTGTTGTCCGACGGCGTCGCGAAGCTCGAGCGGCGCGATCCCGGTCGCCTCCCCGTCACCGTCGGCCTGCGCTTCCCCGGCTGGTTGCTCGGGGCGGAATCGGTCATCGCGGAACAGGGGACGCCCGTCGCGGTGGTCGCCGCGACCGACTGCGCGGTGTGCTGGCTGGCGCGGGAACGGTTCCTCGGGTTCGTGCGGGTCGACCCGGACCTGTCGTGGCGCGTCGCCCAGATGTACAGCCGCGAGATGGTGGACCGCCTCGAGCGCGCCGGCGCCCGCGACGGCGCGCCCCCGGAGGTCCGGCTCAAGCACCTGCTGCGCCGGCTGATCGACGCCAACGACACGGGCTGCCTGCGGAAGGAGGTGCACCTGCGCCTCCCGTTCACGCAGCGGGAGCTGGCGAGGCTGCTCTCCGTCTCGGCCGGCCAGCTCGCCGCGCTGCTCGCCCGGCTGCAGCGCGAGGACGTGATCCGCCTGCGCCGCGACCGCCTGATCATCACGGACGTGTCGAGCCTCCGCGACGCCGACCCCGCCGGCCGTGACGTGGGGTGGCCGGTGAACGCCTGACGCGTCGGATTCGCCCGTCCGTTCCGGCGGCCCCGCGCGTGTTGCCCATGTGCCGGGAAGAGATATAGTTTACACACGTGGGGAGGGCGACGGATGCGCAGTGTCGGATCGTTCGATGGTCGGTGGCGGCTCGAAGTGGCGTTGGTTCTGGTCCCGCTGCTGGCGCTCGTCGTGCTGCAGTACAGGTCGAGCCGCCAACTGGCGCGGGCCGGGTTGATCGCGCACCAGAGCACGCTGATTCGGTACATGGACGCGGTGGCGGCGGACGTGCGGCGCGTCTACGAAGGCGCCGCGCAGTCGATGCTCGGGGTGTCGGGGGACGCCCTTGCCGACCAGCGGTTCGACGAAATCGCCCGGTACTTCGACGGGGTCGACACCTCGGCGGCGCGCCTGGTATTCGTTGGGTCCCTCGACGGATGCTCGTGCCTGACGCAGTACTACGACCCGGAGACCGGGAGCATCGGCGTCCGCGCCGATCCCGCCCTGGAGGCGGTCATGTTCCGGGTCATCATGCTGCTTCGGCTCGAGTGGATACAGCATCTGAATCGATCCGACATCTACGTGGACGAGCTGGATGCCGGGAACCGCGTTGTCTACCGGTTCGTGGTGGACGCCGACTCCGTCCCCGTCGGCTTTAGCGGCTTCGTCATCGACGGGCGTCGATTCGAGAGGGAGTACCTGCCGCGGGCCATCGTCGACGCGGGAAGCACGCTCGCGGACGCGGTGCGGGACAACCTGATCTTGCGCGTTACGGACCCCGCCGGGCGGGCGGTGGCCGCCACCCACCAGGGCCCGGGCCAGGCCGACGAGCTGAAGGGCCGCTTCGACTTCGTGTTCCGCGACCTGGAGCTGTCGGCGCGGAGCCGTCACACCGCGGCCGCCCAGGTCCTGCAGTCGGACGCGCGGACGCGCTGGCTCCTATCGACGCTGATGTCGGTGATGACGATGGGCGGCGTGCTGCTCACGTGGCGGGCGGCGCGGCGCGAGCGGCAGCTCTCGCGGATCCGGAACGGGTTCGTGGCCAGCGTGTCCCACGAACTGCGCACGCCGCTCGCATCCATCGCCATGTTCGGGGAGCTCCTGCGCGGGGGGCGGGTCACGGCGGCGGACAAGGTCGTGGAGTACGGACGCCGCATCGAGCACGAGAGCGCGCGCCTGGGCCGACTCATCGACAACGTGCTGAGCTTCGGGCGCATCGAGTCGGCGCGGATGCACTATCACCCCGAGGTGGCGGCGATCGAGGATGTCGTCGACGTTGCATTGGCGGCGGTCGACACCAGGCGCGCACAGGGCGGGTTCACGATCACCGTGACCGCTCCCGAGACCCGGTTGCCCGGGGTATGGATGGACGCCTCCGCGATGACCCAGGTCTTCGCGAACCTCCTCGAGAATGCGATGAAGTACTCGGGGAGCTGCCGCCGGGTGCGCGTGGAGCTGTGTCGGCGCGGGGGCGATGTGGCGGCCTCCGTGGCGGACGGCGGCATCGGCATCGCCCCGGACGACCAGGATCGCATCTTCGACGAGTTCTACCGGGTCGCCGCGGGGAGCTCCGGAGTGACGGGGGCGGGTCTTGGGCTGGCGATCGCCCGGCACGTCGTGGAGGCGCAGGGCGGGCGGATCGAGGTGGACAGCCGCCTCGGCTGCGGCGCGACGTTCACGGTCCTGCTGCCGGCGGCCGACGCGGTTCCGCGGATGCCCGAGGCCTCTTCCGCCCTGCCGCGCCGCCAAATCGAGGTCCGGGCCTGACCCGCCCCGGCCGGCACCCAGCCCGGAGGGCGTCGCCGCCGGTTCCGTTCGCCGCCCCACCGACCCGCCGGGAGCCCGCGCCGTTCTACGGCGGCTCCCCGCCCGCCCGTCGTCGCCTTTCCCGAAGATGCTTGACCCATGTCATCGAACGGCTTGATGGGCGGCAATGCTCCGCGGCGGCCGCATCTGAGAGGATGCCGACGCTCAACGCATGCCGCCATTCTGCAATCAAGGAGGAAGACGTGGCGAATCGAAACACGGCGAAGAAGGCGTACGTGGCGCCGCGCGTCGTCGACTTCGGCGCTATCGAAGCGACGACGGGCGACTGCCTCGGGCTCTGCCTCGACGGCGAGCACTTCGGCCTCTACGGACTCTGGCCGCCGCCGGTGAGTCCTCGGTAGGTCCGTGCGGCGTGGGCAGGCGGCCGACAGGTCGGGCGTGTCCCGGAGGCCGCAACTCGAACGTTGACGCATGCATGAAGGAACATGGCCATCCAGGCGTTCTTGGTCTTCGTTCTTCTGGATGTCGGCTTCCGGGTGTTCGGCTTTCCCCGCGTCTTCCGGTTCGTGGAACGGTGGGGTCGGCGACCGGTCGAAGCCGCGCCCCGGGCCGTCCAGCGGCGTACGGTGCGCAGAACCCTCGAGGCGGTGCGGACCGCCGGCCGCTACTACCACCGCCGGCGCCTGAACTGTCTGCCGCGGTCCCTGGCCATCTACGTCCTGCTGAGGCGGCGGGGCGTTCCCGCGACCCTGCGCATCGGCGTGAAGCGCTTTCCCTTCGCCGCCCATGCCTGGGTCGAGTGCCTTGGAGAGGTCCTCGACGACTCGATCGACGACTGGAAGCACGAGCCGTACGTGCCCATCGTGTCGAGCGGCGAGCCGCCCTGACGGCGCGAGCCCGTGCTCGACTCGGGTGCCTGGCTGGAGGAGGGGCCTCCTCCAGCCGTGGAGCGTTCCGGACATGGCTGCCGATGATGTAGGTGATGCGGGCCGTTTCCGCTCGTGTCCTGATCCGCCAGGCGGCGCGCGGACGGGAGATTCGACTTCCGGGGAGGCCGCTGACCCGATGAGGGGCGCGGCCCTGCGCGTGATCGCCGGTCTCCGGAGGCTGGACGGCGGGCCCGTCGGGCGGCCGGACGTGGCGCGCATGAACGGGGCCGCCAGGCTCGTGGTCGCGAGCCGCGGAACCCATTGGCTGGGAGATTCCGTCGGGCTCGCGTGCACGACCGCCCCCGTTCGGATCGCGGCCGGTCCGACCGTGGCGCCGTCGCCGAGAGACGCCCGTGCCCGCTGCGTGCTGGTGTTCGACGGCCGGATCGACAACCGCCGGGAGCTGATTGCGGCGCTGTCGGGCGCGGGCGTGGATGCGTCGACCGACGATGCCGGGCTGACCCTCGCCGCCTACCGCGCCTGGGGGAACGCGTGCCCCGCCAGGCTGATCGGTGATTTCGCATTCGGGCTGTGGGACGAGGGCGCCCGCCGGCTTCTGTGCGCGAGAGACCCGCTCGGCGTAAGGCCCCTCTACGTCCTCGTGCGGGAGGATGTCGTCGCGTTCGCCGCGCAGCTCGGGCAGTTGCTGGCGATCTGCCCGCAGACGCCGCCGCTCGACATGGAGTACGTCGCCGAGCGGTTGGCCCTGGGTGTGGACCGTCCCAACTCGGGCCGTACGCCCTATCGCGGGTTGTCGCGGCTCGAGCCCGGCCATCGGCTGGTGGTGGAGGGCGGGCGCGTTCGGATTGAGCGGTACTGGGAGTGGCGCGCCGGCGGCGGGGGCCGCCGCGGCGACGACGACCACGTCAACGAGTTCCTCGACACCTTCTCCGAGGCCGTCGCGAGCCGCATGTCCGGATCCGATCCGGTCTGGGCGGACCTCTCGGGTGGGCTCGATTCGTCCTCCATCACGAGCGTGGCCGCCCGGCTGCGCGGCCGGCCCAAGCTGTCGCCCATCACCGTCGTGTTCGGCGAGTCGACCTTGAGCGACGAGCGCGAATGGGCGGAGGAGGTCCAGCGGGCCCTCGCGCTCGGACGGCACGACATCGACGGCGACGTCCACCATCCGTTCAGCCGGTTCGCGGAAGCCGTGCGGCATTGGGAGGAGCCGCACGGGGCGGCGGTGTTCTTCGGCGTGCACGAGCGGTACGCGCGGCTGATGGCGGGGCGGGGCGTGCCGGTGCTCCTGAGCGGCATCGGCGCGGAGGCGGTGGTCCTGAGCAAGCACCAGGAGCCCGTGCACCTCGCCGATCTGCTGCGCCGGGGCCGGCTGACGCGGTTGTGGCGCGAGCTCGACCGGTGGCAGCGGGCGCTGAAGATGCCGTTGAGCAACCTCGCGTTCGGCTACGCCCTGCGTCCCCTGATGGGGCGTGCCGGCGTCAGCTTCGGCTGGACGCCGGGCGGTCACGACTGGGTCGCGGGGAGCTTCGCGCGGACGTGGAGCCTCCGGGACCGCGCGCGGAGCGGGAACATGCCCCGAACGGGGCGGGGAGCCGCCGATCAGTGGCACGTCGAGCGCATCGGCTGGATTACGGGCTTCCTGCTGCGCGGCTATCTCGAGAAGGCGTGCGACATCCGCTATCCGTTCCTGCACCGGCCGCTCGTCGAGCTGGCCCTCGCGACGCCGTGGAGCCTGAAGGCGGTGCCCGGAGAGCCCAAGGCGATCCTGCGCCGCGCCATGAAGGGCATCCTGCCCGAGCGGGTCAGGCGCCGCACGCGGAACGCGTCGACGGGTCACGCGGCCTACAACGGCCTTCGCAAGGAATGGCCGGTGCTCGAGCGGGTCGTCGATTCGTCGGTTCTGGTCGAACTCGGGGCCGTAGACCGCGAACGCCTGCGCACGGCCCTGCACGCGGCGCGCCAAGGGCACGCCCCCGACCTCGGGGGGCTGCTGTCGACCCTGGCCCTCGATGCGTGGCTGCAGCACGCCTTTCAAGGGCGGCGGCGCCCGCGGGTGGACGCCGAGGCCGCCTGAACGGGAGCCGCCATGCGATTAGACACGCCGTTGAAGGTCTCCGAGGAGGCCCACTGCGCCCGCCTGGGAGAGCAGATCATCGTGGCCGACATGCGCTCGGGGCGCTACTTCGGCCTCGACGACGTCGGCGCCCTGGTGTGGAGCCTGCTTGAGGAGCGGGCCACCCCGGGGGCCATCGTCGACCGCGTGCACGCCGAGTACGATGTCTCCCGGGAAGTGCTCGAGCGGGACGTGGATCGGCTTCTCGACGATCTCGTCGACCGACGGCTCGTCGAGGTCGCGCCCGACCCCTCGGCCGGTCGGCGCTGAACTCGCGCCGCCGCCCTCCCGCCCGTAGGTTCGGGCACGCGCCCTTCTGCTGATACACTGCGGATGCCGCCGGGGCGTCCGGGCCCCCGGTATGCCGTCCGGGGCCGGGAATCCGGCGGAGCCGTGGAGTCTCTCGAGCACAGGAGGCAATCGTGGGGAAGATCGAGCAGCGTTGGCGTCGGGGCATGTCACGGAGGAGGGCGCTGTCCGGCCTGGCGTCGTTCATGGCGGCGTCGCCGCTGCTGCACGCGCAGCGGGACCCGTGGCCGCTCGGCCCGCACCGCCGGTTCCTCGGGTTCGACGAGATGCGGGACGTGTTCGACTTCGAGCCGATCTTCCGCGCCAACGTGCCCCTGGCCGTCTACGACTACACGGCGCACGGCACCGAATCGGAGTTCACGCTCTACCGCAACCGCGACGCGTTCGACTGGGTCGAGCTGATCGGCCGCGGCGGCGTAGACGCGGCGGCGGTCGACACGTCCACCGAGCTCTTCGGTCACCCGATGCCGAGCCCGATCATGCTCGCGCCGACGGCCCGGCAGCGCGACCTGCACCCGGACGGCGAGCTCGGCATGCACCGGGCGGCGACGACCACCGGCACCACGATGATCGTCAGCAACGCGTCGAGCCTCCCGTTCACGCGCATCGCCCGGGGCGCCGAGGGGCCGCTCTGGTTCCAGCGCTACGCGACGCGCGAGATGGAGCCGAACCGGGCGGCCCTCGGCGACGCCCAGGAGGCGGGCGCGCAGACCATCGTGGTGACCATCGACCAGCAGGCGTCCTACTACGAGCGCGACCTGCATGTCAGGCACACCGGCGGTACGCCGCGCCGGGTGACGCGGCGCGAGCCGCGGGCCGACGCCCCGAACCCCTACCGCGTGTCCGCGGGACGGCTGTGGTACGAGTGGAAGCTCTTCGACGACCTCCGGCCGATGTGCGGGGTGCCCATGCTGGCCAAGGGCATCCTGACCGGCGACGGGGCGAAGAAGTGCCTGGAGCGCGGGGTGGACGGCGTCATCGTGTCCAACCACGGCGGCCGGGCTCTCGACTACGGCCCCTCGAGCCTCGAGGTGCTCGATGAGGTGGTCGAGGCGGTGGCGGGCCGGGTGCCGGTGCTGATCGACAGCGGGTTCCGCCGCGGCAGCGACGTGCTCAAGGCGCTGGCCCTGGGGGCCGACGCCGTTTGCCTCGGCCGCGCGTCGCGCTGGGGGCTGGGGGCGTTCGGCGAGGAGGGCGCGCAGAGGGTGCTCGAGATCGTCAATGCCGAGCTGAGGCAGGCCATGGCGTTCGCGGGGGTGTCCTCCCTCGCCGACATCGACCGCGGCATCGTGAAGACGAACTTCCCTTGAGTCGGCGTGTGGCCCGCGAGCATGGGTCCGCGGCACTGCCTGCCGCTCGACCAATCCGGCCGGCGGTCTGCACGGTGAGCAGGACTGCCGGAGCGAGGCATCCGATGAAGAAGGAGCGCAACCGGCACGCCGCCATTCTCGCGGCCGTCTGCGCCGCAGCCCTCTTCGCCGCCGCGGGCGGCGGGCGGGCGTTGGCGCAGGAGCCACCCCGCGGCATGGTCGAGTGGCCCTACGTCGGGGCCGACCAGGAGGCGTCGAAGTACTCGCCGCTGGCCGACATCGACGTCTCGAACGTCGACGGGCTCGCCGTCGCCTGGACCTGGGCGCCCAACGAGCTGCCCAACCAGGAGTTCCGCACCCGGCCCGGCAGCTTCGAGGTCATGCCCCTGATGATCGACGACGTCGTCTACGTGTCGACCATGTACACGCGGGTGGTCGCCCTCGACGCCGAGACCGGCGACGAGCTGTGGGCGTTCGATCCCGAGGCGTGGCGCACGGGCCCGGAGGGCGGCCCCCCCGGCGGCTTCAAGCACCGCGGCGTGGCGGTGTGGCCGGCGACCGCGAACCGGGCGGCGGGCGCGGGCGCGGACATGCGCGTCTTCATCAACAGCCGCGACAGCCTCTACGCCCTGAACGCGGCCGACGGCTCCCTGATCCCCGGCTTCGGAGACGGCGGCCGGGTGCTGCTGACCGAGGGCTTCCCGAACCCCGTGACCCACGAGATGTTCGACCAGACGTCGCCGCCGGTGGTCTTCGAGGACCTCGTCATCGTGGGGAGCCGGGTGCCCGACCGCATTCAGAAGCGCTTCGACACCCCCGGCTCGGTGCAGGCGTTCGACGTCCACACCGGCGAGCGGCGCTGGGTCTTCTACACCGTGCCCCAGTCGAACGACGCCTTCGGGGCCGACACGTGGGAGGGCGGCTCGTGGCGCTTCACCGGCCACGCCAACGTGTGGGGGCTGATGTCCCTCGACGCCGAGCGCGGCCTGCTGTACGTGCCCACGAGCACCCCGAGCAGCGACTACTGGGGCGGGCGGCGGCTCGGCGCCAACCTCTTCGCCGAGTCGCTCGTCTGCCTCGACGCCCGCACCGGCGAGCGCGAGTGGCACTTCCAGGCCGTGCACCACGGGTTGTGGGACTACGACTTCACGTCGGCGCCGAACCTCATGACCCTCGACGTCGACGGCCGGACCATCGACGCCGTCGCCGAGGTGTCGAAGCAGGGCTTCACCTACGTGTTCGACCGGGTGACCGGCGAGCCGGTGTGGCCCATCGAGGAGCGCCCGGTCGACACCGAGACCGACGTGCCGGGCGAGGTGCCGTATCCCACCCAGCCGTTCCCGACGAAACCGCCGCCCTTCGCGGCGCAGGGGGTCTCGCTCGACGACGCGAACGACCTGACGCCCGAGATCCACCGCCTGGCGACCGAAGAGCTCCAGACCTACCGGCTCGGGCCGCTGTTCACGCCGCCCAGCCTGCGGGGGACGCTGCAGCGGCCGCGGGTGGACGGCGGCGCCAACTGGGGCGGGGCGGCGCTCGACCCGACCACCAACCGGCTCTACGTGCGGACGTCGGAAGGGGTGTCGGCCAACCAGGTCTGCGAGACCGATCCCGCGCTGCCGGAGGTCGACGTGGCCTACACGAACAACTGCCCGCGCGGCGGCTCGGCCGGCATCTTCCGGGGGCTGGGCGGGTACGTGCCGGCCGAGCGGAGCCGCCTCGGGCCGATACCCCTCGTCAAGCCGCCGTACGCCCGGCTCGTCTCGATCGACCTGAACGCCGGCGACATCGCGTGGAGCGTGCCGTTCGGCGAGGGGAGCCGCATCATGCGCGCGCATCCGCTGCTGCGCGGCGTCGACCTGCCCGACCGCCTCGGCACCCCCGGCGCGCCCGGCCCCATGGTCACCGCCGGCGGCCTCGTCTTCCTCGGCGGGGGCGATCCGTACCTGTACGCGTTCGACGCCGGGACCGGCCGGGAGGTGACCCGGGTGGCCACCGAGTTCCGCACGAGCGGCAACCCGATGACCTACCGCTCGCGGGCGGGCCGGCAGTTCATCCTCATCGCCACCGGCGCCGGGCCGGACGCGCGGCTGGTCGCGTTCGCGCTGCCCGAGGGGTAGGAGTCCGCGCCGCGGGACGGCGCGGACTGCTGGAGGGTTGCCGGGCGAGGCGCCCCCTATTGGGGTGGACGTCCTCCACCGGGTCATCGACGCCGTCGTCCGGCGTCGTTCCGTCGTTCCGTCGTTCCGCCGTTCCGGGAGCCTGACATGAGTGGACGATCCAATCGGCGGCTGCACGGCCTGGCCCTGCTGCTCGCACTCGCCTGCGTTACCGCCGCGGACGGACAGACCGTCGACGTCACCGCCGCGACCATCGAGGACCTCAACCGGGCGTTCGACGCCGGCACCCTGACGTCGGAGCAGCTCGTCGAGGGCTACCTGGCCCGCATCGCCGCCTACGACGACGCCGGCCCGGCCCTCAACGCCGTCATCGCCCTCAATCCGAACGCGGCGGCGCGCGCCCGCGAGCTCGACGCCGAGCGGCGGTCCGGCGGCCCGCGCTCTCCGCTGCACGGCATCCCGGTGGTCCTGAAGGACAACTTCGACACCGCGGATCTGCCGACCACCGCGGGGTCGGTCCTGCTGGAGGGGTCGCTGCCCCCCGACGACGGCTTCCTCGTCCGAAAGCTCCGCGAGGCCGGCGCCATCGTGCTCGCCAAGGTCAACATGAGCGAGTTCGCCTCCGGCGGGGCGATCAGCTCGCTGGGGGGACGCACGCGCAACCCCCACGACCTCGTCCGTTCGCCGGGCGGATCGTCGGGGGGGACCGGCGCGGCGATCGCGGCGGCCTTCGCCCAGGTCGGGCTGGGGACCGACACCGGCGGATCGGTGCGCTCGCCGTCGACCGCCAACGGCATCGCGGGGCTCAAGCCCACCCTGGGCCTGCTGAGCCGCGACGGCATCGTGCCCCTCGCGCTGTCGTTCGACACCGCGGGCCCGATGGCGAGGCACGTGTACGACGTCGCCGCCGCCCTCGGGGTCATGACCGGGGTCGATCCCGCCGACGAGGCCACCGCGGCGAGCCGCGGCCGCTTCGAGACCGACTATACGCAGTACCTCGATCCGGACGCCCTCGCCGGCGCCCGCATCGGCGTCGCCCGCGACTTCCTCGGCCAGGACGGCGACGTCGACTGGGTCGTCGAGGCCTCGCTCGACGTGATGCGCGAGGCCGGGGCGACCATCGTCGACGTGCGGTTCCCGGGGTGGCTGCTCGACGCCGGCGCCGACTTCTACCCCGTGATCCGCTACCGCGAGTTCCGGGCGCAGATCGCGGAGTACCTGGCGACCCTGCAGCCCGAGTTCCACGCCAGCCTCGCCGATCTCGTGAAGCGGTCGGTCCGGCTGACCGCGCCGGCCGACGGGGCGGGGCACAACCCCGGCCGGTGGCGCCTGATGCGGGAGGAGGACGCGAGCGGCGAGCTGTCGGACCCCGAGTACCGCGCGGTGCTCCAGCACGGCCTGCCCCTGGTGCGCACCGTTATCCGCGGGCTGATGGACGCCGACGACCTCGCGGCGATCGTGTATCCCACGTCGCCCCGGCGGCCCGGGCGGGTCGACACCGCCCCCGCGCCGTCCGGCGCGGGAGGCCGCTCGGCGACGCGGTACGCCAACCTCAGCGGCTTTCCCGATCTCATCGTGCCCGCCGGCTTCACCGGCGACGGCCTTCCCGTCGGCCTCTCCTTCCTGGGCCGGGCGTTCGACGAGCCCCGCCTGCTCGCCTTGGGCTACGCCTTCGAGCAGGCGACGGGGGCGCGCCGGCTCCCGGTGCACACGCCGCGGCTTGGTCCGTGAGCGGCGGCGCGGGCGGATGCGGTGCAGTCCTGTCAGCGGACCGAGCTCGCGGTGTTGCCGGGATGCGGAGACCGACCTGTTGGCGGTCGCCGGCGCGGTCCGTCCTGGGAGAGGTGTGCGGTTCCGATCATCGACGCCTTCGTCCCGTCGGATCGGGTAGCGCTGCGGTTCTCTTCCGACGCGTCGGTCAGTCCTCCAGGATCGCGGCGGCCGGGCCCGTCAGCTCGACGATGTGGAGACCGGTGTCGGCGCGGTCGGCGAGGTAGATCAGCCCGCGGTCGTCGACCTCGACGTTGTTGGTCTGGATGGCCACCCGGCACGTCTCGACGCCGTCGACGGTGGCGCACCGTTCGTCGGTACGCTCGGTGGTGGCGGGAATGTAGTACGCCACCTCCTCCAGGTTGAACGGGTCGCGGACGTCAATCACCCGCGCGCCCGCGTTGAACCACGACACGACCATCAGCCTCCGGTAGAAGGGCGGCTCCATCGACCACTGCGGCGCGTGGGGGCCGAAGCGGCCGCCGCGGCCCCTCACGTCGCCGCGGATCTCCCGCACGTCTGCGCGAAGCCACGCGAACAGGGCAATCAAGAGTCCGGGGGTGACCCACGGCTGGAGCCAGTCCGGCACTTTACGTTGAAGTGTACCATGGCCTCCTGTTCTGGAAGCGTCGGGCTTCGGCGCGGCCCCTCCAACTCGTGCCCGGAGGTGGAACATCGCGCGTCGGGGGCGCCGCAACGGGACCACGGGGTCTTGGACCGCCGTTCGTGGTTGTGGCAGGGCTTGCGGCGGCGTAGCATGGGTCAGTCCGATGGCGGACAAGGTCGGGACCGCGCCTCCCCGGACGTTGCGGGCGAAGCGGGTGGCGCGGTCGATGGAGGGCAAAGATGACGGTTCGATCCTTCGTTGCCGTAATCGTGGCCGCGGTGGTCGCATTCCCGCTTCTCGCGGCGGCCGGCCAGCCGGCGGGGCCGCGCACCCCCTGGGGCGATCCCGATCTGCAGGGCACCTACACGAACAAGACCGTCACCCCCCTTGAGCGCCCGCCGGAACTGTCGGGGCGGGAGCGGCTGACCGCGGAGGAGGTGGCGAACCTCGAACGCGAGATCCTCGACCGCAACGCCGCGCTTCTCGCGCGGCCGGCGTCGCGGACCGAGGTCACCGCGAGCGTGGACGTCGGCGTCGACGGGGCGCCGGGCTTCTACAACAACTTCTGGCTCGACCGCGGCACCACGTCCACGGGGCAGACGTCGCTCATCGTCGACCCGCCCGACGGCCGGCTCCCGCCGCTGACGCCCGAGGCGCAGGCGGACGAGGACGCGCGCCTGGCCGCGCGGGCCGGGCGCGGACCGGCGGACACCTGGACCGACATGGACCTCAACGACCGCTGCATGCTCTGGTCGGTGGGGCCGCCGATGCTGCCGACCGGCTACAACAACAACTACCTGATCCTGCAGACGCCCGACCACGTCGTGATCCAGGTCGAGATGATCCACGACACCCGCATCATTCCGCTTGACGGCCGGCCGCGCCCCGACCGGGGCATCCCGCAGTGGCTGGGCGAAATGCGCGGCCGCTGGGAGGACGACACCCTCGTCGTCGAGACCCGCCGCATCGCCCGCAGCGAGGAGGGGTCGTCGTTCGGCAACGACGTGGTCCGCATCCGCGCCGCCAACGGGGGCCGCACCGAGAGCCTCCGCATCGTCGAGCGGTTCACGCGGGTCGACGCCGACACGATCCGCTACGAGTTCACGGTCGAGGACTCGACGCGGTGGACGAGCCCCTGGTCGGGCGAGCTGCCCCTACGCCGGATCGACGAGTCGCTCTTCGAGTACGCGTGCCACGAGGGGAACTACAGCATCGCCAACATGCTGAGCGGCGAACGGGCTCTGGAGCGGGCCGCCGCGGAGGCGGCCGGCCGGTAGCCGGGACCGGCGCGGCGCACCCCTCGGGGCGCCTCGGCGCGCGGGCGGGCTCTCTGGGGCGGAGTTCTCTGCCGCCGACGGTTCCGCGCCCGCTCCGAACGCGTCCCCCTCGGGGTGCCTCGGCGCGGCGCGGGGGATCTCCGCCGCCGCGGTTCCGCGCTCGCTCCGAACGCCTTCGGCTGCGGGCAGTTGCGGTGCGACCCGGCGACCACCACGCCTGGCGGGGGTACCCGGACGAGACTCGGGCGAGACCGTCTTCGCGGACGAAAGGGAGTATATTTGGGCGTGTTCGACGCCAAATCAGGAGGGGTTCAGATGCGTCATCGAGTTCTCGGAACCGTAACCGCGGCGATGGTGGCCGCGGTCGGGTTCTCGGCGCCGGCCGCGGCCCAGGACGCGCCGCGGACGGGTTGGGGCGCCCC
>CAXXTG010000072.1:0-7077 GCA_963666855.2 Vicinamibacterales bacterium
TGACTCCGTTCGAGCACACGCAGGTCTACGCCAAGCTCGAGTGGTACAACCCGTTCGGCGCCGTCAAGGACCGGGTCGCCGCCAACCTCGTCGAGGACGGGGAGGAGCGCGGGCACCGTGCAGGCCGGCCAGAAGCTGGTCGAGCCGACGTCGGGCAACACCGGCATGGCCCTGGCGATGATCGCGAACGCCAAGGGTTACACGCTGACCACGCCGCTGTCGAGCGAGATCCCGCTGGAGAAGCGCACGATGCTGCGGTTCTTCGGGGCCGACGTCATGGAGCTGCAGGACACCCTGTGCCCCGCGCCCGGAGCCCCGGAAGGGGCGATCGCGAAGGCGGCCGAGATCGGCGGGCGGCCCGACTTCCACATGCTGAACCAGTACGTGAACGAGGCCAACCCCGAGGCCCACTACAAGACCACGGGTCCGGAGATCTGGCGTCAGACCGGGGGCGGGGTCACCCATTTCGTGGCGGGGCTGGGCACGTGCGGCACCATCACCGGCACCGGCCGGTTCCTGAAGGAGCAGGGCCCGGGCGTGCAGGTCGTGGGGGTCTATCCCAACGAGGGGCACGACATTCCGGGGGTGCGCAGCCTCCGGCAGTTGCAGCAGACGCAGCTCTACCGCCCCGACGAGTACGACCACCAGGTCGAGGTCGCGAACCAGGCCGCGTTCGACCTGTGCCTGCGGCTGAACCGGGAGGAGAGCATCACCGCCGGCCCCAGCTCCGCCATGGCCCTGGCCGGCGCGTTCGAGGTGGTGCCGGACGAGCCCGGCAACATCGTCGTCGTCATCTTTCCCGACAGCGCCTTCAAGTACGCCTCGTCGGTCGTCAAGCACCTGCCGGCCCTCGTGCCGCAGGCGCAGGCGGGCAACGGGGCGGGGCGCAGCCCCCTGCTCGAGCGCATGCGCGAGAACGTGCGGGGCAATTCGGAGCTGACCATCGACGTCGACGACGCCCACGAGCAGTGGCGGCGCGAGAAGCCGTTCGTGCTCGACGTGCGGCCGGCGGGCCAGTACGACGAGGCGCACATTCCGGGCGCGATCAACATTCCGCTGGCCGAGCTGGGCGAGAACGCCGACTACCTCGCGGTGCTGCCGCGGGACCTCGACGCGCCGGTGTTGAGCGTGTGCCAGCGCGGCAACGCCTCGCTGTCGGGCCTGCTGTTCCTGAAGTCGCTCGGCTACCGCAACGTGCGGAGCGTCAACGGCGGCACCCTCGCGTGGCGCGAGAAGGGCTACGCCACGGATTCCGCCGCCTAGCAGTCCGCGCCGCAGGACGGCGCGGACTCCCAGGTCCGCCATGCTGACCCTTCGGGCGGCGGTAGACGCGGGTATTCGCCGGCACGGCCGGGACGCGTATCCGCACGAGTGCTGCGGCGCCCTCATCGGGCGCGGCGGGCTGGTCACCGAGGCGCTCGCCCTGCCGAACGCGACCGCCGAGGGGCCGCGCCGGCGGTTCCTCGTGCGGCCGGTCGACTACCGGGCGGCCGAGCGGCGGGCGGCGGAGCGCGGGGGCGAGCTGCTGGGGTTCTACCACTCGCACCCCGACGGGCCGGCGCGGCCGTCGCAGGTCGACCTCGACCACGCCTGGCCCGCGTTCGCCTACGTCATCGTGGCGGTGGCGGACCGCGAGCCCGGCGCCCTGACGTCGTGGCGGCTCCGCGACGACCGGTCGCGGTTCGACGAGGAGCCGGTCGCGGTCGAGGATCGGCCGGCGGACAGAGACGATTGAGCGAGCAAGACGAGACACCATGGCCACCAGGATCCTGATACCCACCCCGCTGCGCGCCTTCACCGACAAGCAGGACGTCGTCGAGGCGGACGGGCAGACCGTCGGCGAGCTGCTCGCGAACATGACCGCGCGGCACACCGGCCTGCGCAAGCACCTGTACGCCGAGGACGGGTCGCTGCGGAGCTTCGTCAACATCTACGTGAACGACGACGACATCCGCTACCTCGACAAGGAGAAGACCCCGGTGACGGCGGACGACACCGTCAGCATCATCCCCTCGGTGGCCGGCGGGAGGGCGTCGTGACCGTGGCCGAGGCGCTGCCGGCGCTGACCAACGACGAGGTGGCGCGCTACAGCCGGCACCTCATCATGCCGGAAGTGGGCGTGGAGGGGCAGCGGAAGCTGAAGGCGGCGCGGGCGCTGTGCGTCGGGGCCGGCGGCCTCGGCTCGCCCGTCGCCCTCTACCTCGCGGCGGCCGGCGTCGGCACCCTCGGCATCGTCGACTTCGACGAGGTCGACTTCAGCAACCTGCAGCGGCAGATCATCCACGGCACCCCCGACGTGGGCCGCTCCAAGCTCGCCTCGGCCAAGGCGCGGCTGAACGCCCTCAACCCCGAGGTCGAGGTCGTCACCCACGAGCTCGCCCTGTCGTCCGGGAACGCCCTCGCCCTCTTCGCCGACTACGACTTCGTGGTCGACGGCACCGACAACTTCCCCACGCGCTACCTCGTCAACGACGCCTGCGTGCTCTCGGGCAAACCGAACGTGTACGGCAGCATCTTCCGGTTCGAGGGGCAGGCCTCGGTCTTCGCGGCGCCCGGCGGCCCGTGCTACCGGTGCATGTTCCCCGAGCCGCCCCCGCCGGGGCTCGTGCCGAGCTGCGCCGAGGGCGGGGTGCTGGGCATCCTGCCCGGCGTCGTCGGGACGCTGCAGGCGACCGAGGCGGTCAAGCTCGTCCTGGGGGCCGGCGAGCCGCTCGTGGGGCGGTTCCTCCTGTTCGACGCCCTGAAGATGCGGTTCCGCGAGCTGACGGTGCGGAAGGACCCCGACTGCCCCGTGTGCGGCGAGCACCCGACGGTGACCGAGCTGATCGACTACGAGCAGTTCTGCGGGGTGCCGGCGGTCGAGGCCGAGCCGGCACCGGCCGCGGTGGACCCGGTGGCGGCGGGCGCGGCGACGGTCGAGGAGCTGAAGTCGCGCATCGACCGGAACGACGCGTTCCTCCTGCTCGACGTGCGGGAGACGCGCGAGTTCGAGATCTGCCGCATCCCCGGCTCGGTGCTCATTCCGCTGGGCGATCTCCCGTCCCGGCTGTCGGAGATAGAGGGGCGCGACGACATCATCGTGCACTGCAAGTCGGGCGTCCGCAGCGGCAAGGCGGTGCGCCTGCTGCACGAGGCCGGCCACGCGGGGGCGCGCAACCTGGAGGGCGGCATCCTCGCCTGGATCGACCGCGTCGATCCCACCCTGCCGAAGTACTGACGCCCGCCCCGCCGCCGAGCCCGCGGCCGAGGACGACGCCCGCGCCGCGGACTCCCCGGCGACCACCTTTCCCATTCGTGCTTCGCGGTCAACGGCCTGATACGATGGCCACGGGCGCGCCGGTGCGCCGCCGATCGAGGGCGCGATGGACTCGCCGACCCAGGACCTGCGCCACGGCCTGCGCTACTTCCGTCGCCGCCGCGGCTTCGCCACCGGCGATGCTGTGGACCGAATGGTCGCGCCCCCGGTGACGTGCCCCGCAGGTCGCTTTGTCTCCTGGAGGAACGGACAGATGAAACGACGCGATGTTCTTCGCGGCTTTCTCGCCGCCGCAGCCTGGTTCGCGGCGGGCCGGCGCCGGCCCGCGCGGGCGCAGGCGTCCCCCGTCGCCCGCGAGGTGTGGGCTGGAATCGACGCGGTCGGCGACGGCGTCTGGGCCGTGCTGTCCACGCCGAATCCCGACGACCGCGCCTCGTTCGCCACCCTCTGCAACGGCGGCATCGTCGCCGGCCGCGAGCGGGTGCTCGTGTTCGAGGCCTTCGGCTCGGCCGACGGCGCGGCGTGGGTGGCCGAGCAGGCGCGGGTCCTGGCGGGGCGGCCGGCGACCGACGTCGTCATCAGCCACCGCCACGGCGACCATCACGGCGGGCTCAGCGGCTTCGGCGCGCCCGGCGCGCGCCCGACGGTGTGGGCGACCGCGTCGACGCGCGACACCGTCCTGTCCGAGAACGGGAACGAGGCGCGCGACATGCTCGAGAGCGCCGCCCTCGTCGCGGCCGACGGCCCCACCACCATCGACCTCGGCGGCCGGCAAGTGGCGATCACGCCGTACGCCGGCCACACCGCCAGCGACATCATCGCCACCGTCGACGACGTCACGTTCTGCGGCGACCTCCTGTGGACCGGCATGGTGCCCAACTACGTCCACGCGACACCCATCGACCTCGACCGGACCGTCGACGCCGTGCTCGGCGGTCGGACCGCGACGATGGTGCCCGGGCACGGGCCGCTCCCCGACGCCGACGCCCTCGACGACTACCGGGCGTTGCTCGACGCGATCGAGGCCGAGGGCCGGCGGTCGTTCGCGGCGGGGCGGCCGCCCGCGGAAGCGGCGGCGGGCTTCCGGCTGCCGGCCGGGCTCGAAACGTGGGGCGCCTTCGGCTCCCTGGCGCGTGCCTTCGAAGTCGCGTTCGTCGCCTGGCATCGGCAACTCGGGCGGTGACGGCAGGCCCCGCGGGCCGCCCTTCCGGGGACCCGTCCGATGGCGCGACCCGCCCGCTGCCGGAGCACGGGGCGGAGTAGCGGGCGCTTTCGGGTCCGGCGTCACGAGCGTCATCCCGTGCGGGATCGTCAGCTACGACCGCGACTTCGACGGGGGTCGCCGGTCTCCGCAGGGGTCGAGCCCGGACCGGGTACTGGTCGCGGCACGGCCCCAAGCGGGGCCAGGCGGGTCGCGCCGCCCTGTCGTGTGATACCTTGGCAGGGGTAAGGGGGGGGACAGGCATGGAAGCGCTGGCCATCGTGACGGCGATCACCTCGGCGCTGGCTGCGGCTGGGGCGCTGTTCAACGGCTGGCAGACCGCGCGGCTCGCCGGCCGCGTCGACGCGCTCGAGACCGGCGTGCAGGCCATCAACACGCGGATCGACAACATTCTGCTCGCGGACCGCCAACGACATCCCGGCACCGCCTAGCCGCCTGGCCGTCTAGGGGGCCCCCCAGGGGGGCCATGTGCGCCGTCCGGTCCTTCATCAACGCCCGGCGCATCCGGCAGATCGGCCCGGGCGCAGGCGCACTGTTGACATGAAGCATCGCGCGCTCCTCACGGTGTTCGTCTACGTCGGCTTCGCCGTGGTGACGGGGCACGTCGGCCGGGCGCAGGACCGGGCCCTCGCCCCGGTCTCCGACGCGATGCTGCAGAACCCCGACCCCGCCGACTGGTTGAACTGGCGGCGCACCCTCGACGGCTGGGGGTACAGCCCGCTCGACGAGATCGACCGGACCAACGTGGACGGGCTGCGGCTCGTCTGGTCGTGGGGCCTCGAGCCCGGCGTGTCGCAGACGACGCCGCTCGTGCACGACGGCGTGATGTACGTCGCGAACCCGGGCAACGTGGTCCACGCGCTCGACGCGCGCACCGGCGACTTCATCTGGGAGTACCGCCGCGACATGGACGAGCGGCGCCGGAGCGCGGCGCAACTGCGCAGCCTCGCCGTCTACGAGGATCTCGTCATCCTGAACACCGTCGACGCGCACGTCGTCGGCCTGGACGCCCGGACCGGCGAGGCGCGCTGGGACACCCCGGTCGGCGGCGGGCAGGAGGGCTACACCTTCTCGAACGGGCCCATCGTCGTCGACGGGACGGTCGTCGCCGGCCTGACCGGCTGCGGGCGCTACCGCGACGACACCTGCTACGTCGTCGGCGTCGACGGCCGCACCGGCCGGCTGCTCTGGCGGACGTCGACCATCGCCCGCCCCGGCGAGAGCGGCGGCGACACCTGGGGCGACCTGCCGCTCCTGTTCCGCGCGGGCGCCGACGCCTGGATGACCGGCAGCTACGACCCCGCCACCGGGCTCGTCTACTGGGGCACGTCGCAGCCCAAGCCGCACAACCGCGACGCGCGCGGCACCGCCGGCGACGCCCTCTACAGCAACTCGACCCTCGCGCTCGACCCCGCGACGGGCGAGCTGAGGTGGTACTACCAGCACATCCCGGGCGACTCGCACGACATGGACGAGTCGTTCGAGCGCGTCCTCATCGACTACGACGGCCGGCGGTCGCTGTTCACGATGGGCAAGCTCGGCATTCTCTGGGAGCTCGACCGCGTGACCGGCGAGTTCCGGCGCGCCGTCGACCTCGGCTACCAGAACATCGTGGACGTCGACCCGCGGACCGGCGAGGTGACGCACCGCGACGGCATGCTGTCGGACGTCGGCGAAGAGCTCTTCTTCTGCCCCAGCACCGGCGGCTTCAAGAGCCTGCGGGCGATGGCCTACCACCCCGGGACCGAGGCGCTGTACGTGCCCCTCAACCTCAGTTGCGAGACCGCCGCCTTCGCCCCCGTCGAGCGGCGCGCCGGTGGCGGCGGAGGCGGCGCCGTGCGCGGCCGCATCAACCACTTCCATCCGCAGGCGCCCGACCGGCTCGGCGAGTTCCGGGCGCTGGACGTGCGGACCGGCGAGACCCTGTGGCGCCATCGCCTCCGGGTGCCCTACAACACGTCGGCGCTGACCACCGGCGGCGGCCTGGTGTTCATCGGCGACTGGGGGCGGCGCGTCCACGCCTACGACGTCCAGACCGGCGAGCCCCTCTGGCGGAGCCGGCTCCCGACGATGGCCAACGGGTTCCCGATCACCTACGCCGTCGACGGCCGGCAGTTCGTCGCGTTCGTGGCCGGCCCGTCCATCGGCGGATCGAGCTGGGCGACGATCCTCCCGGCCGACCTCATTCCCGACCAGCGCAACCCGCGGGGCGGGAGCGGCGTCTTCGTGTTCGCGCTGCCGTGACCGTCGGGCAGTGGCGGCGGCCACGTGGCACATCCCTACCGTTTCGGCTATCATGGACCGTCCGGCCAGGACCAGGGTCGGTCGTGCGGCGCAGCAGTCCGGTGCGCCATGGGCCATGACACGGAGGTTCAGATGACAGGTTCACTCTTCGGCCGCGCACTCTGGGTCGTCGTCGCCAGTCTGCTTCCCGCCTCGTCCGCGACGGCACAGACGGTGCCCCAGCTCGATTCCTACGACGGGGTGGTCGTGCGGATCCTGCAGAGCAACAACGCGGGCACCATCCAGCACGTCATCGACCCCGAGCTGAACGAGGTCGTAGGGCTGATCAGAGGTTGTCCGAATCCGCACAACCTGA
>CAXXTG010000073.1:0-18946 GCA_963666855.2 Vicinamibacterales bacterium
TACATCGTGCAGGAGTGGGGCACCATCTACAACATCCCGATCCTGCAGAACGGCTACGTGGCCACGGTCGCGGCGGTGACCGCGTGCCTGCTGCTGGCGTTCGGGGCCGGCGGCCCCAGCGGCGAAGGCGGCATGCTGATCTGGCCGCTGTTCGGCACCACCAACCAGCTTCTGGCCGGACTCACCCTGCTCATCATCAGCGTGATCCTCGTGAAGCTCGGACGGCCCGTCGTCTACACGCTGGTGCCGATGATCTTCATCACGACGATGGCCCTCGCCGCCGCGATCTACCAACTCGGCAACCTGTACGGCGAGGGCGGCATCCTCTACCCGCTGCTGTGGATCGACGTCGCGATCGTGCTGCTGGCCATCTTCACGATGCTGGAGGCGGGCTCGGCGTTCCTGCGGGAGAAGCGGGCGGCGGAGGCCGGGGCGGCCGCGTGACCGCGCCATGGGCGGGACGATGACCACACGGGACGCGCGACAGGCCCGCGAGCCCGGCATGAGCCGGGGGCCGGAGTGGTTCGCGCGTCTGCAGAAGTTGCTCGACGAGTTCTACGCCGCCCCCTACCGGGGGGCCCTCGCGCGGGCCCGGCGGGACGAGGAAGACCTGTTCATGCTCTTCGTCTTCGCCGAGCTGATGGGAGTGCCGAATCCGGCGGCGTACTACACCCTGGAGCTGCAGCCGGTGCTGCTCGAGCGCTTCCACGACTGGCACCGCCGCCAGGGGCTGGACCACTCCCCCCTCGACGGCTTCCGCTGCTGCTAGACGCCTGTCGTGAAACGAGAGCGCCCGATGGGCACGCGCGACGGTGACCCCGCCGGCCGCGCCGCGGACGCCGCCCCGCGCGCGACGCCGTTCGGGCGGGATGCCGCGCCGACGAAACCGCGCGCGCGGTTCCCCACCGGCTCCCCGGGCCGACCAGCCCGGGGACTTCACGCGGGAGCGCCGCCCTGCTCGACGAGATCCTGAACCGGCCCCTCCTCTTCGTCGGCGGCAAGGGCGGCGTCGGCAAGACCACCACGGCGGCGGCCCTGGGCCTCGCCGCCGCCGCCCGCGGCCGGCGCTGCCTGCTCGTCTCCACCGACCCCGCCCACTCCCTCGCCGACCTCTTCGGCCGCCCCGTCGGCGACCGCGAGACCGCCATCGCCGACGCCCTGTGGGCGCTGGAGATCGACCCCGACCGGCAGGCCGACACGCACGTCCGGTCCGTCAAGACCCGCATGAAGCGCCTGGTGCATCCGCGGCAGTTCGACGAGATCGACCGGCAGCTCGACCTCGCGCGGCTCGCCCCCGGCACCATGGAGGCGGCCCTGCTCGAGCGCGTCGCCGAGATCATGAACCTGGCGGGACGCGAGTACGACCGGGTCGTCTTCGACACCGCGCCGACCGGCCACACCGTCCGCCTCCTGTCGCTGCCCGACATCATGGCGGCGTGGACCGACGGGCTGCTCGGCCACCGCGAACGCTCGGCCCGGCTCGGCGCCGCCCTCCGGCACCTCGGCGGGGGACGCGTGCGCGGCGACGAGCTGTCGAAGCTGGAGGCGCCCGCCGACCACGAGCCGGGCAGCCGCGACGCGCAGCTCGACGACCTGTTGCAGGCGCGGCGCCGGAAGTTCATCCGCGCCCGCGAGCAGCTCCTCGACCGCTCCCGCACCGCCTTCGTCTCGGTGGTGAACCCGGACCGGCTCTCGGTCCTCGAGACGCTCCGGGCCCACGAAGTCCTGCGGCGGTTCTCGATTCCGGTGAGTGCGGTGGTGGTGAACCGGGTGCTCCCCGACGAGGCGGAGGGCGCCTTCCTCGCCGCCCGGCGCCGGCAGGAGGCCCGCTACCTGGAGGAGATCGAGCAGGCCTTCGCGGGGACCCCGCAGGCGCGCATCCCCCTCCTGCCCGACGACGTACACGACCTCGACACCCTGCGCGCGCTGGGCCGCCTCATCGCGGGCGGCGAGGCGGAAGCGGGTGAGCCCTCGGCATCCGGCTGAACGCCCCGGACCGCGTCGGACGACCGGAAGCCGGAAGCGGCGCGTGGCGGCGAAGCGCTTTCGTCTTCCGTAGGGGGGCCTGGCCGCGGGCCGGCTCCCGGTCAGTAGCGGTAGTGCTCCGGCTTGTACGGACCCGCGACGTCCACGCCGATGTAGCCCGCCTGCTCGGGGGTGAGGGTGGTCAGCCGGACCCCGAGGTGGTCGAGGTGCAGCCGGGCGACCTTCTCGTCGAGGCGCTTGGGCAGCATGTAGACCCGCTTGCCGTACTCGTCCTTGTTCTGGTGGAGGGCGATCTGGGCGAGGACCTGGTTGGTGAACGACGCGGACATGACGAAGCTCGGATGGCCGGTCGCGCAGCCGAGGTTCAGCAGGCGCCCCTCGGCGAGCACCATCACGCTGTGGCCGTCGGGGAAGCGCCACTCGTCGTACTGGGGCTTGATGGGGATGTGCCGGATGCCCGGCGTCTTCTTCAGGCCGGCCATGTCGATCTCGTTGTCGAAGTGGCCGATGTTGCCGACGATGGCCTTGTCCTTCATGCGGGCCATGTGCCCGGCCGAGATGATGTCGCGGTTGCCGGTGGCGGTGATGAAGATGTCGGCGCGCTCGATCATGGCGTCGAGGGTGTTGACCTCGTAGCCCTCCATCGCCGCCTGGAGGGCGCAGATGGGGTCGATCTCGGTGACGACCACGCGGCACCCCTGGCCCCGCAGGGCCTGGGCGCAGCCCTTCCCCACCTCGCCGAAGCCGCAGACGACCGCGACCTTCCCGCCGAGCATGACGTCGGTGGCCCGCGCGAGGCCGTCCGGCAGCGAGTGGCGGCAGCCGTACACGTTGTCGAACTTGCTCTTGGTCACCGAGTCGTTCACGTTGATTGCGGGGAACAGCAGGGTGCCGGCCTCGGTCATCTCGTAGAGCCGGTGGACCCCGGTGGTGGTCTCCTCGCTGACCCCGCGGATCTGGGGGCTGATGCGCTGCCAGTGCCGCTTGTCGCGGGCCTGGAGGTTCCGCAGCAGGTCGAGGATGACGCCCCACTCCTCGGGCTCGGTCTCGGGGTCGAACCCGGGCACCTCGCCGAGCTGCTCGAACTCGTAGCCCTTGTGCACGAGGAGGGTGGCGTCGCCGCCGTCGTCGACGATGAGCGACGGCCCGGCGCCGTCCGGCCAGACGAGGGCCTCGTTGGTGCACCACCAGTAGTCGGCGAGGGTCTCCCCCTTCCACGCGAACACCGGGATCCCGCGGGGGCTCTCCGGCGTGCCGCCCGTCTCGGGCCGCCCCACCGCGACGGCGGCCGCGGCGTGGTCCTGGGTCGAGAAGATGTTGCACGACACCCACCGCACGTCGGCGCCGAGGTCGTGCAGGGTCTCGATGAGCACCGCCGTCTGCACCGTCATGTGCAGGCTGCCCATGATGCGGGCGCCCTCGAGCGGCGCCTGCCCGGCGTGCTCCCGCCGCAGCGCCATCAGCCCCGGCATCTCCTGCTCGGCCAGGCGGATCTCGTTCCGCCCGAACGCCGCGAGCGACAGGTCGGCGACCTTGAAGGGCTCTCGGTCCGCCCGGACCGCCTCGTCGAACGCGTGCGTCGTGTCAACCGCCGTCGGTCCCATTCCCGTCTCCTTGCTCGTCGCTACGACGCCGTTTTCAGCCGCTACCGGGGGCGATTGGTCACTCCGTTCTCGCGATCCGGTACAGCTTCGACTGCGTGCGCACGATCACGCTGCTCCGCGCCACCGCGGGCGTCGCCAACGTCATCTCGTTCAGCGGGTTCTTGTGGAGGATCTCGAACTCGGGGCCCGCCTTGACCACGAAGGTGTCGCCGTCCTCGCTCAGCAGGAAGATCTTCCCGTTGTAGCCCCACGGCGACGCGGTGAAGCCGTTGCCGATCTCCAGCCGCCGCCGGCCGTAGATCTCCTCCCCGGTGGCCGCGTCGTGCGCGAGGAGGAAGCCCCGGTCGAGCAGGGTGTAGTAGATGTCGCCGTAGACGAGGGCGGTGGTGTTGTAGGTGCCCAGCAGCGGGTACGCCCACACGACGTGGGAGTCCTGCGAGTAGGTCCGGCTGCCGGGGAACCCCTCCTGCAGGCCGCTCGCGACCTCCTGGTAGATGGAGATGTCGCCGGCCGCCCCCGGCTGGATGGCGTAGACCGGCCGCAGGGCGCCGCCGGGGTACCCGGAACTGATGTAGACGAGCCCGTGGCTCGTGAACGGGCTCGGGGTGGTCAGCAGCGACATCCCCCCGAGTTCCCACAGGACCTCCCCGTCGAGGTCGTAGGAGCGGACCTTCCCGGTGGCGGCGGTCACGATCTCGGTGCGCAGGGGGTTCTCCCACACGAGCGGGGTCGACCAGGTGTGCCCCGGCTCGTCGCGCTCGACCCGCCACACGTCGTCGCCGGTCGCGGCATCCAGCGCGGTGAAGAACGACTGCGTGGTGTTGTCGTTGAGGACGTAGAGCCGGCCGTCGTGCAGCGCCGGCGACGACGCGGTGGCCATCGCCTGCATGGTGTTGAACGTCCCGACGTCGCGGCGCCAGACCTCCCCGCCCTCGAAGTCGAGGGCGGCCACCAGCCCGACGGCCCCGAAGTAGACGTAGACGCGCTCGCCGTCGGTGACCGGGGTCTCCGAGGCGTAGCTGTTCTTGAGGTGCCGGGTGATCTCGGGCACCGCGCGGTGGAGCTCGCGCGCCCACCGCAGCGCCCCGGTCTCGAAGTCGATGGCGTACACCAGCCACCGGTGCTCGCCGCTCGCCGGCACCGACCCGTTGTGCTCGCCGGGGTCGTAGAGGCCGGGAATCGGCTGCACCTCGTCGTCGGCCGCGCTCACCGCGGTGGTGACGAAGATGTGGTCGCCCCAGACGATCGGGGAGCTCCAGCTCAACCCGGGGAGGTCGATCTTCCAGGCGACGTTCTCGGTCTCGCTCCACCGGTCGGGCAGGGCCGGATCGTCGGCCACGTTGCCGGCGTTCAGCCCCCTGAACTGCGGCCAGTGCTGCGCCGCCGCGTCCGGGGCGGAGGCCAGCAGGACGCCGACGCCGAGAACGCCGATCAGGATGCGCTTCATCGTGTCGCTCCTCGTTCCGGACCGCGCGGGGGACTGTGCGGCCCGCGACCGATCGATTGTACCAAACGGGCGCGACCTCCCCCACCTCCCCTATCGCCGGCCCCGGCCGCGCCGCCGGCCCGGCCGGCCGTCGATGCCCCCTCCTCCAGGAAACCGCGCCTACGAAGCAACAGGCTGCCGGCCGGCTATCGCGTTGTCCGGAACCGGCCTCGAAGGGCCGTCTGGCTCTCCGCGCACGGCCGGAGCCCGACGGCGCCCTGACCGGCGACATATGGGCGCACGGGCTCTCCGCGCACGGCCGGCGCCGTCTCAGGGATCTCCGCCCGCGAACGGATCCCGCGTCGGAAGCTCGGGAAACAGCGAGAAGTCGCGATCGCGGGTGAACAGGACCTCGGTGCCGTGAGCGACGCAGATGGCGGCCACCCGGGCGTCGTGCACGACGGCGCCGCGCACCCGCGGCCGGCGAACGAACCGGCCCAGCACGTCGAGGAAGTCGCCCGTCTCGCCCAGCAGTCGATTCGACGGCGACGAGGTCCACGCCTCGAGCTGGCCCCAGGCGCGCTCCATCGGCGTCACCGCATCCCTCCAGATGCGCCGGTTGGTCACGACGCTCAGGAACTCGTAGCAGCATGGCCACGGAATCCCCCAGGCGCGGTCGCCCTCGGCAAGCCGGCGCAGGAACGCCCGCGCGCGGTCGTGCGCGCGGGACTCGCGGCGGTGGGCGTAGACCAGGATGTTCGTGTCGACCGCGGTCACGGGGCCCCCCGGTCGCCGTAGATGGTCTCGCGCAGATCCTGCCACGAGTACGACTCCAGCGGGTCGGGCGCCTCCGCGTCCCCGGCGCTCAGGTCCGGCAACCGGTAGCGGGAAGGAGCCGCCGGCGCCGCCAGCACCTGGCGCAGCCCTTCCTCGACCACCGCGCGCAACGGACGACCGATGCGCCGGGCATGCCGCTTCGCCCGCAACAGAAGGTCGTCGTGAATGTCCAGCGTCGTTTTCACGATTACCATACTACCCACATGAAGGGTTATGGGTCAACTGGCCGTCAGGACCGTCACGGGATACCGGCCCGTCGGCCGTCAGAAGCCGAAGCCGGCACTGGTGTGCACACGCACTCCGCCGGCGAAGTCGTGCGCCACGTCGATGGCGATCGGGAAGCCGAATCCGGGGGGCATGACGAAGACGCCCACCCCGGCGCCTTCCAGAAACCTCGCCCGCCGGATGGACGTTGCCGCGTCGTAGATGGCGGCGGTGTCGGCGAACAACCGGAGGCCGACCTGCACCTCCGACAACAGGGAGGTCACGGGAAGACGCAGCTCGACTGACGCCGCGGCGATCCGGTCGCCGACCGCCGCTCCGGCCGGCCAGCCGCGGAGGGTGCCGCGCGCGGCCGGGCTGCCGCCGAGCAGCGCCCTCTCGTACGGCGGCAGCGGGGCCGACGCCCCCGCGTAGAAGAGCCGCGCCGCCACGATCGCCTGACCTCCGGCCGCCGCGTACGCCCGGGCGTCCAGGCGGGGCCGGAGGACGATCCCCGGGCCCCCGACGATCGCGAACCGCTCGACGCCGGCGCGGACCACCACCGTGTTGCGGCGGGCGGTGGCCGGCGTCTCGCGATAGTCGCCATAGTCGAGGTGCACGGCCGACCGGAACAGCCGGTCCGCCCCCGCCGCGAACCGCACGTCCTCCCACGCGGCCGCCCCGTTCAGCCGGAACCCGGCCGGAAGCCCGCGCTCGACCGCGACCTCGAGCCCCGTCCGGTCGTCGTCGGCCTCGAAGTACGGATGCCGCCGCCGTCCGCGCCATCCGCCGGCCCGCAGCCGGTCGACCAGAGGGCCAGGAACCGGGGCATCCATCTCCAGTCCAATGCGCTTGTGGCCGCCCCAGGTCGCGGGCGCCGAGAGCCGGCTACCCGCCCCGAACGCGTCCACGACGCTGGTCAGCGCCCCATAGGCCACCCCGTAGCCTTCCCGGTGGTCCACTATCGGGGCGACCATCAGCCGGCGGCCCACGCCCGCCAGCGCCCGCGCCACCGGATTGCGCCAGCGGGCGCCGGGCCGCTCGCGGACCACGATGACGAGAGCGACCTCGTCGGTGGCCGTCAGCGACCGGTAGAGACGGCGCACGTCGATCGTCTCGAACCGCCCGCTCCCCTCCAGCCGTTCCCGCACCGCCCCGATCAGGTCGGGGCCGGCCCCGTCACCCACCTCGACGCCGGCCAGGGCGATGACCTCGGCGTCCGACAGCGACAGGTTGCCGTGGACCCGTATCTCGACCACCGCCTCCCGCGCCGTCCGTTCCTGGGCGGCGGCCACCACGGGCGGCGTCGCCGCGAGGGCCGCGGCCGCACTCGCCAGCGCCATCCGGACGACGGCGCACGGCCGGCGGGCGAGGAAGCGGGGGAACATCGTCACCGCCCCGGGTCGGACGGTCGGAGGCGTGCGCCGGTCTCGGCCTCCCGGTAGCCGGAGAACGTGCGGGAGTACGCCACCGTGGTCGATCCGCTCGCCATCGTCATCACCCCGACGGCCTCGATCTGCTCCGGCAGCCACACCGCCCCGTCCAGCGGCCGGCCCATGGTCATCGACGCGCTGAGCCCGTCGAGGCGGATGAGCCAGCGCAGGGGCAGGAAGTCGAAGCCGATGCCGTCGAACGTGAACCGCACGATCTGATGCTCGTCGGGGTCGATCCAGAGGGTGACGAGGGTGCTCTCGTTGAACGCCGCCTGGGCGCCCGGCACGCTGATCGGCGGCCGATTGCAGTCGCCGTCGTCGGGGTCGCGCTCCCGGAACAACCGCTCCGGGAAGTACTCGATGCGCAGCACGTCGCGCCCGGCCAGCGGCTCGCGGCCCGCGAAGTAGTAGTTGCCCGGCTCGAACTCGAAGTCGAGCCAGTACGACTCGGAGAGGAAGCGCGGGCGGAGATCGGCGGCGGCGCTCAGGTCGGCCGTCGCGCCGGCGCCGCCCGGGGAAGGCGATGGGACAGCGGCCTCGTCGGCCGCCACCGGCGATCCGGGAGAGTCGTCCGGCGCGCAGGGCGTCTCGGACGCGGCATCCCGGGCGCGCTCCGCCTCCGCCTCCAGCCACTCCGCCTCGTACCGCCGCCAGTCGTCCTCGCCGGCGTCGACCCCGTCGAACCGCACCGGGCTTCGCACGAACACGCCGTCGCGCCGGTACCAGACGTACTCCCGCGTGTAGCGGCTGTACACCTCGCCGTCGTATCCCGTCACCGTGAACCGCTCCACCTCGTCGAAGACGTACTGCCGCCGCGCGATGCGGTTCTCGTCGCGGCGGGCGAGCACCTGTTCCATGAAGCGATCCAGCTCGTTGTCCTCCTCGCGTTCCTGCACCGCCGCGGTGCCGGCGACGCCGACCGTCGTCACAGCGAGCGCCAGCGTAGCCAGTCGCCAGATGACCATCGCTTTGGACCTCCTATATTGCCGTTTCCCCAAGCTTCCGCACGGGGGCCAGCCGCCGCGACGCTGAGCCCGACCAAGTCGCCGTCGACGAGCTGGATCGGCTCGACGCTCTCGCGCCCGTCCCCCGGAACCGACTGCCCGTGCGGCGAGAACCACCCGTCCCGGAAGATCGCACGGTGCAAACGCCACGTGTGGGTGCGCTCGAGGATCACATGTGGTCCACGGAAGTTCATCGTCGTGCGGTGGATGCCGCAACGTGCTGCGAAAGCTGGTCCTGGATAGGTCGCTCAAGAACCGCGAGCATCTCGCGAGCCACGTCGACCCCGGACGCCGCGCCCAGGGAGACGACCGTAGTGATGGCACTCAAGGCGATGGAAGAGGGACTGTTGTAGTGTGTCTGTCCGACGAGCTTGAAGCCGTTCGCGGCTGCGGCAAGGAATTCTTCTTCCATGGTGCCAAGCCGTTTGGTCCCCAGCACAACGTACTCGTGTGTCGGATCAGCCTGACCCGGTGCGCGCTGCATGACCGCCACGGCTTCGCCGCCTATCTCGAAGACACTGGTAAATCGATAGCCATCGGTGGCGGCTTCAGTAATCTCGTCCTGCAACGTCCCGGTCTTCGCTGTCGCGAGCAGGAGGTACTCGATGGGTTCCGGCCCAAGAGCTCTTTCCAGGATCACCGTTGGTCGTCCCCAACTGCCATAGCCGGAAACGAGGCGGTACCCGTTGTCAGCGGCTTCCTGCAGCTCCCGCTGCAATGTACCGGTCTGCACCGTATCAAGAAACAGGTAGTCCGGCGTGGCAACTCGGGCCTCTGCCATCGGGGCGAGCGACACCTTGTACGAGCGGTCGTCAGCGTTCGCCTCCGACGTGTGCGCGCCCAGAGCGCCGCGACTCTCATCCGCCTCGATGAGCCCCGGGATGGAACGAACCACCTCGATGTCCTCCACCTCGCCCCTCGGGTCGATGGTCGCTTCCTCGATTACTACACCTTGAATGCCGGTCCGGGCCTCGGGGCGACCGGTGGGCCGGCCGGAGTCGCCGAGCAGGGCCTGCGGCTCGTCGAGCACGGTCTGCTGTTCATGGAGGCCGGTCGCCTTCGCGACGAGTTCCGCGATCTGCTCGCTCGACCGTTCCGCCGGCTGCGCCCGTTCGACCGTACTGCCGATCGATTCGGCGGAACGAGACGCGGACACCGGCCCGACCTGCACCCGTTCCTGAAGGGCGGGAGGGGCGGCAGCCACCGGGACGAACTCCGTGAGTCGCCCGCCCGACGACTCCGCCGGCCGCTCCTGCTCGAGCGCGCTGCCGGTCGATTCGGCGGAACGAGATGCGGACCCCGGCCCCACCCGTTCCTGGAGGGCGGCAGGGACCGCACCCACCGGAACGAACTCCGTGAGTCGCCCGGTCGATGACTCCGCCGGCGGCTCCTGTTCGACCGCATTGCCGGTCGATTCGGCGGAAAGCGACGCGGACACCGGCCCCACCTGCAAGCCGGCGACGACGATCGAGGCCGGCACCAGCACGCCCAGGCTCCCGAAACGGGCGAAGCGCGTCAACGGACGCCGATTCGTGCGGGGATTCAACATGGCGGACACCCTCCGTTCTAGGTTGGACGGACGTGCCATCGCCGGGGCCGGCAACCACGTCCATCGGTGTTTCCGAACCTCTCTCGCGAGCTCGACGAGATGCGTCGCGCAGGTCGCGGCGGGAACGCCCCGGGCCAGCACGAGGTCGTCCGCCGCGTGCTCGCTCTCACGGCGGAGCCGCGCACGGACCAGCCAGGCCAACGGGTTGAACCACCAGACGCAGCGCAACGCTTCAGCCGCCAGTTGCAGCAGCCAGTCGCCGCGGCGTACGTGCGCCAGCTCGTGCAGCAGCACGACGCGCATCCGCTCCGCCGACCACTCGGACGCCGACGCCGGCAGCATGACGACCGGCCGCCGCCAGCCCCACGTCGCCACCAGCCCCGGACGCGGCCCCAGCAGCAGGTCGACGCCGCGGGTCAGGCCGTACGACCGCGACAGGTCGGCGCACAGCCGATGCCACCGCCCGTCCGTCACACGGCGCGACGACGCGCGCAACCATCGGAGCCTCGCCAACCCGACCAGAAGCACGCCGAGGCCCGCGAACACGCCCACCAGCCAGATCGTCACCGCCAACCGGCCGACGACATCGCCGACCGCGACGGCCGCCGCCGCGTGTCGCGACCGGCCGGGCCGGAGACCTGCCGGCGGCGGCGCAACGACCGAGCCAGCCGCGTCGGCAGCTTCCGGTTCCGTCGGTCGAGACCGGCCGGGCCGGGGACCTGCCGGCAGCGGCCCGACGACCGAGCCGACCGCGTCGGCAACTTCCGGCTCCGTCGGTCGAGACCGGCCGGGTCGGGGACCTGCCGGCGGCGGCGCAACGACCGGGCCGACCGCGTCGGCAGCTTCCGGTTCCGTGAACTGGACGTAGGGGCCCGGCGGCCGAGCAGGAGCTGAAGGACGGGGTGACGCGACGGAAGGAAGAGCAGTGGGCCGGAGTGCGTCGAACAAGAGCGGTCCGACCGGAGCCATCCGCGCCACCGGCGGCGTCGGCAGAACGTGGAGCCCGGGCGTCGCGACCGCCGACACGACGCCGACCGCCAGCACCCAGTGCTTCGCGGCGGCCGAGCTCCTGTACAGAAGGAAGGTACAGATTAGCGCCGAGGAGCAGGATCGCCGACACCTTGAGGGTCAACAGGGCCAGAAGGCTCATCGTGGTTCCTCCCGCTTCTCGCTCGTGTCGTCTCCGTTCGGCCCGTTGCCGCGTGATGCGTTCGCGGCCCGGCCGGCCCCCTGTTGCGCCGCTCTCGCGTCCGAGACGACCCGCGCGATCCGCTCGAGCTCCTCATCGGTCAGACGACGGGCCTCCCCGCCGAGCAACGCGGCCACGGCCTGTTCGGCGGAGCCGTCGAAGAACGTCTCGACGAGATGCCGCAAGGCCGAACGGCCCGCGGCCCGACGAGGCGTCACCGGACGATACACGTACCGCAGCCCCACCTCGTCATGACGCACATGCCCCTTCTGCTCGAGGATGCGCAACTGCGTGCGGACCGTCGACGAGCTCGGATCACCGGGCAGCTCTTCCCGGACGACGCTTGCCGGGGCGCGGCCGCGCCGAAAGAGGATGTCCATGATCTGCCGCTCGCGACGCGACAGCCGACTGTGCGATGGTTCCGACATGCCCATGAGTTGACCCCCGGTTCCCGGCCGGCCGGCCCGCCGGGTCATTACGCTATTTTAATAACACAAAAGCCATCGAATTAACAACCGCCGGCTCCCCGGCTCTCGCCGTCCGCACGGGACCAGGCGCGCATCGGCGCCTGCCGCGTCGGCCGGCTTCGCATCGGTCGGCGGCGCTGCATTCGCGGAGCGAATCGTCTCCACGCGGGTCCCCCGGTGACGCTCCGGACCCGCCGACCACGCACCGACGGCTCCGCCGGGTTGCTCCCACAACGGGTCCGTCGGCGGTGGGTGCACGACAAGTCCTGATGATCCTCGTCATCGGCGCGGTGGGTGGCATCCCACAACGGGTCCGTCGGCGGTGGGTGCGCGACAAAGGAAAGCCGATCCTGCGGCCAGCCCGCGCCACCGAGGCGCAATCGGCCGCCAACCGCACCTGACGGTCGTCCAACCCATGCTGTCGTGCACTCGTCGGTGGCTTCGGCGTGGAAAACGTCGCGCACAACGGCTACACTACGCAGATTGCCCGCCGGGATCCGGAGCCGCCCGCTCCGGGTCCCAGGCCGGTCGTCCACAGCCCGCGGAACGCGCGAACGGCGGTCGTCACATCGTCAAGAAGAGAGTGATCGCACCATGGTGAGCACCGCCCCGGCCGCCGTTGCGGGAATCGCCGTCTGTCTCGCGCTCGGGTCGATCGCGTCTCCGGGCCTGGCGACGCCGGCCGCCGCCCCTGCCGCCCCGGAGGCGGCGCAGGCGGTGGTCGACGGGACCTGTCGCCGCTGTCACAACGATCGGGCGCGGTACGGAAACCTGTCGCTGGACGGCTTCGACGTCGCGCGCGCCGTCGACGACCGCCCGCTGGCGGAGAAGATCATCCGGAAGGTGCGCACGGGCCTGATGCCCCCGGCGGGGGTCGCCCGCCCCGACGAGGCCGAGCTCCAATCGCTCGCCGGCGCCCTCGAGACCCTGGTCGACGACGCCGCGGCCGAGCAGCCGCTTCCCGCGCGCCGCAGCTTCCAGCGCCTCAACCGCGCCGAGTACGAGCGATCGGTCCGCGATCTGCTCGCCCTCGACGTCCGCGCGAGCGACTACCTGCCGCTCGACACCAAGAGCGCCGGCTTCGACAACATCGCCGACGCGCAACTGCTCTCCCCCACCCTGATGAACGGCTACCTCCGGGCCGCGGCCGAGGTCAGCCGGCTGGCCGTGGGCGACGCGGCGGCGGGCCCGCGGGAGGCGACCTACAAGGTCACGCGGTGGGTCTCGCAGCGGGAGCAGGTCGACGGGGCGCCCTACGGCTCGCGGGGCGGCATCTCCGTCGTCCACACGTTCCCCGCCGACGCCGACTACCGGTTCCGCGTCTCGTTCCACCACGAGACGACCGGAGAGCTGTTCGGCAGCGGCCGGGGGGCGCTGCACACGGTGGAGCATCCGGAGCAGATCGAGATCTCCATCGACGGCGAGCGCGTCGCCCTCCTCGACATCGACCGGTGGATGCACGTCTCGGACCCCAACGGCGTCAACCTCCGCACCGATCCGGTCCGGGTGACGGCGGGGCCGCACCGGGTCTCGGCCGTGTTCATCCGCCACCTCGAGGGCCCCGCCCAGGACCTCATCTCGCCCCACGACTGGTCGCTGTCGAGCACCAGCGTCGCCAACGCCTACGGCTTCACGAGCCTGCCCCACCTGCGGGACCTCGCGATCCGGGGGCCGCTCGATCCGGTCGGCGTCTCCGACACCCCGAGCCGGCGGCGTGTCTTCACCTGCCGGCCGGCGGGGCCGGACGACGCGTCCGCGTGCGCCCGCGAGATCGTCGACCGGCTCGGCGCCGCCGCCTACCGCCGGCCGCTGACCGCCGACGACCGGCGCGCCCTGATGGCCCTGTACGAGAGCGGCGCGGCCGAGGGCGGGTTCGAGGCGGGCGTCCGGATGGCCCTGGAGGGCATGCTCGCCAGCCCCCACTTCGTGTTCCGCTTCGAGGCCCCCCCGGCCGGCATCGACGCCGCCGAGGGCTTCGCCCTCTCGGGCCACGCGCTGGCGTCCCGGCTCTCCTTCTTCCTGTGGGCCGCGGGTCCCGACGCCGAGCTCATCGACCTCGCCACCGCCGGCCGGCTGACCGACCCCGCCGTTCTCGACGCCCAGGTGCGGCGCATGCTCGCCGACCCGCGGTCGGAGGCCCTCGCCACCCGGTTCGCCGCCCAGTGGCTGCGGCTGCCCGATCTCGACCCCTTGCACCCGGACGTCCGGACCTACCCCGACTTCGACGAGCAGCTCAAGCACGCCATGCGGCGGGAGACCGAGCTGTTCTTCGACCACCTGGTCCGGGAGGACCGGAGCCTGACCGAGCTGTTGACCGCCGACTACACGTTCGTCAACGAGCGCCTCGCCAGGCACTACGGGCTTCCCGGGGTCGCCGGCGAGCGCCATCGGCGCGTGACCTGGCCGTCCGCCCACCCCCGCCACGGGCTGCTGGGGCACGGCAGCGTGCTGGCCCTCACCTCCTACGCCGACCGCACGTCGCCGGTGCTGCGCGGCAAGTGGGTGATGGAGGTGCTGCTCGGCAGCCCGCCGCCGCCCCCGCCGCCCGACGTGCCCGACCTCGACGACACCGCGGCCGCCGACGGCGGCCGCCTGCTGTCGGTGCGTGAACGCCTGGAGCAGCACCGGCGGAGCCCCGCGTGCAGCTCGTGCCATCGGATGATGGATCCGATCGGGCTCGCCCTGGAGCACTACGACGTGACCGGGGCGCGGCGCGTCAAGGACAACGGCAACGCCATCGACTCGGCCGGGGAGCTGTACGACGGCACCCCCGTCGCCAGCGCCGGCGACCTGCGCGCCGCCCTGCTGAAGCGCCCGGGCGCGATCGCGGGCACGTTCGCCGAGAACCTGATGGCCTACGCCCTGGGCCGCCGCATCGAGCCTTTCGACATGCCCGCGGTCCGCGACGTCGTGCGCGCCGCCGAGGCGGACGACCTGCGCCTGTCCCGCTTCATCCTCGAGATCGTCCGCAGCCCCGCGTTCCGCACGCGGGGCCGGGCGCCGGATTCCGTGGAGGACTGATCAGCATGGCCTTCGTCACCGGCAAGCATCTCCCCCGGCGTACGTTCCTGCGGGGCGCGGGGGCCACCGTGGCGCTGCCCTTCCTCGACGCGTTCGTCCCCGCGGGCCGTCCCTGGCGCCGGGCCGCGGCGGCGCAGTCGCTCGACGACCCGACCCGGCTGGTGTGCATCGAGAACGTCCACGGGGCCGCCGGCAGCACCGCCTACGGGGCCTCGCGGCACCTCTGGTCGCCGGCCGCGACGGGGCGCGGGTTCGACCTGGGCCCGAGCGCCCTGAGCCCGCTCGAGCCGTTCCGCGACGCGCTGACCATCGTCAGCGACACCGACGTGCGGCCCGCCGAGGCGGTCACCCCCCCGGAGATCGGCGGCGACCACTTCCGATCGAGCGCGACGTTCCTCACCCAGTCGCATCCCAAGCAGACCGAGAGCTCCGACGTCCGGGCCGGCATCTCCCTCGACCAGCTCTACGCCCAGCGCTTCGGCCAGCGCACGCCGATTCCGTCGATGCAGCTCTGCATCGAGAACGTCGATCAGGCCGGCGGGTGCGCCTACGGCTACTCGTGCGTCTACACCGACACCATCAGTTGGGCGTCGCCGACCGAGCCGCTGCCGATGATCCGGGACCCGCGGCTCGCGTTCGATCAGTTGTTCGGGGCCGGGGGCACGCCGGGAGAGCGCGCCGTGCGGCGGCGGCAGCAGCGCAGCGTGCTCGACTTCATCACGCGGGAAGTGGCCCGGCTCAGCCCCACCCTGGATACGGCCGACCGTCGGCGCATGGACCGCTACCTGACGGACATCCGGGAGATCGAGCGCCGGATCGAGCGCGTCGAGGCCCGCAACCTCGGGGGCGAGCCCCGAGAGCTCCCCAACTCGCCGCCGGGCGTGCCCGACTCGTTCGACGAGCACGTGCGGCTGATGTTCGACCTGCAGGCCCTCGCGTTCGAGACCGACGTCACCCGCGTCTTCTCGTTCAAGCTGTCGCGCGACGCCACCGGGCGGGTGTACCCCGAGAGCGGCGTCACCCGGGGCTTCCACCCCGCCTCGCACCACGGCGGGCGCGAGCGGAACATCGAGCAGTTCGCCCTGCTCAACCGCTACCACGTGAGCCTGCTGCCCTACTTCCTCGGCAAGCTGCGCGCGCTGGAAGAGGGCGACGCGACGCTGCTCGACCGGTCGATGGTCATCTACGGCTCGCCGATGGGCGACCCCAACGTGCACAACCACAAGCGCTGCCCGCTCTTCGTGGCGGGCGGGGCCAACGGCCGTCTGCCCGGCAACCTGCATCTCCGCGCGGCGCCGGGGACGCCGATGGCGAACGTGATGCTCGACCTCATCCATCGGCTCGGCGTCGACGACGTCGAGCGGTTCGGCGACAGCACCGGCGTGTTCTCGCTGAACGCCTGAGAACCCGCGGCGAGGCCCCGCGGCGCCCCGGGAACGGCGGCGGGGCGGCGGGCGGCGGGGCGCCCGAGGCCGGGAACGGCGGGCTCCCGCGGCGGCGCGACGTCCACTGCCTGGAGAAAGCGATGCCCCGACTGCGGATTGGCGCCCTCCTGACGTTCCTGTGCCTGGCCCCCGTCGGCGCGCGGGCGGCCGTCGAAGCGCCGCTCGCCGACGCCGCGATGCGGCGGGACGACGCGGCGGTGCGGACGCTGCTCGCGGCCGGCGCCGACGTCGACGCGCCGCGCGGCGACGGCATGACCGCCCTGCACTGGGCGGCGCGGCACGGCGACGCCGCGACCGCCCGCCGGCTGCTCGGCGCCGGCGCCGACCCGGAGGCGGTGACCCGTCTCGGCCGCCACACCGCGCTGCACGTCGCCAGCCGCGCCGGCCACGCCCCCGTGATCGCCGCCCTGCTCGACCATCGCGCCGACGCGGAGGCGCTGACGTCGACCGGGGCCGCCCCCCTGCACTTCGCGGCGCAGTCGGGAAGCGCCGACGCGGTCGAGGCGCTGCTGGCGCACGGCGCCGACCCCGACGCGCGCGAGCCGCGGTGGGGCCAGACCCCCCTCATGTTCGCGGCGGGGGCGGGACGCGCCGCCGCCGTCGCCCCCCTGCTGCGGTGGGGCGCCGACCCCGCCGTCGCCGCGAAGGTCGTGGACATCGGCGCCCGCAACGCGTTCGACCAGGCGGACAGCCGGCGCCGGCGCGGCCGGATGATGCGGGCCCTCGTGAACACGGCTCCCCGAAACGCGGCCGGCCAGGCGGACCGCGGCGCGGGGCGCGCCCGCGCCGCCACCCGCGCCGGGCGATCCGCCGGTCCCGTACCCCGGCGCCTCCAGCCGCGCCGCCCGGGTGCGCCGCGGGCCGCCCGATCGTCCTTTCGACCCCGGGTTCCGCCGCGGCCCGCGGCCCCGGCGGCGGAAGCCGACCGGGGCGGAGAACCGGAGCCGCTCGGCTACGCCGATCTCGTCGGAACCCACGGCGGGCTGACGGCGCTGCTCCTCGCGGCGCGTGACGGCCACGCCGAGACGGCGCTCGCCCTGGTCGCGGGCGGCGCCGACGTCAACCAGGTGAGCGCCGCCGACGGCACCAGCCCCCTGCTGATCGCGTGCATCAACGGCCACTTCGACCTGGCCCTGCGGCTCCTCGAATCGGGGGGCGACCCCACGCTCGCGAGCGACGCGGGGGCGACCCCGCTCTACGGGGCGCTCAACATGCAGTGGGCCCCGAAAGCCCGGCACCCGCAACCGACCGACCACCTGCAGCAGACCGCCTCGTATCTCGACGTGATGCGGGCGGTGCTCGAGGCGGGCGCCGACGTCGACGCCCGGCTCGAGAAGTCGCTGTGGTATACGACCTACAACCGTGACCTGCTCGGCGTCGACCGGGCCGGCGCCACCGCTTTCTGGCGCGCCGCCTACGCCCTCGACATCGGGGCCATGCGGCTCCTCCTGGAGCACGGGGCGGATCCGCACCTGCCGACGGTCACCGTCCCGGCCCGCCGGCGTCTTCCCCATCCCGACCCGTCCGGGCTGCCTCCGGCCGCCCTCGGCGGACCCGCCGTGTCCCCCCTCCTCGCGGCCGCCGGGGTCGGCCACGGCCAAGGGTACGCGGGCAACTCGCACCGCCACGTGCCCGGCGGCTGGCTCCCCGCCGTCCGGTTCCTCGTGGAGGAGGTCGGCCTCGACGTCCGGTTCCGCGACCACGACGGGTACAACGCGGTGCACCACGCCGCCGCGCGCGGCGACAACGCCCTGATCCGCTACCTCGTCGAGCGGGGCGTCGATGTCACCGAGGTCAGCCGCCGGGGGCAGACGACCGTGGACATGGCCAACGGCCCCGTGCAGCGCATCCAGCCGTTCCCGGAGACCATCGCGCTGCTCGAGGACCTGGGCGCGAGGAACAACCACCGCTGCCTGAGCTGCTGACGCCCGGCCGGCCGGGGAACCCCGCCGAACACGGCGCGGTCCCCGCCGCCCTCCGGGAGGGCGGCGGGCCGTACGCCCACGCCGCGGATCGGCCGCCCCCCCCGGCGACGCCGACGGCCGACCCCGGCGCCACCCGTGTCACGTTGGTGTCGCGCCGTGTCACGGGTATTGTGGTGGGTTGCGGCACCGCTTTGGGTTATCATGGGCTCTTTCATGGCCCCCGCGCCCGTTGAAGTCGCGCTCACCGTACGGCCGCGCGCCCGCATCGACATGCTCGATGTACGCCGGCGGGTGTCTGAGACTCACGGCGACGCGCTGGAACCGTTCCCGCTGGCCCTGTACAGCTCCTATCACACCACCGCGGGCTACCTCGATCAGAGCTTGGCGACCCGCCTGAACCGCAAGCTCGGCGGTCTCGGGTCGTACCTGTCCTTCTTCCGCCGGGTCTTCCCCGAGGGGGCGGGATACAAGCACGACCAGCTCGACCTCCGCGAGGAGCTGTCCGAGGCCGAACGGCGGACCGAGCCCCTCAACGCCGACTCGCATCTCGCGTTCATCAGCGCCGGCCTGCGAAGCTGCGTGACCTACCGCGGGCGGACGGGCGAGCCGGTCTACTTCATCGACCTCGACGGCGTCTACCGGGGCCGGGTGCGCCGACGCGTGACCACGGTGCTCGGCTACAGCGCCGAGGAGGAGGTGGCGCGCGACCGCGTCACCGTGCCGATGTCCGCGCATGCCGTCGAGTCCGTCAGCCTCAAGGACCCGCGCTTCGGCGTGTTCGAGCGCTGCGAGGAGCTCATCAGGCGCCACGGCGTCGAGAAGGGCCGCATCCAGCTCGCCCTCGACCCCGGCGAGGAGC
>CAXXTG010000074.1:0-9430 GCA_963666855.2 Vicinamibacterales bacterium
ACGTTGACGTCGATCAGCTCGTCCGGGATGGGCTGGTTCGGCACCGAGTGCTTCAGGTAGTAGAGCACCATGTCGGTGTTGTAGAGGTCGCCGCGCGCGCCCTTCGCGAAGCGGTAGCCGTCGTACCACTCGTGCATTACCCCGAGGGCCGTGTCCACGTCCTGGTTGAACGCGCCGCGGTCGCGGTACAGGTCCAGCAGACCGCGCACCTCGTCCTCGGTGAAGCCGAGCAGGTCGTTGAACTTCGGGCTGAGGCTGACGTTCGCGCCGATGTTGAAGCCGCTGGTCACGTCGTCCATCGTGATGGGCGAGACGCCGGTGATGAACAGCCGCTCGAGGCCGCCGCCGCTCTCCCCGGCCCCCGCCTTCAGGGTGGCGAAGAAGTTGCGGTAGAAGCCGCCGCCGTGCGTGAACGACTCGTACGCCTCGCGGCCGTGGTGGGCGAGCACCGTGTTGGCGAAGTTGTCGTACTCGTCGACCAGGCAGTACACCGGAATGCCGTTGTCCCCGGCGTATCGAAACAGTTCGCGGAGCTTGCCGTCGACCGACGCGTGCGCGAGGATGCGGCGGATCGCCTCTTCCGGGAACAGGTCCGCGTTGCGCTCCAGCGCCGCGCGGATCTCGATGAGGCAGTAATCCTCGAAACGCTCGCGCAGGGTCTCCAGGGTGTCGTCGAAGGCGGAGAAGTTGAACCGCAGGATGACGTATCGCGAGCGGTCCCCGGTGGGTTCCCGGCCGATGTCGGTGCCGTCGAAGACGGCGTGCCACTCGTCGGCGCGGGTGCGGTCGTAGTAGTTCTCGAGCACCGACACCCAGAGGCTCTTGCCGAAGCGGCGCGGACGGATCAGGAAGGCGTAGCTCTCGTCCTCGAGCCGGCGGAGGAAGCGGGTCTTGTCGACGTAGAGCCAGCCCCTGAGGCGGATGCGCCTGATGTCGGCTTCGCCGTAGGGGATGCGGGGGTGGGTGGCGGCCATCCGTGCTCGTCTTTGCCGCGGGCGGCATTGCCGGACCGGTCGATCATGCCACACGCGTCCGCCGCCGGCCGCTGCCGCGCTTTCTTGTCGTGCACCCCCGCCGGCCATCCGCGGGTCGGGGTCGGGTGGTGGGGGCACGCTTGGCCGCCACGCGGCCGTCGGCGGCCGATCGGCGGCATCCAATGAGTCAGGCACGAATAATGCAGGTATTCGCAACATGCAGAACGAGACTGATTGGGAGGATGGGTGCGGCGTGACGGTGCGGCACGGGCGGCGGCGCCATCGGTGCGAGGCGCGCACGAGGCTGGCGGCGACGCTCCGTACCGGCCCCGCGGTGGTCGGGCGGGCACCGGGGCGGCAGGGCGCGGACGGCGGCGTGCTGGTCGGGCCGGTGACCCTGGCGTTCGGGGGGCAGATGGCCGACGCGCCGTGCAGGCTCGCCGCGGCGGAGCGCTGGCTGCGCCGGCACGGGGCCGGCCGGGTCGACGTGGTGCTGCGCGACGGCTCGACCGCCCTCTTGGTCGCTTGGCCGTGCGGGGTCGCCGCGCGCCGGCCGCAGGCGACGGAAGGTGACGCGGTGCGCGCCGCGGTCGGTGTGCAGACGCGCCTGGAGCGGGCGCGGTCCGGCGCACCCGCGGGCGTCGCCCGCCGCGGACGCTTGGCCGCACGCGGGCGCCGTCGGTCGCCGACCCGGAAGCGGCCCGCCTGACGGGCGTCAACTATTGTTGTCGTTTCGGGTCAACCAAGCTCGCGCTTCGGGCGTCGCGGATCGGGATCGACGGGACGAGAGTGAGGTCCGTGGGCCTTGCGGGCGGCACCGTCGCCGGCCGGCCCACATCCCCGCACGGCGATCGTGCGGCCGGCGATCGTGCGGCCGGCGGCACTCTCCCGGCGGCGGAAGATCGGCTCTTCCCGCAGGACGGCCTTAGTCCGCCGTGTCCTCGCCGCGGGCGTGCGCCTGCTCGCGGGCGCTCGGGTTGACGGAGGGGCGGAACGGGACCTCGCACACCCGCGCGGGGTCGGGGCGCCCCGGCTCGGTGGCGTACTCGTCGGGAAGCTGGACGCTGAGTTCGGTGCCGACCGCCGACCGGCCGACGGGCACGTAGCCGAGGGCGATGTTGCCGCCGATCTCCGGGGCGTGCCAGGGCGAGGTCAGGTACCCGATGGGGTCGCCGCCCCCCGCGTCCGAGACCAGCCAGAAGTCCGGCGCATAGTCGTCGATGGGCCTGCCGCCCAGCGTCATGCCCACGAGCACCATCCTGAACGGCGGCCGGCCCGCCTCGATCTCGGCCCGCATGCGTTCGAGGGCGGCGCGGCCGATGTAGTCGCCCCGCTTCCGGCGCGGCACCTGGTAGGCGAGGTTGCACTGGAACGGGACCGTCTCTTGGTCCATGTCCTGGCCCCACGACAGGATGCCGGCCTGGATGCGGCGCTGGTGGCCGGGGGCGATGACGGCGAGCTGGTGCGGCTTCCCCGCCTCCAGCACCGCGTTCCACAGCGCCTCGGCGTGCAGGGTGGCGTCGCGCAGATAGATTTCGTATCCCTTCTCCCCCGAGAAGCCCGACTGGGACACGACGACCGCGCAGCCCGCGATCTCCGCTTCGAGGAGGCCGTAGTAGGGGATGTCGCGGATGCCGCCGCCGACGAGGTCGACCATCAGGGCGAGCGACTTCGGTCCCTGTATCTGCACCGGGCAGACGTCGATCTCGTCGATGACCAGGTCCCGGCGCAGGCCCACGTTCACGCCCTGCAGCCAGTACAGCAGGTCGGAGTCGGCCAGCGAGAACCAGAACTCGTCGCGCGAGAGGCGCAGCAGCACCGGGTCGTTCAAGATGCCGCCCTTCTCGTTGCAGAGGATCACGTAACGGGCGTGCATCGGCTCGATGCGGGTCGCGTCGCGGGTGACGACGTAGTCGACGAACCGCTCCGCGTCGGGTCCCGCGACGCGGATCTGCCGCTCGACCGCGACGTTCCACATCGTGACGTGCTTGGTCAGGGCCTCGTGCTCGGCCGCGGCTCCCCCGTCCTCGGGCCGGACGTAGCCGCGCGGATGGTAGACGCGGTTGTAGACGGTGGCCCGCCAGCAGCCCGCGGCGTGCGAGAGATGCCAGTAGGGCGATTTCCGCACGCGGGTGGAAATGAGCAGCTCGGTGGGGGTGCGGCCGCTCTGGCGCAGGTTGACGGGGACGATGCGGTCGGACTGATCGACGCTGCGGGGCTGACCGTTCATGGCTCCTCCCGTGACGCCGGCGCGAAGCGGCGCCGCCTCCTTGCCAGGGCGGGACACCCTGCATGATCATTCATCATCCGCGTCCGGTCAATCCGGCCGGGGCGGTCGCTCGCGCGCCGGGGCGCGCCGCGCAACCGGGAGGTCGAGGATGAAGCCATCCACCAGCAGCACCGTCCGGGACGCGCCGCCTGCGCCGCCGTCCCGCGCGTCCGTCGCGGTCATCGGCGCCGGCATCGTCGGCAACTGCCTGGTCGCGCACCTCGCCGAACTCGGCTGGCGCGACCTCGTGCTCATCGACAAGGGGCCGCTGCCCGACCCCGGCGGATCGACCGGCCACGCGTCGAACTTCATCTTCCCCACCGACCACAACCGCGAGATCGCGATGCTGACCCTGGACAGCCAGCGGCAGTACGCGGCCCTCGGCGTGAACACCACCTGCGGCGGCATCGAGGTGGCGCGCACCGAGGCGCGCATGGAGGAGCTGCGCCGGCGCATGACCTCGGCGCGCACGTGGGGCATCGAGGCCGAGCTGCTGTCGCCGGACGAGGTCGTCGCGAAGGCCCCGTTCGTGAACCGCGACGTCGTCCTCGGCGGCTTCTACACGCCGAGCGTGTCGGTGGTCGACTCGGTCCGCGCCGGCACGATCATGCGGGAGCGGGCGCAGGCGAAGGGCGTGCTCACGGTGCTCGACAACACCGAGGTCACCGGGCTGGAGGTGACCCGCCCGCCCTTCGGCCGCCCCCGCATCCGCGCGGTGGTGACGGCGCGCGGGACGATCGAGGCCGAACAGGTGGTGATCGCCTGCGGGGTCTGGAGCCCGCGCCTCGCGGCCATGGCCGGCGCCTCGATCCCCCTCACCCCGGCCGTGCACCAGATGGCCGACATGGGCCCCATCGACCTCCTGCACCGCACCGGCAACGAGATCGCCTACCCCATCGTGCGCGACATGGACACGTTCATGTACGAGCGCCAGAGCCACGACGCGATGGAGGTGGGCTCGTACGCGCACCGCCCCATCCTCGTGCATCCCGACGACATCCCGTCGGTGGCCGAGGCCGAGCGCTCGCCGACCGAGATGCCCTTCACCGCCGGCGACTTCGCGCCGCAGCTCGAGCAGGCCCGCGAGATCATGGGCGACCTGCTCGCCGGCTCCGAGATGCGGTACTCGGTGAACGGCCTGCTGTCGCTGACCCCCGACGCGCAGCAGGTGCTGGGGGAGACGGCGGAGGTCGAGAAGCTGTGGTCGGCCGCCGCGGTCTGGATCAAGGAGGGGCCGGGCACGGCGCGGCTCATCGCCGAGTGGATCACCCACGGCTACCCGCGCCTGTGCGACCCCCACGGGTCGGACGTCACGCGCTTCTATCCCCACGAGCGGACGCTGCGGCACATCCGGCAGCGCTGCCGCGAGCACTTCAACAAGACCTACGGCATCGTCCACCCGCGCGAGCAGTGGGCGTCGGGGCGCGGCATGAACCGCGCGCCGTTCCACGACCGCACCGCCGCCCTCGGGGCCGAGTTCCACGAGGCGCGCGGCTGGGAGCGGCCGCAGTGGTACGTGTCGAACGCGGACCTGGTCGCCCGCTACGACGTCGCCGACCGCCCCCACGAGTGGGACCGCCGGTGGTGGTCCCCGATCATCAACGCGGAGCACCTGCACCTGCGCGAGAAGGTGGGCATCGTCGATCTGAGCGCGTTCCAGGTATTCGACGTGTCCGGCCCGGGCGTCGTGCCCTACCTCGAAAAGCTGGCCGTCAACCGCTGCGACGTGCGCGTCGGGCGCTCGATCTACACGCCGCTGCTGACGCCGGAGGGCGGCATCCGCGCCGATCTGACCATCCAGCGGCTCGCCGCCGACCGCTTCCGCATCGTGACCGGCGCCTTCGACGGGGCGCGCGACGAGGTCTGGTTCCGCCGGCACCTGCCCGCCGACGGCTCGGTGCAGCTCGAGAACCGGTCGTCCGCGCTGTGCACCATAGGCGTGTGGGGTCCCGACGCCCCCGCACTGCTCTCGACGATAGCCGACGTTCCGCTCTCGCAGGACGCGTTTCCGTACGGCACCGTGCAGGACGCCATCGTCGACGGCGTGCCCGCGACCCTGCTGCGCATCTCCTACGTGGGCGAGAGCGGGTGGGAGATCTACACGGCGACGCCGCACGGCGCCAAGCTGTGGGACGCGATCATGGCGGCGGGCCGCGACTTCGACGCCCGCCCCGCGGGCATCGGCGTCTACGGCACCACCGGCCGGTTGGAGAAGGGCTACGCGCTGATGGGCGCGGACCTCGGCTCGGAGTACTCGCCGGTCGAGGCGGGCCTGGCGCGCGCCGCCGTCAAGGACGCCGACTTCATCGGCAAGCCCGCCTACCTGCGGGCCCGCGCCGAGGGGCCGGCGGCGAAGCTGTGCACGCTGACCATGGACAGCCACGCCGGCGCGTCGGGCGTGGACCGTTTTCCGACGGGCGGCGCCGAGCCGATCCTGACCCCGGACGGCGCGCGCATCGTCGACGCCCGCGGCCGCGAGTCGCGCGTCACCTCCGCGGGCATGGGGCCGTCGGTCGGCCGGTACATCCTGCTCGCGTACCTGCCGGCCGAGCACGCGGCGCCCGGCACGCGCCTGCGGGTGCTGTACATGAACGAGGCGTACCCGGTGACGGTGGCCGACGGCCCCGCCCTCTTCGATCCCGGGAACCGCCGGATGAAGGCGTAGCCGCGGCAGAGTCGAGCCCCGGCGGGCACCGGTCCGGGGGGTAGTGCGAAGACCGCTTCGCGGGGCGGCCGGGTCGATCCCCCCGCCGTCCCGCGCGTCGATGCCTCCCTACACGCCGGACAGCAGCGGAAGCCGCCCGGTGCTGTCGCCGAACGCCTCCTCGCGCACGCCGAATTTGGCCATCAGGCTCAGCGACAGGTTGGCGAGCGGCGTGCCCTTCGGATAGACGAGGTGCCGGTCGCCCTTCAGCCCGCGCTCGGGCCCGCCGACCACCACCACCGGCACGTTGTAGTTGTTGTGGATGTTGCCGTCGCTCATGCCGCTGCCGAAGAGGACCACGGTGCCGTCGAGCAGCGTCCCGTCGCCGTCGGGGACCGACTGCAGGCGGTCGAGGTAGTACGCCAGCGTGTCGACGTGGTAGGTGTTGAGCTTCGTGAAGTCCTTCATCTTCTCGGGGTTGTTGCCGTGGTGCGACATCGAGTGATGCGCCTCGGGCAGCCCGATCTCGTTGTACGACCGGTTGATGTTCTCGCGGGCCATCATGAAGGACGTGACGCGGGTGATGTCGGCCTGGAACGCGAGCACCTGCAGGTCGAACATCAGCTCGGCGTACTCGCGGAACGTCTCGGGCACCCCGACGGGGCGCTCGGGCACCGCGAAGTCGCTGTTGGTCGACTCGGCCCGCGCGATGCGCTGCTCGACGTCGCGGATCGAGTCGAGGTACTCGCCGAGCTTGGTGCGGTCGTGGCCGCCGAGCCGCCCCGACAGGGCCGCGATCTCGCGGGTCAGCCCGTCGAGGATGCTGCGGTCCTCCTCGACCCGGAGCCGGCGCTCCTCGGGCGTGTCGCCGGTGCCGAAGAGCCGCTCGAACACGAACCGCGGGTTCGTCTCGGCCGGCAGCGGCTGGGTCGGCGTCTTCCACGACATCGAGTTCATGTACGCGCACGCGTAGCCGTGGTCGCAGGCGCCGACGACGTCGTTGCGGTCGACCGAGACCTCGAGCGACGGCAGCTTCGAGTCGCGGCAGATGAGCTCGGCGATCATCTGGTCGACGGTCGTGCCCGCCTCCACGTCGGCACCCTCGGTCTGCTTGGGGTGCACCGAGCTCATGAACGCGGGGGCGGCGCGCGGGTGCTGGCCGCCGGTGTCGCCCTGGTCGGTGGCCGGGTAGTTGTCGAGCCCGCTCAGCACCAGCGTGTGCCGGCGGAACCGCTCCATCGGTTGCAGGATGGGGGAGAGCTCGAACCCCTTGCCCTCGGTGGGCGGGGTCCAGTCCCACATGTTCATGCCGTTGCCGACGTAGACCGCCGCGAACCGCGGCGTGCCCGGCGCCCGCGCCGACAGGGCCGGCACCATCGCGTCGAGGAGCGGCAGCGCCAGGGTGGCCCCCATGCCGCGCAGGAACGTCCGTCTCGGCAGCGCCAGCTTCGTGATCACCATCGTGCAGCTCCTGTCGTCGGAAGTCGATCCGTCGGGTCGGTTCCGGTCTCGACGCCGATCTGCGCCCGCCGCGCGATCGGACGCCGACCTGCGGGCCGAACCCGCCAAGAGCCGGATTATAGAGGAAACCGGCGTGCTTGTCAGCGCGCGCGGGTCAGGGGACGTTCGCGTTGTCCGTCGCTGTCGCCGCGGCGCCGACGCCGGGCGGATCCCGCCCGAAGGCGCGGCTGGTCCGACGCGTCGTCGGGCGGCCGGTAGGCCACCCGGGCTCACGGAGGACCGGCGTCAGTCGTCCACCAGCCAGCCGTCGCGGAGCTGGATGATGCGGCCGCCGTAGGCGGCGTTGACGTCCGAGTGGGTGACCTGCACGATGGTCGTCCCCTCGGCGTTCAGCTTCGTGAACAGGTTCATGATCTCGCGGCCCTGGCTGGAGTGCAGGTTGCCGGTCGGCTCGTCGGCCAGAATCAGCTTCGGCTTGGCGATGAGGGCGCGGGCCACCCCCACGAGCTGCTGCTGCCCGCCCGAGAGCTGGCTCGGGTAGAGGTCCTTCTTCCCCACGATCTGGAACCGGTCGAGGGTGTCGGCCACCAGGCCCTGGCGCTCCGACCGGGGCACGTTCCGGTACGACAGCGGCACGTCGAGGTTCTCGGCGACGGTGAGGTCGTCGAGCAGGTGGTAGCTCTGGAACACGAACCCGATGTGGGCGCGGCCGAGGGCCTGGCGGTGCTTCATCCGCAGGCCGTGGACGGGCTGGCCGAGGAGGTCGTACTCGCCGGTCCAGTCCGCGTCGTGCATCCCCAGGATGTGCAGCAGGGTCGACTTGCCGGCGCCGGACGGCCCCATGACGGAGACGAACTCGCCCTCGGCGATGTCCAGGGTGATGCGGCGCAGGACGAACGTCCGGCTGACGCCGTGGCTGAAGCTCTTCTCGACGTGGCGGAGCGCGATCAGCGGTTCGGGCATCATACGAGCTTACCGCACGGCGGGCGTCGCGCGACGGTCGTTGTTCTACAATCGCCGGCCATGAGAGCCATGTTGTGCAGGGCGTGGGGGCCGCCGGAGAGCCTGGTGTGGGAGGAGACCGAGCCCCCGGCCCTCGGCGGCGACGGGGTGCGCATCCGCGTCCGGGCGGCCGGGGTCAACTTCCCCGACCTGCTGATCATCGAGGGCAAGTACCAGTTCAAGCCCGACATGCCGTTCGCGCCGGGGGCGGAGGTCGCGGGCGAGGTCGTCGAGGTCGGCGCCGCGGTCACGCGGTTCGCCCCCGGCGACCGGGTGATCGGGATGACCCGCTGGAACGGCTACGCCGAAGAGGCGGTGGTGCCCGAGGCGCGCTGTCTCGGCCTGCCCGCCGGCATGTCCTTCGAGACCGGGGCCGGCTTCCCCATGACCTACGGCACGAGCTACCACGCCCTCGTGCAGCGCGGCCGGCTCCGGGCCGGGGAGACGCTGCTCGTGCACGGGGCGTCGGGCGGGGTGGGCACCGCCGCCGTCGACATCGGCGGCTGCCTCGGGGCCCGCGTCATCGCGTCGGGGGGCCGCGACGACAAGCTGCGCGCGGTCGCCGAGCGCTACGGCGTCGCCGACGTCGTCAACTACCGGACCGATCCGGCGTGGAAGGACCGCGTGAAGGCGCTGACCGGCGGCGCCGGCGCCGACGTCGTCTACGACCCGGTCGGCGGCGACGTCTTCGAGCAGTCGCTGCGCTGCATCAACTGGGACGGCCGCCTGCTCGTGGTCGGCTTCGCGGGCGGCGCCATCCCCAGCGTGCGCGCGAACCTCGTGCTCCTCAAGGGGTGCCAGATCGTCGGGGTCTTCTGGGGCGCCTTCGTGCGCCGTTCGCCCGACCTGAACCGCGCCAACTTCGACCGGCTCTTCGCGTGGTTCGAGGCGGGCCGCCTCCGGCCGCTGGTGTCGCGCACCCTCCCCCTCGAGCGGGCACCCGAGGCCCTGCGCCTGCTCCAGCGCCGCGAGGTCGTCGGCAAGATCGTGCTGACGACCTGACGGCCGCGGCGCCCGGGCTGCGGCGCACCCCTGGGTCGGCCGGACGGCGGCGGCCGCCCCCCGGCTTCGCCCGCAGCC
>CAXXTG010000075.1:0-4343 GCA_963666855.2 Vicinamibacterales bacterium
CGCGGACGGCTTTGCCCGTACGGTTGCGCTGTCGGTGCTGGCCGCCAACCTGCATCGCATCGGCTCGCTCCTGCAGAAGCGGGAGCGCAAACGCCAACGACGGCGACGCGCCGCCTGACCGACCCGACCCGTTGTCGGTCGCTCCCATCGGTCACCGCATTCCCGGCCGTCGAAGGCGGGTCCGGTTTCGTGCCCCCGAACGACGGGGGACCGGGCTGAATCCCCACCGGTTGGTGCTCCCGGAACTGCCCGCCGGGGTCGTTGCGGCCCGAGCGCGGCGAGTCACGGCGGCGCACGAGGCCGACGGCCTCCAAATTCTCACCCGCCGGAGGGGGTTTTCTGGCAGGCACTAGTTACCGCCGCCTGCGGGCCGGAACAGCCCCGGCCAGTTCAGGAGCACGGCGTCCGCATCACCGCGGCGACGGCCAGCTCCGCCACGTCGTACGAGGGCGGCTGCTGGAACTGGCGGAAACCGCCCTCGCGGCGAACCGGCGCGCCGTACTCGAACCCCGTCGAGCGTGTCGACGGTCACCGCCATCAGGTCGCGGCCCCTCCACGTCGTACAGCGTGCGGCTGTCTCTCGCCCAGACAGGCTCGCGGCCGGACGTTCAGGCGGGTGTCCCGGGCGCGGTACACCTCGCCCATGCCGTCCCGCGCCCAGGGGGCCGGCGACGTCGAAGTGCCCGGCGTAGCGGTCGCCCGCGTTCAGCGGCATGCGAGTGGTCTCCACCGCCCGGCCGCGGCGCAGGGCGTCAGTCCCAAGGGTTCACGAGCGCCACGCCCGACGGCTCGAAATCGGCGACGTTCCGGGTCGCAACCTGCATCCGATGCACGAGCGCGATCGCTGCGATCTGGCCGTCCTGAACGTTGAGCCGCCTGCCTGATCGCTCCGCCCTGGCCGCGATGTCTCCGTACGCTTCGGCGGCACGTCGATCGAACGACAGGATTCGGTCCCGGAACCGCTCGCATGTCGCCCGCCAGAAGTCCAGCAGACTCGATCGCCGCCGGCCCTGGGGCAGCCGTGAGATCCCGTACCGCACTTCCGCCAGCGCAATCGTCGGTACCGCCAGCGAGGGCTCGTTGACAGCGAGCCACGTGACGACCTGGACTGACGGCGCCGGCCTGGTCAGTTCCGACAGGACGTTGGTATCGAGCAGAATCACGACAGGTCGATGGGTTCTTGCGGCTGTCTGCGCTCGCGGAGGAACGGCTCGATGTCGTCGCCGGGCTCGACGAGCGCGATCAGGTCATCGGGGAATCCGGTCGCGACGGAGGTGTCGTCGGCAGCCTGGTCGAGTATCGAGCGGGTCAGGGCCTCGAGGCTGCACCCTCGTCGTTCGGCGCGTCGCCTGAGCTTCGCTTTCGACTCCGGCGACAGGTTGCGGATCGTGATGCTCGCCATGCTGCCCCTCCCCGGTCACGCACTTTGCTGCGCCTCGCGATGATTGCATGCAATCATCGATGGCGCAAGCCGATCTGCCCAGTTCGGAAGCGACGCCAAGGGCGAAGAACGGATCCTCTTTGCGAAACTAGGAGAGAAGTGATACTGTCCTCTAGACACGCTAGGAGACGCCATGGACACCACGAAGTCCGCCACCCTGCTCCCCGGCACCCTCGACCTCCTGATCCTCAAGGCCGTCTCGCTCGACCGCCTGCACGGCTACGGGGTGCTGCTCCGCATCCGGCAGATGACGGGAGAGGCCCTCGACGTGCCGCAGGGTTCGCTCTATCCGGCCCTCTACCGGCTCGAGCACCAGGGGCTCATCGAGTCGGAGTGGGGCGAGAGCGAGAACCGGCGCCGCGCCAAGTACTACCGGCTGACCGACGCCGGGCGGCAGCGGCTCGAGGAGGCGGCGGCGGGCTGGGAACGGCTCGCCGCGGCCATGGCCGCCGCCCTCCAAGCCACCCCCGAGGAGGCGTGACGTGCTCGCGCGCCTGCGCTCGTTCCTCGGCGCGTGGACCCGGCGGGAGCGCTTCGAGGACACCCTCGACGAGGAGGTCCGGTTTCACCTCGAAGCGTGCACGGAGGAGCTGGTGCGCGCCGGGGTGCCGCGGCGCGAGGCGGCGCGCCGCGCACGGGTGCAGTTCGGCGGCATCGAGGGCGTGAAGGACGACTGCCGGCAGGCCCGCGGCCTGCGCCTCGCCGACGAGCTGGAGCGGACGATGACAAACATCCGACTCGGGTTCCGCACGCTGTTCAAGACCCCGCTCGTCACCGGCGTGGCGGTCGTGTCGCTGGCCCTCGGCATCGGGGCCAACGCGGCGATCTTCTCCCTCTACAGCCAGTTCCTCCTGCGGCCGTTGCCCGTCGTCGAGCCCGAGCGGCTCGTCAACCTCGAGAGCCCCGGCCCGAAGCCAGGGTCCTGCCGCGCCAGCAACGCCGGCGGATGCGACCACGTGTTCAGCTACCCGATGTTCCGTGACCTCGCGGGCGGACAGACCGTCTTCTCCGCGCTCGCGGCGCACAGGGGCCTCGACGCCAACGTGGCCTACCGGGGCCGGGCCGTCACCGCCTGGGGCGCGCAGGTCTCGGGGTCGTACTTCCCGGCGCTGGGCCTGCGGCCGGCCGCCGGCCGACTGTTCGGCCCCGAGGCCGACGAGCCGATCGGCGGCCATCCCGTGGTGGTCCTGAGTCACGACTTCTGGCAGACCGAGCTCGACGGATCGCCGGACGTGATCGGGGACGTCCTCGTCGTGAACGGCCGGTCCCTGACCATCGTCGGCGTGTCGCCGGCCGGGTTCCGTGGCACGACGATCAACAGGCCGTACGCGTTCTTCGTGCCGCTCACGATGCGCGGTCTGCTCTCGCATGAAGGGGACGGCGGGTTCGAGGACCGGCGCGCCTACTGGACCTACCTCTTCGCCCGCCTCGCCCCCGGCGTGTCCATCGACCAGGCGCGCGCGGCCCTCGAGCCGCTGTACCGGAGCATCCTGGCCGAGGTCGAGGCGCCCCTGCAGACGGGCATGAGCACCGAGGCGATGGCCCGGTTCCTCGACAGACCCCTGCAGGTCGAACCGGGATGGCAGGGGCAGAGCGTGTGGCGCGACAACGCGGGCGGGCAGCGCGTCGCCCTGTTCTTCCTCTTCGGGATCACCGCCGCCGTCCTCCTGATCGCGTGCGCCAACGTCGTCAACCTGCTGCTCGCCCGCTCGGCCGCCCGATCCGGCGAGATGGCGGTGCGGCTCGCGCTGGGCGCGTCGCGCCGGCATCTCCTGGCGCAGCTCCTGACCGAGTCCTGCCTCCTCGCGGCGCTGGCCGGCGCGGCCGGGCTGGTGGCCGCGCACTGGACGCTGCGCCTCCTCTGGACCCTCGTGCCCCCCCTCGTCGCGGACATCTTCCGGGCGGCGCTCGACCCCTACGCGGTGCCGTTCACCGCCGCCGTCTCGCTGGCGGCCGTGGTCGTCTTCGGCGTCTTCCCCGCGCTCTACGCCACCCGGGGGGCCCCGCTCGCGGCCATGAAGGACGTCGCCGGCCAACCGAGCGGCGCCCACTCGGCGACGCGCTTCCGCCACGGCCTGGTCGTGGCCCAGCTCGCCCTGGCGACGACGCTGCTCGCGGTGGGGGGGCTCTTCATCCTGAACCTGCACAACGTGAATCGCGTCGACCCGGGGTTCCGGACGGACGACGTGGCGACGTTCCACGTGGCGCCCGAGTCGAACGGCCACGGCCCCGTGCGCAGCCGGGCCGTGTACCAACGCATCGGCGAACGTCTGTCGGCGCAGCCCGGCGTGACCGGCGTCACCGCCGCCTCGCGCCTCCTGCTCGATGGCGGCCCCGGCCGGCCCGCCGAGGTGAGGGTCGAGGGGGTCGAAGCCCGGCCGGACACGGACCGCGGGACGCGGCTGGAGCGCGTCGGGACCGACTATTTCCGCACCCTCGGCATCCCCCTGCTCGCGGGCCGCACGTTCTCGGCGGCGGACACCCTGGAGGTGCCGAAGGTCGCGGTCGTGAACGAGTCGTTCGTCCGCGAGTTCGATCTCGGACGCGAGGCGGTGGGGCGCCGCCTCGGCCCCCGGCGGCCCCGACGCCGAGCTCGACATCGAGATCGTCGGGGTCGTCGGCAGCGTGCGGAGCAGGCTGCGGAGCGACGTTACGCCGTTCCGTCGTCTTCGTCCCGTATCGACAGGAAGAGGAGATCGGCGGTCTCTGGTTCTACGTCCGGAGCTCGGCGGGGTCCGACGCGGTGGTGCGCTCCATTCCCGCCGTCGTCGCCGCCGTCGATCCGAACCTGCCGGCCCGCGTTCCCCCATGCCCCTGTCCCGGGCGGCCGAGATGAACACCACGGACGACCGCATGGCGGCGGGGCTGCTGGCGTCGTTCGCGGCCCTCGCGGCGCTCCTCG
>CAXXTG010000076.1:0-11007 GCA_963666855.2 Vicinamibacterales bacterium
TGGTCGTCTTCGTCTGCACCGGTGACGCGTGGGGTACCCAAGCGCGAACCGGTTGCGCAGCGTCCTGAATTTATAGTGCGGAATTATAGTGCCGAGAGAGTGGCCGCCCGGTCCGGTCGGTCACCGGGGGCGGCGCGCAGTCGGGAATCACTCGCCGGCGGGCGGTGGCGACAGATGGAGGCGTTGCAGAGTCTCGACAAGCCGTGCGAGCTTGTCGAGCGCAACCTCGACGGCGCGGAGACGGACATCGAGGCCGTCGAAGCGGTCGTCGAGACTCTCGATGCGGGCGTTCGTTTCCCGGATATCGGCGCGAATATCGCCCGACAGCGTGACCACGACTGCGATCACCGCCACGGCGGACCCGATCACGGCGGTGATGACCGCGACGCCCGTGCCGACGATCCACTTCGTATCGTTCGTCACCCGACCAGTCTACCACGATCTATCTGTCCGATCGTCGCCGCCCGGGCCGCGAGGCGCGCCGGCCCTCAGCGCAGCAGGTCGAAGAGATAGCTGTACTTCACGGTGATCGTCCGCCCCGCGCCGGGGGGGACGTACTCGCGGCCGTCGAGGCCCCGGCCGAGGCCCTGTCCGATCGTCGCCGCCCGGGCCGCGAGGCGCGCCGGCCTTCACCGCAGCAGGTCGAAGAGATAGCTGTACTTCACGGTGATCGTCCGCCCCGCGCCGGGGGGGACGTACTCGCGGCCGTCGAGGGCCCGCCCGAGGCCCTGGATGTCGTTGTAGACGATGAACAGCCCGGTGTTGGCGTCCGAGAGCAGGCCGAACCGCAGGTTCGACGACCAGAGGTCGGCGCGGTCGTTGTACTGGACGAGGGCCTGGAAGAACATCCGCGTGTTGAACGAGTACGACGTGCGCAGGCGGATGAGGTTGGTGGTGAAGTCGCCGCCGGGGAGTTGCAGGGCGTTGTAGCTCCACTCCAGCATCGCGTTGAACGTCTCGCCGGCGCGGGCGGCGATGGACGGCGTGATCGTCACCCGGTCGCCCCCGAACAGCCCGCCGATGATGGAGTTGACGTTCAGGCTGATCGGCGCCCCCAGGTTCGTGTTGCCGGCGATCTGGGCTTCGCTGTGGTCGTACTTCCCCGGCGGGACGATGACGCCGGGGAAGATCTCGAACGGGGCGAACACGCCCTCGCGGGTGACGTTCACGCCGGTGTGGACCTCATAGCCGTTGCGCCACTCGATGTGGTTGTCGATGTGGGTGAACTGCGTCTCCTGCCAGCCGGTGCCGAAGTCGAAGATCGTGTAGTGCGAGATGTGGGGCCGCAGCTCGTGGATTCCCCCGAGGTTCTCGGGGCGCCACGTCGTGAACACGCTGCCGTTCATGCGGCGGTAGCTCCGGCGGGCGAGGAAGCCGACCTCGGGGTTGAAGTCGGGGGCGACCTCGGTGTAGCCGAGGCTGAGGCGGGCGCGCTCGGACTGGTGCTGGGCGCTGAGCCCGTAGGCGTGCGAGCCGCCGGGCCCGGCCGACACGAGGTCCTGCACCGCCCCGCTGTCGGCCATGAAGCCGCTCACCGTGCCGCCCTGGCCGATGCCCCAGCGCCCGTCGAGGGCGACGGTGCGGTCGCCGTCGTCGCCCACCGCGAGGTCGCCGGTCCCGTTCCGGGTGACGACCATGGCCCCGACGTTCGACCGGTTGGCGAGGTCCTGGCGCACCCGGGCGACGGTGAAGTTCTGGCCGGGGACCGCGCCGTCGTCGCCCGGCCCGCCGACCGACGCGGTCTGCATGTTGAGCAGGCCGATGTTGGTGTTGTTGCCCACCTTGCCCGACAGCCGCCCCCCGCCGATGATGGGAATCTGCTCGCCGCTCTCGCCGAGCCCGATGCGGCGGCTGAAGAACACGTCGACGGCCCCCGGCTGGCCGACCGAGAACAGGCCCGCGTTCTCCAGGAAGAAGGGCCGCTTCTCGGGGAAGAACAGCGTGAAGCGGTCGAGGTTGACCTGCTCGTCGTCCACCTCGACCTGGGCGAAGTCGGTGTTGGCGGTCAGGTCGAGGGTCATGCTGGGGGTGATGCTGTACTTCAGGTCCGCCCCCAGGTCCCCGGTGTTGGATCGCCGGCGGTCCTCCGTGCGGTGCAGGGTCGAGCCGAGGAGGTAGGGCGTGAGCTGCAGGTTGCGCTGGGGCGGCACCGCGATGCCCTGCAGCTCGCCGGCCAGCGACAGGCGGTTGAGGTTGAACTGGCGCGGCAGGGGCGACCAGTACACCTGCTCGTTGTTGAACCGGATGTTGCGCTGGAAGTTCAGGCCCCAGGTCTGCACCTCGGCGGTGGGGTAGCGGAGGGTCCGGAACGGAATGGCGATCTCGGCCGTCCACCCGACGTCGCTCACGCGGGTGACCACCTCCCACGCGCCGTCCCAGTTGACGTTGAGGCCGCCGCCCGAGCCGCGCTGCTGCCGGCTGTTGCTGGGGCGCCCGCTGCCCCCGCCGCCGAAGCGGCCGCTGCCCTGGCCCTCGTTGGTGAGCTGCGCGTCGTACTCGATGCCGGCGGGGTTGGTGCCGAAGACGAAGCCGTTCTGGCCGTCCAGGTACGTGTCGAGGATGACGCGGAAGCTGTCGGTCTCGGTCAGCTCCGAGTCGCGCCGGCTGTCGGCGACGATGATCGTGCCCGGGTCGTCGGTGTAGCACACCACCCCGAAGTAGATGGTGTCGTCGTCGTAGACGATGCGCACCTCGGTCCGCTCCGACGCCGGCCGCCCCTCGAAGGGCCGGCTCTGCACGAAGCCGGTGGCGAGCATGGCGCCGTCGTAGGCGGGGTCGCCCAGGACGTCGCCGTCCACCGCCGGCGGGCTCCCGACGCCGAGGGCGCGCACCAGGGGGAACCCCGCCGGGGTCAGCTCGCGCGACTCGATGAGGCGCAAGCCGGCGGACTGGGGGTCCGCCGCGGACCCGGACCCCTGCGCCGCCGCCGGCGGGGGCGGGGCCAGCCACGACAGGCCGAGAGCCAGGGCGCAGGCCGGGACGAGGCGACGGCGCGGTAGCGTGTCAGTCAAGAATCGGTTTCTCCCGTTCCGAATCTATCATGACGATTCGAAGCGGCCGGCCGTTTCATGCCGTTCGCCCTCCGCGGGTTGGCTCTCGCGGGCGGAGTGCGTACCATAGGGGGGTCGGCGCGCACGGCGAGCCCGCGTCGCCGATGGAAGGAGAGTTTTCTGATGAGCACGGCATGTCGCACAGCCTGCGCCGCGGCGGTCCTGGCCGCGGTGGCCGCCCTCGGTGCCGCGCCGGCGGAGGCGCAGCAGTACACCGGCCCGCGGACGCCGGACGGCCAGCCCGACATCCAGGGCGTGTGGACCAACTTCGACTCGACCCCGTTCGAGGCCCCCGACGAGGCCGACATCGAGCGGCTGGCCCCGCTGGCCGCGTGGTTCCCGGGCAGCAACCAGCCGCAGCGGATGCCGGCGATGCCCCAGTCCGTCGAAGACCGGGCGCGCCCCCCCCAGGGTCCGTGGGGCGACGGCCCCGGCGACGCCCTGCGCAACCAGCGGCGCCGGTCGATGATCGTCGATCCGCCGAACGGCCGGCTGCCCGTCCGTGACGAGGCGCGGGCCGTCCGCGACTACAACCTGATCAACCTCACCGACTCGTGGCTGAACCACACCCCGTGGGAGCGGTGCATCACCCGCGGCGTGCCGGGGGGCATCTTCCCGCCGGGCTACGGGGCGGGCTACCAGATCTGCAGATCCCCGGCCACGTGGTGCTCTTCTACGAGATGATCCACGAGGCCCGCATCATCCCCGTGGACGGCAGCCCCCACCTGCCCGACAGCATCCGTCAGTGGAACGGCGACGCGCGCGGGCGCTGGGAGGGGAACACCCTGGTGGTGGAGACCACCAACTACAACGACCAGGGCACCATCGGCACCAACATCGCGACCCGGGGCGTGCGCGGCATTCCCCAGAGCGGGAACCTGCGGGTGGTCGAGCGGTTCACCCGGAACGACGACGACACCATCAGCTACGAGGTGACCGTCGACGACGACACCGTGTTCACCTCGCCGTGGACCGTGGCCATGCCCCTGAACCGGGACACCACCTACCAGCTCTTCGAGTACGCCTGCCACGAGGGCAACTACGGGCTCGAGAACAGCCTGCGGGCGGGCCGGGCCGAGGACGCGGCGGCGGCCGCCACGCAGCAGTGACCGCGCCGGCGGCGCTTTCGTGAGCGTGTCGGACGGGGGATCCGCGCCGCGGGTTCCCCGTCCACCATCGGACAGAAGACGACACCGGCTCCCGCGGGGCGTGACGGATCCCCCGGTGTGTTGACGCGTTGCGCCAACCCGTTCCGAACCCTGCGGGGCGCCCCAGCGTCCCGCGCCGTCGGCGCGCCGCGGAAGTCCCGCCGCGCAGGCCGGCCCCGGCCCCGGCCCCAGGCCGCGGCGGCCGCGGTCCGTCGGCGAGGGCAGCCGGGCGGGCAACACCGGTGGTCGATTCCCGCAGGGGCCCAAGCCGCAGCGGTTGCGGTCCGCCGGCGACGGGCCGCCTCAATATCCGCTCGTGTAGGATCGCCGCGTGACTCACGATTACGTCATCGTCGGCGCGGGCACCGCCGGCTGCGTGCTCGCCAACCGGCTGTCGGCCGACCCCGGTGCCAGCGTGCTGCTGCTCGAGGCGGGGGGGAAGGACGACTACTTCTGGATCGACATCCCCGTCGGCTACCTCTACACCATCGGCAACCCCCGCACCGACTGGTGCTACCGCATCGAGCCCGACCCCGGGCTGAACGGCCGCACCATCCTGTACGCCCGCGGCCGGGTCCTCGGGGGCTGCTCGTCGATCAACGCGATGATCTACATGCGGGGGCAGCGGAGCGACTACGACCACTGGGCGTCGCTCGGCAACCGCGGCTGGGGCTGGGACGACGTGCTGCCGGTGTTCATGCGGTCGGAGGACTACCAGCACGGCGCCGACGAGTGCCACGGGGTCGGCGGCGAGATGCGGGTCGAGGAGCGGCGGGTGAGCTGGGAGATCCTCGACGCGTGGCGCGACGCGGCCGAGGAGTGCGGCATCCCGAAGATCGCCGAGTTCAACCGGGGCGACAACTTCGGCAACGCCTACTTCCAGATGAACCAGCGCGCCGGCCGGCGGTGGAGCGGGACGAAGGCGTACCTGCGGCCCGTGAAGCACCGGCCGAACCTGACCGTGCGGACCGGTGCCCAGGTGCGGCGCATCGCGGTCGAGCCGGGCGACGCGGGCCCGCGCGCGACCGGGGTCGAGCTGGTGGGCGGCGAGCGGCTCGCGGCGCGGCGCGAGGTGATTCTCGCCGCGGGGGCCGTCGGTTCGCCGCAGATCCTGCAGCTCTCGGGCATCGGTCCCGGCCCGCTGCTGCAGGAACACGGCATCGATGTCGTTCACGACCTGCCCGGGGTGGGCGGGAACCTCCACGACCACCTGCAGATCCGCACGATCTACAAGGTGAAGAACACCGTCACCCTGAACGTGCGGGTGAACTCGCTGTTCGGCAAGGCGGCGATGGGGCTCGAGTACCTGCTGTTCAAGACCGGCCCCCTGACGATGCCCCCCTCGCAGCTCGGCGCCTTCGCGCGCAGCGACCCGTCGCGCGCGTCGGCGAACATGGAGTGGCACGTGCAGCCCCTGTCGCTCGACAAGTTCGGCGACCCGCTGCACAAGTTCAACGCGATCACCCCGTCGGTCGCCAACCTCCAGCCCACCAGCCGCGGGCACGTGCGCATCAAGACCCCGGACCCGCTGCAGGCCCCGGCCATCACCCTCAACTACCTGTCCACCGACGAGGACCTGCGGGTCGCGGTGGCCGGCCTGCGGTTCACACCCGCCGCATCATGGCCGCGCAGGCCCTGGCCCGGTTCGAGCCCGAGGAGTGGAAGCCCGGCCCCGATATCGAGAGCGACGAGACGCTGGCCGCCGCCGCGCGCGACCTCGGCACGACCATCTTCCACCCCGTCGGCACGTGCAAGATGGGGAGCGACCCCCTCGCCGTCGTCGACGACCGGCTCTCGGTGCATGGCGTCGCCGGCCTGCGGGTCATCGACGCCTCCGTCATGCCCCGCATCACGTCGGGCAACACCAACGCGCCGACGGTGATGATTGCCGAGAAGGGGGCGGAGTTCGTGCTGGATGACGCGGCGCGGTGAAAGAGTTCCAGGGCCGGCTCGGAGCGCGCCGCCTCGTCTATTCGCGTCCGCCACCAGGTCTTCGCCGACCGGTCGGGGCCGGGGAGCGACGCGACGAACAGGCCGGCCTGCACGCCCCGGTCGATGGTGGCCAATATCTCCTGCGCGCGCAGCATCTTCGGCAGCCGCGCCTGCTCGGCGAACGCGCTCGCGAGGTCCTTCACGCGGCGCGACGGCTCGTCGTCGCGCCGGAGGTCGTAGGGCCCGCCCGGCAGGAACACGTTGGGGCCGACGAGGGGGGCGGTGTCCCATCCTTCGGCGTCGCGCAGGGCGATCGCGAACGTCCGCAGGATGCCGCGCGTTCGCTGAAAGCGGTCGAGCTGGGTCCAGCGCACGTAGAACAGGTCGGTCAGGTCGGGATGGAACGGGTAGCTGCGCGCGAGCCCCTCGAGGCGGCGGACGAGGAACTCGGCGGTGTCGCGGTGCTCGGTGAACACGATGAACTTCTCGCGGGCGAACGCCGGGTCGCGCAGCACGCCGCGGAGCTTCTCGAACTTCGAGGTCACCCAAGCGGAGGTGCGGTTGCTCGGCGACCTCATTCCCCTCACTCGACGCTGATGGCGAGGGTGGCCGGCCTCGATCCGCGATCGGCGAACCACGTCACGCCCTCGACGACGACGTCGAAGTCGACCTCGTAGGCTCCCGGCCGCTCGATAGCCGGCAGATCCACCTCGACGATCACGCGCCGCTCGGGCTCCAGATCCTCCGCGAACCCGACGCGCAGCCAGTCGAAGTCGACGAGGTCGCGAGATCCGTTGCGCACGGCGAACAGGTGCCCCCCCAGGCGCGTCCATCCCTTGCTCTCGGCATGCAACCACAACGCGTTGCTCCTGTTCTCGACGGAGACGACGGCCCGGCCGGCGTCGCCGGCCGGCCAGCGGGCGCGGCCGCCGGCCGGCGATTCGATCTCGATGGCCGCCCTGAGCTTGGTGTCGCCGAGCAGGTCGGTCGCCGGCACGTTCGGCGCCCTGTAGATGAGGATGTAGTGGTGCATCTTCAGGGCCTGGGAGAAGCCGTGCCAGTAGCGATGGAACCCGGCTCCGCCCGCGAATCGGCCCAGCCTGCCGGCGGGGACTTCGTGGAGGAAGTAGGGCGCCGACGCCAGCAGCGTCGTGTCGTCGAACCCCACCGCCCGGGCCAAGGCGGCGATGTCCGCGATCACGAGTTCGTTCTCCAGCACGCCCTTCTCGCCCTCGGCGAGGCTCGTGGGCGTATCGGCGTGGCCGACGCCGGGTTCCGACATCACCACGATGCCGCGGGGCCGGAGAATCCGGTGCATCTCCGCGAGCAGGGCCCGCTGGTTCGGAACGTGGTGAAACGCGTCGTAGACGACCACGCAGTCGCACGCGGCGTCTCCGATGGGCAGCGCACGTCCGTCGAAGACGGCGAAGCGCGGGTCGAGCGACCAGTTCGTCGCGGGCTCCCGCTCGAAGAGCCGCCGGCCGAGGGAGAGCGCGGTACGGGACACGTCGACGGCCACCGTGCGGCATCCGTAGCGATTCAGAAAGTGTGACAGCCAGCAGGTCCCGGCGCCCACCTCCACGACGGTGTCCCCGGGCTGAATCCGGCCCGCCGCCATCACGGTGCCGGCCCGGATCAGGTGGTTGGGGAACGAGCCGGGGTCGCTGAACGGCTTGTCGATGAGCGCCTGCGGATGCGGATAGCAGGCGTAGTACCGTTCCGCCGCCGCGTTGTATTCGTCCGCGCGGTTCAGGAGATCCCGGTCCTCGACCGTCGATCCGGGGCCCTGCGCCTGCCGGAACGGCAGCAGCGCCAGGCGGTACAAGCCCTCCAGGAGGAACGACAGGGAATGCTCGATCACCGGCCACAGGCGCGGGTGGTGCCGTTTGATGACCCGCAGGTAGTCGACCGGGCTCGTCATCGTCGCCGCGATTCTAGCAACCCGCGGCGGACCCCGCGTTGCGCCGCGCCCGCCCGACGAGGCGCGACGGCACCCCCGGCCGCCGACAGCGTCGGCGCGGGAGGCTCGGCCGGGGCCCGGCCCGTGTGCAACGCCCCGTCCCGGCGTGCTACAGTGGCGCGTTCACTCGGCGCGCCGGACACCTCTGACGACGGATACCGACCATGTTGAGCAGTTGGCAGCAGGACTACACGCCCATCGCGGACAGTCTCGGCTACTCGACGATCGCCGCGGCCATCCCCCTCCTCATCCTCTTCTACATGCTGGGGGTCCGCCGCAAGCCCGGGTGGATCGCCGGCCTCACCGCCCTCGGGGCGGCGGTGGTGCTGGCCGTGGGGGTGTACGGCATGCCCGTCGTGCCGGCGGCGGCCGCGATGGTCTACGGGGCCGCGTTCGGCCTGTTCCCCATCGGTTGGATCGTCATCGCGTCGCTCATCCTCTACCGGGTGACGCTCGACTCGGGCCGCTTCGAGATCATCAAGGACTCGATCGGCTCGCTCAGCGACGACCGCCGCCTGCAGGCGGTGCTCATCGGCTTCGCCTTCGGGGGCTTCATCGAGGGGGCGGCGGGCTTCGGGACGCCGGTGGCCATCGCCGCCGCCATGCTCACCGGCCTGGGGTTCTCCCCGTTCTACGCCGCGTTCATCTGCCTCATCGCCAACACCGCGCCGGTCGCGTTCGGCTCGCTCGGCATCCCCGTCGTGACCCTCGCCCAGGTCACGGGGCTGCCCGAGATGGGGCTGAGCGCCATGACCGGCCGGCTGTGCGCGCTCATCGGCATCATCATCCCCGCCTACATGGTGGTGGTGATGTCGGGGTTCCGCCGTTCCCTCGAGGTGCTGCCGCAGGTGCTGGCGTGCGCCGTCACCTTCGCGGTCGTGCTGTTCGCGGTCACCAACACCCTGGGGCCGGCGCTGGCCGTCATCCTCGCGTCGATCGCGGCGATGATCGCGATGGTCGCGGCGATGAAGGTGTGGCAGCCGGAGAAGCCGTTCCGCCTCGAGGGCGACGTCGCCGCGACGACGCAGTCGCGCACCCACACCACCGGCGAGCTGGTGTCCGCGTGGACGCCCTACATGCTGCTCGTGGCGTTCGTCCTCGCGTGGCGCTACCAGCCCATCCAGGGGCTGCTGAACAGCCTCGGCACGACGATCCCGGTGCCGCTGCTGCACGACGTCGTCACCCGCGTGCCGCCGCTGACCGCCGAGCCGTCGCCGTACGCCGCGGTCTACAACTTCAACTGGCTGTCCGCGGCCGGCACGTCGTGCTTCCTCGCCGCGTTCACGGCGTCGATGGTCATCGGGCTGCCCGCCGGGAAGTTCTACGGCATCGTGGCCGCGGTGCTCAAGCAGCTCCAGAAGCCGCTGCTGACCATCGCGTCGGTCCTCGCCCTCGCGTTCCTGATGAACTACGCGGGCATGACCTCCACCCTCGGGCTCGCCTTCGCCGCCACCGGGGCCCTCTTCCCGTTCTTCAGCGCCATGCTCGGCTGGACCGGCGTCTTCCTGACCGGCAGCGACACGTCGTCGAACGCGCTGTTCGGGACGCTGCAGGTGGTCACCGCCAACGCCCTCGGGCTGAACCCCATCCTGACCGCGTCGACGAACGCGGCCACCGGGGTCATGGGCAAGATGATCTCGCTGCAGAGCATCGCCGTCGCCGTCGCCGCCACCGGCATGGCGTCGTCGCAGGAGGGCCGCCTGTTCCGCATCACGCTGAAGCACAGCATCATCCTGGCCCTGAGCATGGCGGTCATCACGATGATCTTCGCCTACGTCCTGCCGCAGCTCGTGCCGCCGCCGCCGGCGTGATCGGTCGGCGCCGGTCCAGCATGCCCGTCGTCCGGTCCGGCCGGTCGGCGGGCATGTTCCGGCGTCCGCGGCATCGCGACGCCGTTTGCCATCGTCGGGATGCCGATGAAGTTGAAGATCGTCCTGGAACCAAGCGACGAAGGCGGCTACACGGTGTACGTGCTCGGTCTTCCCGGCTGCATCAGCGAGGGCGACACCGTCGCCGACGCGATCGCCAACATCCGGGAAGCAATCGAGCTGTACCTTGAGCCGATCGAGAGCGACTGAAGCGACTGCTCCGGCCGCGGCTCACAGCGTCGACGGCACCAGCAGCATCGCGACCGCGGTGACGAGGAACAGGACCACCGCGACGAGGCCGCTGTAGCCGAGCACGTCGCCGAACTTCATGCGGGTGACGGTCAGGATGGGGATGGCCCAGAACGGCTGGATGAGGTTGCTGGTCGAGTCGCCGTAGCAGTAGGCGAGCAGGGTGGTGGTGGGCGAGACCGCGAGGTCGCGCGCCGCCGGCAGCAGGTAGGGGCCTCGATCAGCCACTTCGAGCCGCCCGAGGGGACGAACACGTTCACGACCCCCGAGTAGATGTAGACGATGAGCGGATAGGTCTCGGTGGTCGCCACCTGCACGAAGAGCCCGCCCAGCCAGTCGCCGAGGGGGGTGCCGTTGATGACCCCGAAGATGCCGGCGTAGAACGGGAACTGCAGGATGACCCCCGACGCCGTCCGCGCCCCGTTGCCGAACGCCCGCACGAGGTTCGCGGGCCGCCGCTGCAGCAGCATCGCCCCCATCAGGAACACCGCGTTGTAGGCGTTGATGGTCCAGCTCGCCCCGAAGCCCTGGGTCACGATGGAGTGCCCGAGGGGGTAGCCGATCAGGATCACGGCGAGGAAGATCCACCCGGGGAACGCCTCGATGCCGGCCCGCCGGGGTCGTCGGCGTGGTTTCCTCCGGCATCGCGGGCATGATCTTCGCCAGCTCGTCCTCGGTCAGCGTCCGCGCGTTCTTGCGCGGGTGCAGCATGGCGACCATGCCGAGGCCGACGACGGAGACGACGGCGAGGTAGCCGAGGTTGAACGCGTTGAAGAGGGTCTCGGTCACCGGCAGCAGCC
>CAXXTG010000077.1:0-10018 GCA_963666855.2 Vicinamibacterales bacterium
TACGTGAAGACGCGGGCGGCGTCGAACGTCAGATCGGGCAGCAGGACCGACCGCACGGTGTCTCCCGCCGACGCCGTCTGCGCCCGCCGGTACCCGCCGGCGGCGGGGACGTGCACTTCGATTTGCTGGTCGACAGGGTCGATAATCCAGACCTCGGGCACGCCGTAGCGCGCGAACATCCGCATCTTCCGCCCGCGGTCGACGGCCGCCGTCGAGGGCGAGAGCACCTCGACGGCGATGTCCGGCGCCGCCCGCGTCACCGCGAACGGCCGCACGAGCCCGCACCTTTCGGCGCGGAAGAACACCACGTCCGGCTGTACGACGTCGTGCTCGTCGAAGACGATGTCGAGCGGCGCGGGCAGAACCAGCCCGCCGGACCGGCGCCGGTAGTCGTTCAGCACCGCGAGTATCTCCACCGCGACGATCTGGTGAGCCGGCAACGGCGACGGAACCACGACGAGCTCCCCTCCGTGGATCTCATACCGGCGCCCGTCGTCGGGCATCACCAGAAGGTCGCTGTAGCCGACTGGTGGCTGCACATCCGCCATGGGCGCCATCGTATCACCCTCGTTCCGTTGCGAAGCCCGTGCCAAACGCTCGAGAGCCTTCCACCGACCGCCGCGGCGCCGGCCTCGTGATGGCCTCGAAGCAACGCTCATGCCAACCCGTTGGGGGCGGCTTCCGCCAGCGGTAGCGACCGGCCGAACTGATGAGATCGCTCGACCGCGACGTGCGAATCGTCGACGACATCACGATTTGCACGACATGGGTCGAACGTGGAAGCGAACCGCGACGCAGCCGCTCGGGTGGCGCTGAGGCCCACCCGAAACGGAAACCGCGGTAGCCGACGCCGGCCGCCGCCGGACCGTCAGAACTGGACCGGCGGTGAGGCCTGACCACGGACCCGCGGTTCCGCACCGGGCGGCGCGGACGCCCGCCCGAAAGGGAAACCGCGGTAGCCGGCGCCGAACCGCCGCCGGACCCTCAGAACCGGAACAGGCGGTTGAACTTGACGACGAAGCCGCGGTTGCGGAGGTCGAAGCCGCGGTCGGGGCGGAAACCGTTGGTGACGTCGCGGTCGTCGGTGTAGACCACGAACAGCTCGCTGCCGGGGCTGTACTCCCAGCGCAGGCGGAGGTTGCTGCTGAACGAGTTGTCGGCCGAGTTGTACTGCAGCAGACCGCTGAAGAACATGCGCGGGTTGAACGCGTAGTTGACGCGCGTCACCGCGAGGTTCGACTGGAACGTCCCGTACGGCGTGTCGATCCAGTTGAACGACACCGTCGGCTCGACCGACATCTGCGGCAGCACCGCGATGCGGCCCTGGCTCAGCTCGAGGCTCGTCAGCGCGCCCCCGAAGTAGTCGCCCCGCCTGAGGGCCACCTGACCGTTGATGCGCCGCTGCTGCCCGATGGCGTACGCCACCTGGTAGTCGGCGAAGCTGTAGTGGCCCACCGGGATGGTGAAGTCGGCGCCGGGGGGGGTGAACGGCCGCAGCAACAGCTCGTAGTTGTCGGTCGCCGAGAACGTCAACTGGTCGCTCGACTCGAACTCGGTCTGGAACGACAGCAGGCGCTGGCGCGTCTCGAGCTGGGTGACGTCGGCCATGAGGATGTAGTCGACGGCCCCCTCCAGGCTGAACTGACGCACGCTCTCGATCGACGCGGGCCGCGGGCTGAACCGGCCCGACACGTAGGTACGGCGGAAGTTGTCGCGCCGGAGGAAGCCGACCTCGGGCAGGAAGTTGTCCTCGACCAGCAGGTGGTCGACCTGCAGGCCGTAGCGGTCGGCCGCGTACTCGAACTTGCCCTGGTAGCTGGTGTCCTTGCCCTCGTACTCGGGGATCGGCACCCGGGTCTTGGCGAAGTAACTGATGAGGCTGACGTTCTCGAAGAACGCGAAGGTGCCGTCGACACCGTAGGCCTGGCTCGCCTCCCCGGGGGCCGCCCGGGACACGGAACGGTTGGTGAACATCCCGCCGATCGAGCTGCGCCGCAGGACGTCGCGGCGCAGCCGCACCACCGTGAAGTTGGTCGGCTCGGTGGCCGAGACCACCTCGTCGCCGGCGTGGATGTTCAGCGCCCCGACATCGAACAGACCCATCTTTCCGGTCACCCGCGCGCCGCCGACGATGGGCACCACGCGCCCCCGCTCGAGCCCAATCTTCCGGCTGTAGAAGAGCTGCGGCACGTTCACGTCGCCGAAGACCCCGCCGCCGCCACCGCCGCCGCCGAGGCCGCCGAAACGGCCCGTGACGCCGCCCCGCGCGAAGCCGAAGATGCCCCGCCCCTCGAGGAAGAACTCGCGCTTCTCGGGGAAGAACAGCGGGAAGCGGGTCAGGTTGACCTGACGCTCGTCCACTTCGACCTGCGCGAAGTCGGTGTTGTACGTGAAGTCGGCGGTCAGGTTCTGGGTGATGCCGTACTTGACGTCGATGCCCCCGTTGCCGTCCCCCTGGTTGTTCACCGCCGGGTCCGCGGTCAGGTCGGTGGAGATGCCCCCGATGCCGTAGGGCTTGACCTCGATGTTGCGGCTCGCCGGGGGCGGCTCGAGGCCGACGAGGGTGCCGGCGGCCGAGACGCGGAAGATGCCGGCCGAACCGCTGCCGCCGCCGGCCGAGATGGGCAGCCGGGTCAGGTACACCCACTCGTTCTTGCGCCGGATGGCGCGGCGGAGCTGGATGCCCCAGAGGTGCGGCGGGTCGGAGCGGTAGCGGAGGGTCTTGAAGGGAATCTCCATCTCGACCGTCCAGCCGCCGGCGAAGCGGCCGGTGCGCACGTCCCACACCGGGTTCCAGTCGGAGTTGGGGTTGCCCTCGTTGGTGAACTGCTGGTCGGCGCGCGCCCCCAGCGGGTTGGTGTAGAAGTTGAAGCCGTTCCGGCGGTCGTAGAAGGTGTCGAAGAAGGCGGTGAAGGTGTCGTTCTGGCGGAGCTGGCTGGTGTCGCGGCGCATCTCGTTGGCGACCCACTGGCTCTCGGGGGCCGAGTCCCAGACGCGGGCGGAGACGTAGACGTTGGTGTCGTCGAAGAGGATCCACGCCTCGGTCCGCTCGGTGGCGGGGGCGCCGATGTCGGGCACCTGCTGGATGAACCCGGTGATCGGGGGCACCGTCTCGTAGACCGGCTCGTCGAGCACGCCGTCGAGGCGGATGCCCTCGGCCAGCGGGATCGCGCGGACGGTGGTGCGGCCGTCCTCGTCGCGCGTCATCACCTCGGGCGCCACCGGGGCCGGCGGGCCGTCGATGAGCGAGGCGAGGGCCGCGGCGTTGCCGGCGAGAAAACCGGCGGGCGCGACGCTGCCGGCCGCGGCCGCCGGAACCGCGGCGGCCGGGGCGGGGGCGCCCGCGAAGGGAGCCGCCGGGGAAGCCGTCCGGGGCGCCCGCGGATCGCCCGCGGGCGGCGGGGCCGGGGGATCGACCGCCGACGCCGCGCCCGGCACCGCCTCGAAGGGAGCCGGCCGGGCCGCGCCGGAGCCGCGCCGCGATGCGGGGTTGCCGAACGGACCGCCCCCGCCCGACGGTTGTATCCCCCCGGGCAGGCGCGCACCCGAGGGTGAACCGGTTACGCCGGGCGCCGCATCCCGCCGCGGGGCGGCCGCCGCGCCGGCCGGCGCTTCGGCCGCCGACAGCGCGAGCACCACGCGGTCCTGCAGGTCGAACAGATCGTGCGCGCCGCCGTCGACGATCGCCGAGCGGACGACCTCGCCCGAAGCGGCGGAGACCACGCGGGCGGTGATGCGGAGCCGGGTCCCGAACCGCTGATGGGCGCCGACGAGCACGAACGGCACGCCGAGCGCGCGGCCCACCCCGGCCGCCTCCTCGGCCGAGACCGGCCCCCGGGGCGCATCCGCCGGCGCCCCGGGGGCGGCGTCCCGCTGCACGACGACCGCCGTCCCCGCGGGGAACCCCGCCGACAGCCCCTCCGCGATGCCGCGGCCCATCCAGTCGTCGGCCGGGCTCCCCGACAGGTTGGCGAACGGCACGATGGCCATCGTCCCCGCCGCCGGGCCGGGCGCAACCGCGGCCGGCTGCGCCAGCACCGGAACCGCCGCCAGCACCGCCCACGTCAGGACCGCCCACGCCCGATGCACACCCTTCGCTCGCACGCTCAACAGCTCCTCGTCAATACGGAACACAACTGTGGTGCCCGCCGCGACGCGGCCTCGCACCGCTCTGCCGCAAGACTCGCGGTACGCTCCACCTCACGCCGCGCGGCGCGTTGACGGCCCCCCGACGCCGTAGGCCCCGGTTCATTCGGCCGGCGATGCGCGCCCAGACCCCGGCCGTCTCGCCGCGTTACACCGCTCTACCGTCAGCCCGGCTCATCGCACTTCCTCGCTCGGCGCGTTGACGGCCCGTCAGCGCCGTCGCCGCGACGGGGGTCCGACACCGGCTTCCCGCCATAATAGGATACGTCCAATCCCATCAACCGTTTACCGGACGCGGAACCGGAAGGGACGCCTGACGCTATAATCCATCCATTCAACGGACCGACGGCGCGGCCCGAAACCGGCAAGCCATGCCCCGGAGGGGGCGGCGGGAGGACCTCGGAATGGCTTCATCACGACGACGCTTCCTGACGCACGCGGCGGCCCTCGGCGGCGTTGCGCTGGCCCGGCCGGCCGCGGCCCTGACCGCGCCCGCGGGCCGCTCCGGCCCCGGCGCCGGGACCTTCTCTCCCCCGGAGCTCCTGGCCCGCCAGGCGGCCCGCAACCGGGCCGCCGCGGCCGGACCGGCGGCGGCGCCCCCGGCGCCGGCCCCCGGCGCCCCGGCGGCGCAGGCCGACGACGCCGACTACGCCGCCATGTACCGCGACCGGCGCAACTGGGGCCGCTGGGGCGACGACGACCAAGTGGGCGCCGTCAACCTCATCACCGCCGAGAAGCGCGCCGCCGCCGCGGCTCTCGTGCGCACCGGCCGCACCGTCTCGCTCAGCCGCGTCTTCGAGCCGCCGCAGCACTTCATCACCAAGGACTCGCTCGGCGGGGGCGGCTATGTCATGGATTATCTGGGCTTCATCTACCACGGCTCGACCGTGACCCACATCGACGCCCTCTGCCACATCTGGGACGACGACGGCATGTGGCAGGGCCGCGACCCCGACGCCGAGATCACCACCCAGGGCGCCCACTTCGGCGACATCACCCACTGGAACCGGGGCGTCATCACCAAGGGCGTCCTGCTCGACGTGCCGCGCCACCGCGGCGAGCCCCACGTGACGGCGGACCGCCCCGTCCGCGGCGACGAGCTCGAGGCCATCGCGGCCGCGCAGGGGGTCGCCGTCGAGCCGGGCGACGCCCTCCTCGTGCACAGCGGCTGGCAGTCGTACATGCAGAGCGGCGACGACGGCAGCGCGGGGCGCCCCGGCCTGCACCCGAGCTGCGCCGAGTTCATCCGCGACCACGACGTCGCCCTGCTCGGCTGGGACCTCATGGATGCCCGCATGGGCGCCGACGGCCTGCCGTGGCCGGTCCACGGGGTGCTCTTCAACTTCGGGGTCGCCCTGCTCGACAACGCGCGGCTCGAGCCCATCGCCGACGCCTGCGCCGAGGAGGGCCGGCACGAGTTCATGTTCATGCTGCTGCCCCTGAACGTCGCCCGCGGGACGGGCAGCCCCGCGAACCCGGTGGCGATGTTCTGATCGGGGTCCGACGGCGTTTCCGGCCGCGGTTCCATCCGATCGATCGCCGAGGACGGGACCGCGCAGGAACGGACCTACGCGCACAGCAAGGCCGACTCCAGGCCGGCGGGCCGCGCCCATCGGGGCGAGACGGTCGATGGCGCACCGCGCGCGATCCTGTTAGAACTCCAGGATCGAGACGACGACGGAACGCCGATACGTCGGCCGTTTCGTGCCGTCCGTATCCGATGGGGGCCTCGGCTCGCCTTCCGCCATGGTCCGTAGTACGATGGCAATCGATTCTGCGGGGTCCGCCCCGCGGCCGGAGGTTCCATGCCAGGCACATCCACGCCGGGTACGGTCAGAGACTTCCCCTGCGACACGTTCGAAGAGGCCCTTGCGGAACTTCATCGTCGAAAGAGCGCCGCCGACGGCGTCATCACCCGCCTGGAAGAATCGCCGTACGGCGGGTATCGCGTGTACAGCACGCCCGTGGAGCTGCTCGTCGACGATCTCATCGATCCCATCCAACCGCAGGTTCCAGGCGGTGGACTCTCCTCTCGGAAGGCCATCTACCAGTGAACGGCCGGTCTGAAGCCACGACGCGACCTATTTCTCGCTTGATTCCCGCCCTCGCGCTAGCCGGCTGGGCCGCCGCGTGCGGCGCGCCGGGCGGCGACGGCGACGGCGGCGACTACCTGTCCCCGAACCTCCGCGCCGCCGTCGAGCAGCTCAAGGCCGACGTCGCGGCGAGCCCGACCGACGAAGCGACCATCGCCGAACGCGCGCGCATCCTCGACGAATGGGTCGACGCCTACGCCCTCGGCGGCGGCGAGGTCGGGCTGGAGGGCCCGCGCGTGCGGCTGCAGGCCACCCTGCCCCCGACCGGGCGGGCGGCCCTCGCCCAGGGGGCGATCGTCGACCGGCTCGTCCGCCAGTTCACCCTGCACGACGAGCCCGGCGCCCTCGGCGAGCTCGCGGCCGAGTCGCTCGGCCCGTTCGAGGCGCGCAGCCACCAGACCATCCGCCAGACGTGGACGGCGGGGACGCGCGCGGTGGAGGCCGGCGGCGGCTTCTGGGTGGCCCGGCACTTCAACATGAACTACGGCCCCTTCCAGACCGACGACCCCGCCGGCGAGGGGTACGTGACCATCGCCACCAGCGACGGCGACGCGCGGTTCGAGCCCGACGTCTACATGGCGCGCGGCCCCCACGGCGGGTTCCGGGCGCCCGAGCCGGCCCTCGTCTTCCGCCTCGCCGCGGGCCGGCTCGACCCCGGCGAGACGGTCACCATCACCTACGGCGACACCGGCGGCGGCGGGCCGGGGCTGCTGATGACGGGGACGTCGAGCGCGCGCATGCCCCTGCCCCTCTACGTGGACCTCGACGCGTCGGGCGAGTGGCGTCCCCTGCCCATCCTGCCGTTCGTCGTCAGCGGGACGCGGGTGGCCGGCGTGCACGGCTTCGCCCCCAGCGTCGTCGAGCCCGGCGAGCCGTTCGAGCTGTCGGTGCGGGCCGAGGACGCATTCTTCAACCGCGCCACCGGCGACATCCCCGCCTTCGAAGTGCTCGTCAACGGCGACGTGCGTGCCACCACCCCGGCCGGCACGGAGGCCATCACCCTCGTGCCCCTCACCCTGGACGAGCCCGGCCCGCACTGGATCACCCTCCGCTCCGAAGACCGCGAGATCACCGGCGACGCCAACCCGGTCCTCGTCGTCGAGGACCCCGAGCGGCGCATTTTCTGGGGCGACACCCACGGCCACTCCGGCTACGCCGAGGGCATCGGCACCATCGACTTCTTCATGACGTTCGCCCGCGACGACGCCCGGCTCGACTTCGTCACCCACTCCGAGCACGACGTCTGGCTCGACGACGCCGAGTGGGAGCTGTCGAAGAGCGCCGTCGAGGCGTTCGACGACCCCGGCCGGTTCATCCCCTACCTCGGCTGGGAGTGGACGCGGCCGGCCCGGTTCGGCGGCCACCACAACGTGCTCTACCGGAACACCACCGACCGGACGCCGGTGTCGGCCGTCGAGTACCCCACCCTGTCCGAGCTCTACCAGGCCCTGCACGCGCGCTACGACCCCGACGACGTCTTGGTCATCCCCCACGCCCACAACCCCGGCGACTACCGCCAGTCGGACCCGCAGCTCGAGCCGCTCATCGAGATGATGTCGATGCACGGCACCTTCAACTGGTTCGTCCGGCAGTACCTGTCGCACGGCCACCGGGTGGGGCTCATCGCCGCGTCCGACGACCACCTGTCGCACCCCGGCTACTCCGCCCCGAACCGCGACTCGCTCGCCCAGCGCGGCGGCCTCGGCGCGGTGATGGCCCCCGAGCGCTCGCGCGACGCCATCTTCGACGCCATGAAGCAGCGGCGCACCTACGCGACGACCGGCGACCGCATCATCCTCGACATGAGCGTCAACGGCACCGCGATGGGGCGGGAGGCCGAGTACGCCGAGGTCCGCGAGGTCGAGGGGCGGGTCGTCGGCACCGCGCCCATCCGGTCGGTCGAGCTGCTGAAGAACGACGAGGTCATCTGGAGCGAGGAATACGCGGTGGGGCGCGGCCGGCCCGCCGACACCGAGCAGTGGCTGCTGTCGTTCTCGTCCGGCGAGACCCCCGTCCACCCCGGCGACGCCCCGCGCGGGTGGCGCCACTGGCGCGGCGAGGTGCGGGTGACCGGGGCCAACGTCGTCGCCGTCGCCGCCACCGACTTCGTCAACCCGACCACCCAGTTCCTCGAGCGGACCGGCAACGGCGCCCGCTTCGCCACCCACACCCGCGGCGACAGCAGCTCGCTGCGGCTCACCCTGTCGGGCATCCGCCCCAGCGTGGCCGTCACCGTCGACCTCGAGGAAACCACCGAGACCGGCTCGGCGCCGCCCTTCTACCGGCCCCGCGCCGTCATCCCCGCCAGCCGGGTGCGGATGACCCTCAACGCCGGCGGCATCAGTCGCGCGATGCCCATCGACGACTACCCCGACGACCGCGTCACCCTGCGCCGCCTCATCCGCAACGGCCCGCGGGACGTCAGCTTCGACTTCACCGACGAGGACACGCCGCGGCAGGGCGACTACTACTACGTGCGGGTGCGGCAGGTGAACGACGCGATGGCGTGGTCGAGCCCCGTCTGGGTGGGGGGCTACCCGTCGCGGTAGGCGGCCGGCGCGGACGCCGCGACGGCGCGGGCTCGGAGACGGCGCGGCCCCCAGGGGCGGACGGCCCGGGAATCAGAGCGCACGGGCCGATCGTGTTCGATTGGGCACCCCCGGCCTTCGCTCACAGGTCGATCCAGCGCGTCGAACGCGTGATTTTTCGCTCCGGATCGAAAAACACGGCGGTGTTTTTCACATGGACGCGAAAATGCTAGCATCACGTCAATGGCGGAACTCCTCCGGCGCTATCTCGCCGACCAGATCCGGACCGATCTGGAACGGAAGATGGTGTTCGTGTCCGGTCCGCGTCAGGTGGGCAAGACAACCTTGGCGCGCGGCCTGCTTCCGGACCCGGCGGGGTACCTGAGCTGGGACATCCCCGACCACCGGGACGCGATCCTGCGCGGCCGCCTGCCCAACGCCCCGATGCTCGTCTTCGACGAGCTGCACAAGTTCCAGGGGTGGCGCGGCTTCCTCAAGGGCCTCTACGACCGGCAGGACGGAACCCGCATCCTCGTCACCGGCAGCGGCCGGCTCGACTACTACCGCTACGGCGGCGACTCTCTGCAGGGCCGCTACCATCTGCTGCGCCTCCACCCTCTGTCGGTCGCCGAGCTCGGCGTCGAGGACGCGGGCGGACTCGACCGGCTCCTCGACCTGGGCGGCTTCCCCGAACCGTGGACAAGCGACTCCCGGGACGCCGCGAAGAGGTGGTCGCGCGAGTACCGCATGCGGCTGGTCGAGGAGGATATCCGCGACATGGAGGAGGTCGCCGACATCAGCGCGATCGAGCTGCTGGCGGTCCGCCTGACCGACCTCGTGGGGTCGCCGCTGTCGGTGAACGCACTGCGCGAGGATCTGCAGGTCAGCCACGGCGCGGTGAGCCGCTGGCTTGACATTCTCGAACGCCTCTACGCCATCGTCCGGGTCAAGCCCTTCGGCGCGCCGCAGATCCGCGCCGTCAAGAAGGCGCGGAAGCACTACCACTACGACTGGATCCAGGTGCGCGACCGCGCCGCCCGCTTCGAGAACCTGGTGGGCCTTCACCTGCTGAAGTGGGTGCACCACGAGCAGGACGTCCGCGGGCGCGACCTCGACCTGCGGTACTTCCGGGACGTCGACGGCCGCGAGGTCGATTTCGTGGTGACCGACCGCGAGGTCCCGATCCACCTGGTCGAGGTGAAGTGGAGCGACCGCCCCGTGGACAAGGCGCTGCGGTACCTGCACACCCGC
>CAXXTG010000078.1:0-15300 GCA_963666855.2 Vicinamibacterales bacterium
TAGGCGCGCTTCAGCAGCCGCGCCGCTCCCTCACGATCCGCGCTCTCCAACGAGTTCAGAGCCGCCAGAAGCACCTCGACTGCCGACTTGGAACCCCCATTCCGATGAACGGCGATCAGGTCGTTGACGCTCTCGTATTCCGCCGCGAGATGACGCGTTTGGTAGTCTCGCCACGAAGAGAACACGCGTGTCTTTCGAGCGTTCAGCTTGAACCCGTTGTCGCCGGCGCACCTGGCGAGACGGCGCAACGCCGCGCGCTCGGCGCCCGGCCTCGCAGACAGGAGGAAGTCGTCGCTCCAGCGTGTGTGCCCCAGGACGTTCGAGGCCCGATCGAGCGCGGTATCGACGTTGACAAGGACCCGGTCGGCGACGAGCCAGAAGAAATCGCCCGGACATACCGGTAACCCTGCACCGGGGGCGGCAGAGCGGCGCCCAAGCTTCCGCAGCCGATCGAGGACGCCCGTAGTCAGCCCCTCGATGTGCGGGTCGAGGCCGCTCCGCTCCAAGACGCCCGCGACGGCCGGGGCGGGAATCGACTGAAAGAAGTTCTCGATATCGGCGTAGACGACGAACCGGCCCGCGGCCAGCTCCTTGCGAATCCATGTTCGGACATCGGAGGACCACTCTTCGTACTGATTCGCTGCCAGGCGAACGCCGTGAGGAGCCCGGGGCGCTGACGCGGCCGCGCTCGTGTCGCGCCGCTGCGGGGCCCCCGGCGTCTTCAAGCCCGGCGAGCTCTCCGGGAGCGCTGACGTGGCCGTGCCCGCGTCGTTCCGCCGCAGGCGGTCGGCCACCGCCTGGAGGAGCGTCGCGGTGTGTGGGTCGGGCAACAGCTCAGTCCGCACGCCGCCGCTCTGCTTGGGGCGCGTACACACGTCGACCTCGATCCGTTCGGGCGTGAAGTCCGAACCCGGAGGCACATCCGCGATCTCGAATTCCGCATGGAGCAGCGGATCCGAAAACAACTGTTCCTCACGCGCGGATCGACACGCAGTCCACGCGGACCACAGATCGCTGGGCTCGAACGCCATCGCAGGACGATCCTATGCTCGAAGGGTCTTCGCTACAGGATCAGGTCGAGCCCCACGCGAGCATCAGATCCAGCGCGCGGGCATCGCTCACGGAAGCCAGCGTATCACGACTTGTGCCGCCGCCCCTCCCCCGCCGACAATAGCGGGCATGCCGAAACGCTACTGGTTGATGAAGTGCGAGCCGAGCGCCTACAGCATCGACGACCTGGCGCGCGACGGGGAGACGTGCTGGGAGGGGGTGCGCAACTTCCAGGCCCGGAACTTCATGCGCGACGAGATGCGGGTGGGCGACGCGGTGCTGTTCTACGCGTCGAACGCCGACCCGTCCGGGGTCTCCGGGCTCGCGAAGATCTGCCGGACCGGCTACCCCGACCACTACGCGTGGGAGCCCGGCCACAAGTACTTCGACGCCCGCAGCAAGTCCGACGCCCCCGTCTGGTACATGGTGGACCTGGCGTTCGTGGAGCGGTTCGCGGAGACCGTGCCGCTGGCCGCCCTCAAGACGACGCCCGGCCTGGAAGCCATGAAGGTGGTCCAGAAGGGCAGCCGGCTGTCCGTGCAGCCGGTGACCAAGGGGGAGTACGACATCGTGGTCCGCCTCGGCCGCCGCACCGGCGGTTGATTGCCGGGGAGTCTGCGCAGCGGAAGCAGCCCAGACTCCCCGGACCGTCGGCGCCCCCCGGACCGGGGCTACTGCCCCTCGTCGGTCGGCGTCCGCACCGCCTTCAGGACCTCGCGGACCAGCCCCCAGCGGTCGAAGCCCTGGCGGCCCCAGTCGAGGCCGCGGCGCACGATGACGAGGTCGTGCGACGGCACCACGACGGCGTACTGGCCGCGGTTGCCCGAGGTCGAGTAGGCGTCCTTCGGCACGTCGTTCCGGTTCTCGGGCACCAGCCACCACTGGCCGCCGTACTGGCCGCCGCGCCCGACCGTGGCCGGGGCCGGGGTGCGCACGAAGTCGATCCACTCCTCCGAGATCAGCCGCTCGCCGTTCCACACCCCGTTCTGCAGATACAGCAGGCCGAAGCGGGCGAGGTCGCGGGCGTTGGTGTAAACCTGGCTGCTGAGGATGAAGTCGCCGAAGCGGTCGGTGCTGACCAGCGTGTTGCGCATGCCGATCTTGTCGAGCAGGGCGCGCCGCGGGAACTCGCGGTAGGTCTCGTCGTCGCCCAGGGCCTGCTTCATCTTGAGGACCGCGAGCAGGGTGTCGTAGTTCTCGTAGTCCCAGTTGGTGCCGGGTTCGCGGATGAGGGCCTGGCGCAGGGCGCCGCGCACCGAGCTCGCCCCCGCCCAGTAGGACATGCCCGAGCCGGTGGCGTACTCGAGGCCGCCGTTGTCGACCACGTCGAGGCCGCTCGACATGTTGAGCACGTGGCGCAGGGTGATGGCGTTGCGCGGGTCGGTCTCGGGCGACGGCGCCCGCGGCAGCCACTCGAAGCCGAGGGGCTCGTCGAGCTTCAGTTTGCCGTCGTCGACGAGCATCCCGATGAGGGTGGCGGCGATGCTCTTGGCCGTCGACCACGTGCGGGTGCGCGTGGTCACGTCGACGCCCGGCGCGTAGCGCTCGTGGATGATCTGCCCCTCGTGCACGATGAGCAGGCTCAGCGTGTCCTGCTCGGGGGTGCCGCGGTCGAAGGCCCAGTCCGAGGCGGCCTGGATGGCGGCGGCGTCGATGGACGGCGACGGGGCGGTCTCGGCGACGAGGTCGCCGTCCGGCCAGGGAATCTCGGCGGGGTCGCCGTCCGGGTACGGGAGCTCGAGGATCGGCAGCGAGTCGATGTCCTCGAAGGTCTGGTCGGGGGCGAGGATGACGCAGCCGACGCCCTCGCGGAACGCCGCGCGCATGACCGGGGTGCCCCCCGGCGTCCCGATGGCCACCGCCCTCCGCTTCTCGTCGATGACGTAGTCGCCGCCCCGCGGCGTCCCCACCGGCCGGGGCAGGAACGCGAGCTCCTGGGCGAAGACGTCCTCCAGGCCGCGGTTCGACGTGAACAGCCCGTTGCACATGAAGATGGCCTGCTGTCCGTAGCGGACCATCTCGCGCTGGAACTTCCAGTAGTCGTAGGTCTCTTCCTGCTGGGCCGCGGCCGGCATCGGTGCCGCCAGCACGGCCAGTATCAGCGCCGTCAGCGCGCGCTTCGTGGTCATGAGTCCTCCTCGGGGGGCCGCCCCGGCGGGCGGCCGACGGTTGCGTGGCGAAACGCCGCAGTATAGCGCGGTTCGGCCGCGCGCCGGGCGGTTACGGGCGGTGCCGGACCGTCATTCCGGCGGGTCGAGCAGCGGCTTCTCGGCCAGATAGAGCAGGTGCGCGTCGGGCTGCAGCAGGTACTCCTTGGGCGGGTTGATCACCTCGTCGCCGGCCGGGGTCCGCACCCCCACGACGAGGCCGCCGCGCCTCGACAGCTCCATCTCGGCCAGCAGCTCGCCGAACGGCACCGGCTCGGCGCGCCCGCCGGGCAGCACCCCGACGTACACGTTGTGCGCCCCCGACAGCAGCACCCGGCTCATGGCGGTGGCGGTGCCGTGGTAGCCCACCGCATGGGCGATCATCGCGTAGCCGATGCGGCGGGTCTCCAGCACCTCGTCGGCGCCGGCCTTGCGCGCGTGGTCGACGTTCTCGGAATCGAGGATCTCGACCACCACGTATACCGGGAACCGGCGGCGGCGCACCTGACCGCGCCGGCGGCCGAGGTAGGACCGGATGGTGAACGTGATGAGGATGGTTCGGGCGTCGGCCGCCTGGGGCGCCGTGTCCCGCTCGCCGGTCACGATCACCCCCGACGCGTGCGTCAGCCGGACCTTGTCGAGCTCGCTCTCCTTGGTCGGGTCCCCCTGCACCCACAGGAACTCGGGCGGCACGTCGCGCGGCCGCTCATGGGTGTCGAACAGCACCACCCGCGTCTCCACCAGGTCGAGCTCGGCCCGCAACGCCTCCAGCATCAGGTGGGTGCTCTGGTCGTACCCGCACACGACGATGTGGTTGACGTAGTCGCTCATGCGGAACTGCTCCTCCCGGACGCTGACGACGCTGCTGACGAGGCTCGACCCGACGATGCCCGCGAACAGCGCCAGCGTGAACATGCCGGCCACCATCATCACCGCGCCGACGATGCGTCCGAGCCCCGTGACCGGCGCGATGTCGCCGAACCCGACCGTCGTCGTCGTCACCAGCGCCCACCACATCCCGTCGAGGAGCGTGGCGATGTCCGGGTTGTCCCGGACCTCCACCAGGTACATGCTGGTGCCGCCGAGCAGCGTCGCCATCCCGAGGACCCCGAACGCGAGGGTGAACAGCACCCCGTTCTCCTCGAACGCCTGCAGGAGGATGGCGAACGGGTTGTGATAGCGGAACAGCCGGCTGGAGCGCAGGAGCCGCAGCAGCCGCAGGGCCCGCAGGCCCCGCAGCTCGGGGAACAGGGCCAGCACCGCGAGGATGTCGACCAGCATGATGGGCCGCATCAGGTACTGGAGCCGGCCCCTCAGGTGGGTCCGGAGCCTCCCCCCGGGGGGGTGCCGGAAGATGGCCAGCGCCGGCGGCCGGTACGACCCGACACGCAGCAGGATCTCGACCGCGAAGGTCGACAGCAGCCCGACGTCGAGGCGCCGCACCAGGGGCGCGGCGGGGCTGCCGGCGGGCAGCAGGGCCTCGACCACGAGGAGGAGGATGGACGTCAGGATGAGCGTCCACACCGTGCCCTGGACGTACCGGTAGAGGGCGGTGTCGGGCTCGTGAAACGCCGCGTGCAGCAGACCGGCGAGGGCGCGCATGGACGTCAGCGGGGGTCCGGCGGGGGCTCCTGGAGCAGCATCAGGCCGGGCTGCTCGAGACGCGACTTGATCGCCTCCAGCAGTCCGGCCCCCGCCGCGCCGTCGATGACCCGGTGGTCGGCGGAGAGCGTGCAGGCCATGACCGCGCCCACCCCGACCCCGTCGCCGTCCGCCACCGGGCGGCGGGTCGCCGCCCCCACCCCGAGGATGCAGCTCTGCGGCGGATTGACGATGGCGTAGAGGCTCTCGACGCCGTACATCCCCAGGTTCGACACGGTGAACGTGCCGCCCGCGTACTCGGCGGGGGCGAGGCGCCCCCCGCGCGCCCGCGCCGCGAGGGCGCGGGTCTCGCGGGCGATGGTCCCCAGGTCCTTCCCGTCCGCGCCCCGGACCACCGGCGCGACCAGGCCGTGGGGGGTGTTGACGGCCACCGCGACGTCGACCCGCCCGTAGACGCGGACGGCGCCGTCCACCCACGCGGAGTTGGCCGCGGGCACCGCGCGCAGCGCGCAGGCGGCGGCGCGGACGACCAGGTCGGTGAGGGTGGGCGGCGCGTCCGGCAGGCCGCGCTTGGCGGCGGCGAGGAACCGCAGCGCGGCGTCGACCCGGCACTCGGTCCGCAGGTAGAAGTGCGGGACGGTCTGCTTGGCCCGCTGCATGCGGGTGGCGGTGACCCGCCGCATGGCGGTGAGGGGATGCTCGCGGTGGGGCGGCTCCGCGTCCGCCGATGCCCCCGCCTCCGCCGGCGAGGCCGGAGGCGCCGAGGGCGAAACCGGTCCGACCGGCGCCGCCGCGAAGGGTTCCCCGCCGGCGCCGGAAGGCGCGCCGTCGCCGGAGGGCGCGCCGTCGCCGGAGGGCGCGCCGTCGCCGGAGAGCGCGCCGTCGCCGGAGGGCGCGCCGTCGCCGGAGGGCGCGCCGTCGCCGGAAGGCGCGCCCGCTCCCGCGGCGGCCCCCGCTCCCGCGGGCACCACCCGTACAGAGGGTGGGTCCCCATCACCGGGCGTGACCCGCCGCTCGGCGAGCGCCCGGTCGATGTCCGTCTTGCGGATGCGGCCGTCGGGGCCGGCGGCGCGGACGGCGGACAGGTCGATCCCGGCCGCGGCGGCCATGCGGCGGGCCAGCGGCGTCGCCGCGGGGGCTTCCGCCGCCGCCCCGGCCGGCGCAGCGCCCGAGGTAGCCGTGGGCCCGGCGGCGGCCGACGGGGGCTCGACGGCGGCCGACGGGGGCTCGGCGGCGGCCGGAAGCCCGGCGGCGGCCGGCGGAAGCCCGGCGGCGGCCGGCGGAAGCCCGGCGGCGGCCGGCGGAAGCCCGGACGGCGTGGCGGGCACCCCGTCGAACGCCGCCGACGCCGCTCCCCGAACCGCCCGCACTTCGACCGAAGCCGCCCCGGCCGGGGCCGCACCCGCGGGCCCGCCCAAGGCGGGGTCGATCCGCCCGAGCACGGCGCCGACCTCCAGGCCCTCCGCGCCCGGGGGGACGCGAAGGTCGCACAGCACGCCGGCGGCGGGCGCCTCAAGCTCGACGGTGGTCTTGTCGGTCTCGACCTCGGCGATCGGCTCACCCGCCTCGATCCGATCGCCCGCCTGCTTCAGCCACGCGCCGAACTTGACCGATGTAACGGAATCGGCCAGCCGGGGAAGTCGGATCTCTACAGTCTCGGCAGTCTCGGCCATCCCCTCCTCGCCGGGCATCCTGTCGCGGTCCGCCGACGCGGGCGACGCCGGCTCACGCGGGTCGAGTCGCCGGCGTTCGCGGACCGGCTACAGCGTACGCGGCCGCGGGCTGCGTCGCGACCGCTCATCCGCCCGATTCCGGGGCGTCGAACACCGCGTCCACATCGGCGGTGAATCCGTCGAGCAGGGGCGACGCGGCCATGCCGCCGCGGCGGTATGCGCCCCGCTCGACGTAGCCCCCTTCCTCCAGCGCGAGGACGGTGATCATCTCGTCGCGGGGGTCGACGATCCAGTACTCGGGAATTCCCGCCTCGGCGTAGTCGGCGCGCTTCTCGACCAGGTCCCGGTCCGGGTCGTCCGGGCTGACGACCTCGGCCACCAGATCAGCGCCCAGCCAGTAGCGATCCTGGTAGCGGGGGTCCGAGCGATCGCGCAACATCAGCAAGTCGGGCTCGCGGAACTTGCCCTCGCGGACGCGCATCCGCAAGGCCGACACCATGACGACGCCGCCGCGCGGCCGGAGATAGTCGTGGAACAGGCGATAGAGACAGAGAAGAACCGCCTGGTGCGTGGAGGTCGGCAAGGGCAGTTCCTCGATGCGGCCGTCGGTGAACTCGACGAGACGGCCGCCGTGATCGGTGAGCCACAGGTACGCCTCGTCGCTCCAGCACCCTTGGCACGGCAGGATGTCGGACAGCAGGGCGCCGAGCGCCGCCTGCGAGGTGGCCGCGGCCGCGCTCGTCGCCGTCTTCTCGGCCGCCGCGGTCCCGCTCATGTCGCCCGCCCTCCCGCTTCTCGCCGCTCCACGCTCATGCCGGCCCGCCCGCCGCTCACGCTCTGCCGATCCGACACGGCTGACCCGCGCCCGGATTCCTGTCCGTCCGGGCACCCATGCCGCGGCCGGGCCGCGGGCGCGAGCCCGTCACCATCATACCGCCCGCGCACGAGAGACGCGTGACAAGCCCGCCGCGGACAGTCGAATGGGGGATGCCGACATCCCTGCGCCCCACCCGGACCACCGACCTACGGCACCGGAACCGCGCGGGTCTACGCCGCGGCCCCCCGCGCCACGCACAGCCGGGCCGCGGCGTCGAGGATGGCGTCGACGTCGAGCCCGCACGCCCGGTAGAGGTCGGGGATGTCGCCCGACTGGCCGAACTGGGTGACCCCGAGGGGCTGCACCCGGTGCCGGCCCACCGACCCGAGCCAGGACAGGGTCGCGGGGTGCCCGTCGAGGACCGTGACGAGCCCCGCCGTCGGGGCCAGCGGTTCGAGCAGCCGCCGCACGCGCGCGTCGTCCGGCCGTCCCGCCTTCACCGCGCGCATCCACCCCTGCTGCAGGCGGTCCGCGGACGTGACCACCAGCACGCCGGCGCCCGGCAGGTCCTCGGCGATCTGCCGGTGGGCCTCCGCCGCCTCGACGACCACCGGCCCCGAGACGACGATCGCGAGTTCGGCCCCCGGCGCGGGGGGAATCAACCAGTACCCGCCGTCCACGACGCCGGCCCGGTCGGCGGGCGCGAGCTCGCGCCGCGGCTGCGCGAGGGGCCGGGTCGACAGCCGCAGGTAGACGGCCCCGCCGTCGTCGGCCTGGATGTGCTCGAAGCTCCAGCGCAGAATCTCGGCCAGCTCGTCCACGTAGGCCGGCTCGAACGCGGTCAGGCCGGGCTGCCCCATGCCGATGAGGGGCGTCACCACCGACTGGTGGGCGCCCCCCTCGGGGGCGAGGCTGACCCCGGACGGGGTGGCGACGAGGATGAACCGCGCGTCCTGGTAGCAGGCGTAGTTGAGGGCGTCGAGGCCGCGGCTGATGAACGGGTCGTAGAGGGTGCCCACCGGCAGCAGCCGGGTCCCGAACAACGGCCCCGCCAAGCCCAGGGCGGCGAGCAGCACGAACAGGTTGTTCTCGGCGATGCCCAGCTCGAGGTGCTGGCCCCCCGGCCCCATCGTCCAGTCCTGGGCCGACAGGGGCCGGTCGCCGCGGAACGCGTCGGCCTGCGCCGACCGGGCGAAGACGCCGCGGCGGTTGACCCAGCCCCCGAGGTTCGTCGACACCGTGACGTCGGGCGAGGTGGTCACGATGCGGTCGGCGAGGTCGGGGTGCCGGCGCGCGACGTCGGCGAGCACGCGGCCGAAGCCGGCCTGGGTCGACAGGGGGTCGCCGGGAGGGGTCTCGATCGCGGCCGGCACGGCGATGCGCGGGGCATCGTGGCGGCGCGTCGCCGCCTGGTTGAAGGGCACGGCGTCGAGAAACGCCTGGAGCGTCACGGGGGGGACGTCGAGGCCCGCGAACGGGTCCCACTCGTCGCCCTCGGCGATGCCCATCCCGTCGCGGAGGGCGGCTATCTGCTGCGGGTTGGTCAGGCCCGCGTGGTTGTCCTTGTGCCCCTCGAACGGCAGCCCGTGGCCCTTGATGGTATAGGCGATGAAGCACGTCGGGACGTGGTCCTTCGCCGCCTCGTGGAACGCCCCGCGAACGGTGTCGAGGTCGTGGCCGGCGAGGTTGGTCATCAACCGGTGGAGGCCGTCGTCGTCGTGCTCGTCGAGCAGCTCGCGGATGCCGCCGGTGTCGCCGAGGTCGCCCACGAGCCGCGCCCGCCACGCCGCGCCGCCCTGATAGGCGAGGGCCGAGTAGGTCGAGTTCGGGCAGTCGTCGATCCACCGGCGCAGCGCCCCGCCCCCCCGCCGCGTGAACGCCGCCTCGAGGCGGCGGCCGTACTTGAGGGTGACGACCCGCCACTCCATCGTCTCGAAGACGGTGTCGAGGCGGTGGAAGAACCGGTCCGCGACGATGGCGTCGAGGCTCTGGCGGTTGTAGTCGACGATCCACCAGACGTCGGTGACGTGGTGCTTCCAGGCCTCGAGCAGGGCCTCGAACACGTTCCCCTCGTCGAACTCCGCGTCGCCGGCGATTGCGATCATCCGTCCCGGCGGCCCGTCGGCGGGCGCGAGCCCCCGCGTCCGCAGGAACTCCTGGGCGAGGGCCAGGAAGCTCGTCATCGCCACCCCCATCCCGACCGAGCCGGTCGAGATGTCCACGTCGTCCCGGTCCTTCGTGCGGGACGGATAGGACTGGGCGCCCCCGAACGCGCGGAACCGCTCGAGCTGGTCGCGGGTCTGGTTGCCGAGCAGGTACTGGATGGCGTGGAAGACGGGGCTGCCGTGGGGCTTGACCGCGACCCGGTCGGCGGGGCGCAGGACGTCGAAATAGAGCGCGGTCATCAACGTGACCATCGACGCGCACGACGCCTGGTGGCCGCCGACCTTGAGGCCGTCGCGGCTCGCCCGCACGTGGTTCGCGTGGTGGATCATCCAGGTGCTGAGCCACAGCACCTTGCGCTCGATGGCGGCGAGACACCGGGCGGCGTCGGCCGCGGGGGCCCCCGACGGCGCGGCGGCGGGCGGTGGGAGCGAAGGGAGGGCGGTCATCGCTGTGTGGCATACGTCGGCGGGCCCGCCGACTCCCGCCCCGGGAACTCCGCCTGCGGCACCGGTCGCCGCCCGGCCGTTCCGGCCCGGGAGCCGCCGCATCCCGCCGACGACGGCGCGGCTTCCCGCCAACGGGGCGCGGCCAACCGCGCCCGTCCCGCGGCACGGCCCAACCTAACCGCGTCCCGTCCCAGTGGCACCGCCAACCGGTTTGTCCTGTGGCACCGCCAACCGCGTCCGGCCCCGCGGCGCCGCTACTGCGTCGCGATGGCGGCCCGGCCGCTCCGCAGGACGTACTTCTGGATCTTGCCGGTGGCGGTCTTCGGCAGCTCCTCCACGAACCGGAACTTGCGCGGCACCTTGAAGTGGGCCATCCGCTCGCGCGCCCAGGCGATCAGCTCGGCCTCGTCCGGCGCCGCCCCCGGGGCCGGCACGACGAACGCGTGGGGGGTCTCGCCCCACTTCTCGTCGGGCATGCCGACGACGGCGACCTCCTGGACGCCGGCGTGGCGCATCAGCACGCCCTCGACCTCGACCGACGAGATGTTCTCGCCGCCGCTGATGATGACGTCCTTGAACCGGTCGCGGATCTCCAGGTAGCCGTCGGGGTGCACGACGGCGGCGTCGCCGCTGCGGAACCACCCGCCCCGCATCGCCTTCGCGGTGGCCTCGGGATCGTTGTAGTAGCCGGCCATCACCACGTTGCCGCGCACCACGATCTCGCCCAGGGTCTGCGCGTCGCGCGGCACCGGCCGGTCCTCCTCGTCGAAGACCTGGAGTTCGCCCGACGTGATCAGCTCCACCCCCTGGCGCGCCTTGACCACCGAGCGGTCGGCCGCCGAGAGCCCCGCGTGCTCGGGCCGCGGCTCGCACACCGTGATGAACGGGGCGGTCTCGGTGAGGCCGTAGACATGGGTGAGGTCCCACCCGAACCCGTCCTCGACCCGCTGAATCGTCGCCGCCGCGGGCGGGGCCCCCGCGGTCACCACGCGCACCCCGGCCGGAACCTCCCCCCGCTGCTCGGGCGGGCACCCGGCCAGCCCGATGAGGACGGTCGGGGCCGCGCAGAGCATGGTCACGCCCTCGTCGCGGATCAGCCCGAACGCCTGAACCGGATCGACCTTGCGGAGGCAGACGTGGGCGCCCCCGACGGCGGTGACGACCCACACGAACGTCCACCCGTTCGCGTGGAACATCGGCAGCGTCCACAGGTACCGGTCCGCGCAGGTCATGGGGAGGTGCACCAGGGTCCCCACCGCGTTCATGTACGCGTTGCGGTGGGTGATCATCACCCCCTTGGGCCGCGATGTCGTGCCGCTCGTGTAGTTGATGGTCAGCAGGTCGCGCTCGTCGACCGGCGGGCGGTCCACCGCCCCCGACTCCCCGTCACGGAGCGCCCGGTGGTCGAGCCACCCGTCGCGCGTGCCCTCGAGGGCCACGTAGTGCTCGACGCCGGAGCACTCGCCGCGGATCTCGTCGACGGTGTCGAGGAACTCGGCGTGGGCGCAGACCACCTTCGCCCCCGAGTGCTGGACGATGTAGGCGATCTCCTGCGGCTTGAGCCGGAAGTTGATGGGGACGAGGACCGCGCCGATCTGCGGCACCGCGTAGAACGACTCGAGGTGCGACGCGGTGTTCAGCGAGAGGTACGCGACGCGGTCGCCCTTGCGCACGCCGAGCCGCTGCAGCGCGGCCGACCACCGGTCGCACCGGTCGAAGAACTGCGCGTAGGTCAGGCGGTCGCCGCCGTCCACCACGCACTCGCGGTCGGGATAGAGCGCCCGCGAGCGGCGCTGGAACTCGAGCGGCGTGAGCGGTGTCTCCACGTTACGCCGGCGTCCTCAGGAGCCCAGGAGCCCGTGGTGAAAGGCCCCGCTGCGTTCGTCCGGCGCAACGCGGGGCCTTCACCGCCAGGGGTTCTCAGTCGTCGGTCCGGCCCGCCTGCCGGTCCGCGATGATCTGCTCGTAGTCCTCGTCGGTGAGGTACGTGATGTTCACGTGCGCGTGGTACATGTCGTCGTAGCTGCGCTGGCCCCACCCCACCCACTGCGTGTGGTCCGGGTTCGCCCGGTTCGACTCGGTGTTGTCGTGCCACGCGGTCAGCTTGATGACCGTGCCCGCGGGCAGCACCGGGGCCGAGTCGTCGGTGTACACGTAGTTCACGTGCCAGTTGAAATCGAAGTTGGCGACGTGGTTCAGCATCTCGACCCGGCCGTCGGGGTAGATCGCCTCCATCGACATCGCCTTGCCCCGGATGTGCATGTGCGGCTGGTAGTTCTCGAGCCGCGCGGGCAGGGCCAGGGGCACGTAGGCGTGGTGCACGGTCACCTTGCCGGGCGGGATGTCGAGGGTGTCCATGGCCTGCCGCACGCCGAGGGCGCCGCCGTGCACGCGGTACTTGGGCACGAAGCCCTTCGGGTGGAACCAGACCCCCACCGCGGTCGAGTCGACCAGCTCCTCGCCCACCGAGTGGTAGTGGTTGTCGAAGGCGAGGCGCGAGCCCGCCTTCATCAGCTTGCCGGTGTTCTCGCGGAAGACGTCGCCGATCTTGCCCACCGCGAACTCGGTCAGGTAGGTGCCCCGCCCCGGCACGTCGACCACCGCCTCGTGGTCGCCGGGCTGCTCCTCCTGCTGCAGGTAGACGACCGCGTGGTGGGTGATGCGCCGCTCCGACGGCCGCACCTCGATGCCCGACACCCAGCGGTCCTCGGTCAGCCCGGTCTCCATGATCGGCTGCCACCACTGGTCCTGCCCCTCGGCGCTCTGCGTCCACGGCTCGGAGGTAATCACGAGGTCGGGCTGGCGGTCGAAGCGCTCGGCCAAGTGCCAGACGTCGCCGTCGGGCCACTCGACCGGCGGCGGCAGGTCGGCGGGGTTGCCGCGCGGGGCGCCGGCGTCGACCCAGCGCGCGACGGTGTCGATCTCGGCGTCGCTCAGCGAGATGTCGTTCTCGAACGCCTGGATGCCGACGGTCTTGTCGAGGTGCCAGGGCGGCATCGACCGCTCGACCACCTTGGTGCGGATGGCGCGGGCCCAGGGGCGCACCTCCTGGTAGCTCGTCAGCGCCATCGGCCCCATCTGGCCGGCGCGGTGGCAGCCCTGGCAGCTCCGCTGGAGGATGGGGGCCACGTCGCGGCTGAAGGTGACCTCGGCGGTCTGCGCGCCGGCGGTCGCGGCGGTGCCGCCGGCCAGCGCGAACGCGGCGGCGGACAATGCGAGCCGCGAACCGCGGCGTCTCGTAGTCTGTGTCATCGTCTGTCTCCAGGCGTGTTCCGAACCGTCTCCAACCGTTTCCTGGTCCGCTCCGGGACGCCGCCCGCGCGGCGCGCCGGCGGACGATTCGCTATTCGGCGACGTCGACCGTCAGGTAGCCGTTGGTCCAGCAGCAGAAGAAGCCGCCGGCCATGATCGCGGCCTGGCCCCCCGAGTCGTCCCACGCGAGGACGCGCAGCACATAGCGGCCCGGCGCGTCGAACGTCGCCGTCGTCACCGCCTGCCCGGCGGCGTCGGTCTCGGGCGCGGCGGTCTCGAAGGCCACCGCGCCGGGCCCGCGGTACTTGCTCCACACCAGTCCGAACTGGTTGGGCCGATCCGCCGCGCGCCGCTTGCGGACCCCGTCGTCGGTCGCCCACACCGTGACCGGCGCCGGCTCGGACACCGCCGCCGCCACCGCCGACCCCGACCGGACCCCGTACTGCCCCTGCCCCGGTTCGCCGTCCGGCGACCCGAACCGGACGACGGGCGGCGTGTTGCCGCTCGTCACCTCCTGCAGCGCGTCGATCTCCCACTCGGGGCGCAGGTGCCCGGGGATGGCGATGGTCTCGCCGTATGCGGTCAGCGACCACGTCAGCCGCCCGTCGAAGTCGGCGGGCACGACCACCGCGAACATCCCCGTCTGCCGCCGCGGCAGGAAGTGGGTGGGCTGCCCCCGGTCGGCGGGGCCCGGCTCGAAGCGGTTGCCGGGGCCGACGGGAATGTCGAGCCGCTCGTCGTAGTTCCGGTTGAAGTAGCCGAACACGAGGCTGCGGGTGCCGTCGGGGTTGCGGTACCAGCCCTCGAACGAGGGCGACACGCTCTGCCCCCGCACGTGCGGGATGGGGGCGTCCACCCGGACGTCCTGGGCCGCCGCGCCCGGCGCCGCCATGCGAGCAGCAGTCAGGGCGGCGAGAGCCGCTCCATCGAGAGTCGTTCTACGGCGCTGTACAGACCTCTTCACGGTGTCTGCAGAGTTTGAACCAGGACCCGAGTCGTGTCAACGCCCCGAGCGGCGCGGGGGTCGCGTCGAGTCGGAAGGCGCCGGCGACCGCCGGCGGGGCCGTCTCGTGCCACCGCCCGATACCGCGCCGATCAGGTCGAGGCGGGCCAAGCACGGCCGTGGCCCGGTGCACGAGAAAAACGCGTTCGAGGGGCGGGCTGGTTGCGGCTGGTAAGATACGCGCTGACGCTCCGACCACCTACGATCAGACCGCCGATGACCAGGACTACCGGGGCGACGGCCCCGCCCGCGCCGGCCGCACAGCATACGACCGTCTCTGGACGGCCCGTCGAGCCGCTGTACACCGCCGACGACCTCCGCGGGGTCGAGCCGCCGCCGCCCGCGGGCGAGTTCCCCTACACCCGCGGCATCCACGCCGCCGGCTACGCCGGCAAGCTGTGGACGATGCGGCAGTTCGCCGGCTACGGCACCCCGGAGGAGACCAACCGGCGCTACCAGGAGCTGCTCGCGGCGGGGGGCACCGGCCTCAGCGTGGCCTTCGACCTGCCGACGCTGATGGGGCGCGACCCCGACCACGCGTTCTCGCGCGGCGAGGTCGGCAAGTGCGGGGTCAACGTCGCCTCGATCGCCGACATGGAGCGGCTCTTCGACGGCATCGACCTCGGCGCGGTCACCACGTCGATGACCATCAACTCGCCGGCCGCGATGATCTTCGCGATGTACCTGGTCGCCGCCGAGCGCCAGGGGGTCCCGTGGACCGCGCTGTCGGGCACCCTGCAGAACGACATCCTGAAGGAGTACATCGCCCAGAAGGAGTACATCTACCCGCCCGCCCCGTCGATGCGCCTCGTCACCGACACGTTCGCCTTCTGCGCCCGCGAGACGCCGCGCTGGAACACCATCTCGGTGAGCGGCTACCACATCCGCGAGGCGGGGGCGACGGCCCTGCAGGAGCTGGCGTTCACCCTGCGCGACGGCATCGAGTACGTGCAGCACGGGGTGGACGCGGGCCTCGACGTCGACCGCTTCGCCCCCCGCATCTCGTTCTTCTTCAACGCCCACAACGACTTCTTCGAGGAGATCGCGAAGTACCGCGCCGCCCGCGCCCTGTGGGCGGCGGCGATGCGCGACCGCTTCGGGGCGCGGGACGAGCGGTCGTGGAAGCTGCGCTTCCACACCCAGA
>CAXXTG010000079.1:0-4877 GCA_963666855.2 Vicinamibacterales bacterium
TCGCTCGACCCCGAGACCGGCGAGGTGTACTGGGAGATCCGCCACATCGTCGACATGGGCATCAACCCCGCCACCGCCGTCCACGCGGGCCGCTACCTCTTCTTCACGTCGCAGTACGGCGGGGCCCGCATGCTGCTGCTCGACGAGGACCGCCCCGGGGCCGAAATCCTCTGGGAGGGGGTCGGCGAGAGCGACCCCGATTACGGCTTCGACTTCGACACCCTGAACTCGGTCATGAGCACCCCCCTCATCCACGGCGACCACGTCTACGGCGTGGACGGCCACGGCGTCCTCCGGTGCCTGGAGGCGGCGACGGGCCGCCGCGTGTGGGAGACCGAGGCCCTGATCGGCGAGAGCGCCAACTGGGCCACCGCGTTCTTCGTGCGCAACGGCGACCGCTACTTCGTCAACACCGACACCGGCGACCTCGTCATCGCGCGGTTCTCGCCGGACGGCTACGACGAGGTCAGCCGCGCGCCCCTCATCGAGCCCACGCACCCCTACGTGCGGCGGCGGCTGTCGGGCCGCGCCGTCAACTGGTCGCATCCCGCCTATGCGAACCGCCACGTGGTGGTCCGCAACGATCGGGAGATCGTGCGTCTCTCGCTGGCGCAGGGGGAGTAGCCATGATGCGCGAATTCGCGTCCGGAAGCTGTGCCGGGGAACGGCGTGAACGCCCGGCGGGTGCCGGGGGTGGGACGCGGAGCCGGCGGGTGACGGCTCCGGCGGGAGGAGCCTGCGCCGTCCCGGCGCATGCGCCGTTGCTAGCGGATCGTCCGTATCGGCGGGTGACGGCTCCGGCGGGAGGAGCCTGCGCCGTGGATCAGCGAGGGCGGCCGGCGGGAGGTCCGGGTGGTGCGCCGCGCCGTCGGCCGGCGGTTGCGGTGGGGCGGGCCGGCGCCGGGGAGCGGCGCGAACCGTCGGGGGCCCGTTTCGGCGGGAGTCGGAGTCGGCGGGCCGCGGTTTCCGGCTTGTGCCTGCTCGTCGTCGCCATCGCCATGTCGGCCTCCCCGGCGTACGCCCAGGGCGCGGGCGAGGGGCCGCGCCGGGTCGTGGTGATGGGCGACCTGCGCCTGGGCGAGGGGCGCGGGTCGGACGGCGCGTGGTCGCCCTTCGAGGACTTCCGGTGGTCGGACGACCTCCAGGCGTTCCTGGCGGCCCTGGCGGAGGAGGGCGGCGCGGCGACCGACCTCGTGCTGAACGGCGACACGTTCGAGCTGCTGCAGGCGGGCGACGGCGCCTGCGCCTACGACGACCCGGCCCTGGGGTGCACCGAGGCCGAGGCGCTGGCGCGTCTCGACCGCGTGATCGAGGCGCACGGGGACGAGATGGCCGCCCTCGCGGCGTTCGCGGGCGCCGGCGACAACCGGCTCGTGCTCGTGCCCGGCGACCACGACGCCGCGCTGCTGTTTCCCGCGGTCGGCCGGCGCGCCGCTGAGGCGTTCGGGGCCGTCCCCGGGCGGGTGAGCGTGGCCGGGGACGGCTATTGGCGCTCGGCGGACGGGCTGATCCACGCCGAACACGGGCACCAGATCGAGCACCGCGCCGACCGGTTCGACGACTGGCCGGCCCCGTTCGTGACCCGCTCGGGGCGGCGGCACCTCGCGCGGCCGTGGGGGCAGTCGGTGGTGCAGGCGCTGTACGACCGCTACGAGCCGCGGTTTCCGATTGTCGACAACCTCGCCGACAACGGCGCCGGCGTGCGCGAGGCCCTCGCCGCCGCGGGGGCGGACGACGCGGGGCCGGCGGCGGCCGACCTGCTGCGGTTCCTGCTCTTCCGCATGTCGTGGCAGCAGTTCCGGATGGACCTGGACCGCGGCGACGTCGAGCCGCCCGCGTGGGACCTGGCCGCGGTGCGCGGGGCGGGGCCGCGGTTCCTCGTCGACTCGCTGCCCGACGACGACCGGTTCAAGCCGCTCGCCGCGCGCGCCCTCGACGCCGGCCGCCTGACCGCCCTCATGGACGGGCTGAGCGACGACGAGCTGACCGCCCTCTGCGACCACCGCGCCGCCCTCCGCCGGGCGCGGCGGCGCTTCGAGCGCATCCTGACCCAGCTCGACCCCACCGGCCCGCCGGTGGCCGAGTGCCCGCGCACCCCCGAGACCGCCGCGCCGCGGTTCGAGTACTTCTGGGGCTCGCGCGACCGCGTGTTCCGCCGCCACCTCGAGCAGTTGACGGACCCCCGGCCCGTCGCCGTCATGGTCCACGGGCACACCCATCTCGCCGACTACCGCCAGGGCAACTTCACCCGCGTCGAGGCCGGCCTGACCTACGTCGTCGACGGCTTCTCGCCGGTGCGCGGGGCCGCGACCCCGATCGTCATCAACGGCGGCGCGTGGCAGCGCACCGCGACCCCCCGGCAGCTCGACGAGCACCGCCGGCGCCTGGGCGTGCCGGCGGCCGAGTTGCTGGAGTCGCTGCAGCCGGAGGCGCTGCCCCCGTGCTACAGCTTCGTGCAGATCGAGCCCTACGCGGACCGGCCCGCGCCGCCGGCCGTGCGCTACTGGCGTCAGGATCGCGACGGAACGTGGATGATGGCTCCCCGTTGCGGTCGGCGCCTCGGCGGTTGACCGGGAGCCTGCGCGGTAGAAGCGGCGGCGCCGAACCCGAGGGTGCGGTTTCGGCCGTCCGGCGGCGGGACCGGTTCAGTCGAGCATCGCGTCAACGGGGATGGCGTCCACGTCGGGAAGCGCGGTGATTCGCAGCGCGCCGCCGCGTTCGATGACCGCCTGCTCGGCGTAGCCGTTCGGGCCGGGGCGGCGGTACACGTGGACCCGTTCCTCGCGCAGCCCGACCACCCAGAGTTCGGGGATGCCGGCGCGGGCATAGAGCAGGGGCTTCACGTGCCTGTCGAAGTCCAGCGACGTATCGGCCACCTCGATCACCAGGAGCACGTCTTCCGGGCGCGGATGCCGGCTGTCGTAGTCGTCCCTCGGCACGAGCAGGGCCACGTCCGGCTCCGGCTCCGAGCGGTCGTCCAGTCGTACCGGGTTCTGGATGCTGACCAGCGCCCTCGGCGCGACCCTCAGCACCAGGAGCTCCGTCAGGCGGCGCACGCACTGGGCGTGGCCGCTGCCGATGGGGGCCATCTCGTAGATCCTGCCGTCGAGCAGCTCGACCCGGTCGCCCTCGGTCAGGATGCCGTGGCGCGCCAGCCGGTAGTACTCGCCGACGGTGAAGGCGCGCTCGCGGGGCGGCGCGATCGTGTCCATGTCATGCATCGCGGTCTCGCTCGCGCGGGGCGGGCGCGCAATGTGCTGCCCCTTCAGAATACCCGATACGTCGATTCGTCGCCCCGCGCCCGCGGGCGTCTGGAGGCGTCCGGGGACCACGGGCGTACGCGGTCTATAATGCCGCGTTCCGACCGGCGGGAAGGTTCGGCCGGACTCTCGAGGAGACAATCATGAAGAGAGCGACGACGAAGTGGTGGGTGCTGGCCGCGTTGCTGGCGGCGGCGGTGGCCGCGGGGAGCGCGAACGCGCCGGGCGACGTGCCCGCGATGGACGGCGTGCCGGCGGCGGCGCCCGAGGCGGTCGGAATGTCCTCGGCCCGGCTCGAGCGCCTCGACCGGGTCATGCAGGGCTACATCGACCGCGACGAAGTCGCCGGGGTCGTCACCCTGGTGGCGCGGCGGGGCAAGGTCGTGCACTTCTCGGCCCTCGGCAAGCGCGACGTCGAGGCCGGCGCCCCGATGACCCACGACACCATCTTCCGCATCGCGTCGATGACCAAGCCCATCGCGTCGGTGGCGCTGATGATGCTCTACGAGGAGGGCCGCTTCCAGCTTCGCGACCCCATCGCGAAGTGGCTGCCCGAGTTCGCCGACATGCGGGTGGCCATACCCGCCCCGCCGCAGGAGCGGCTGACCGGGCGGTACAAGACGGTGCCGGCGGTCCGGCCCATCACCGTGCAGCAGGTCCTGACCCACACCGCGGGCCTCGCCAACACCTACCGCGGCATCACCCAGCCCGAGTTCCAGCGGGTGGTGGCCCCGCGCGAGCCCGGCGACACCGTGGGCGACATGCTCAAGCGCCTCGCCACCCTGCCCCTCAACTTCCACCCCGGCGACCACTGGGAGTACGGCCGCGCCACCGACGTCGTCGGCCGGCTCGTCGAGGTCATGTCGGGCCAGACCCTCGACGCGTTCCTGAAGGAGCGCATCTTCGAGCCCCTCGACATGAGGGACACCCACTTCTATCTGCCGAAGTCGAAGCTCGGCCGGTTCGCCGCCCTCTACCGCCCCGACGCCGACGGCAAGATAGAGCTGGCCGAGGCCCCCACGGCCGAGAGCCGCTTCGTGGCCGAGCCCCACACCTACTTCAGCGGCGCCGGCGGCCTCGTGTCGACCGCCCGCGACTACTTCCGCTTCCACCAGATGATGCTCAACGGCGGCGAGCTCGACGGCGCCCGCATCCTCGGCCGCAAGACGGTCGAGCTGATGACCGCCAACCACACCGGCGACAAGGGCATCTGGCTCGCCGGCCCCGGCTACGGCTTCGGCCTCGGCTACGCGGTGGTCACCGACCTCGGCCCCTCGGGCACCCCGCGCTCCGAGGGCTCCTACTACTGGGGCGGCGCGTTCGGCACCATCTTCTGGGTCGACCCGTCGGAGGAGCTCATCGGCATCCTGATGGAGCAGATCCGGCCCTACACCCACCTCAACGTCCGGCCGGACTTGGCGACGATGACCTATCAGGCGATCGTCGACTGAGCCGAGAGGCTGAAGGGACCAGGCGATCGCCGACCGGGCCGAAAGGCTGAAGGGGGACTCAGGCGATCGCCGACTGAGCCGCGATGCTGAAGTGGATCGTCCTCGCGACGGTGCTGGGGTGGGTCGGCCGGCTGATGCTCGACCGCGTGCGGGTGGCCGTCAACCG
>CAXXTG010000080.1:0-53877 GCA_963666855.2 Vicinamibacterales bacterium
GCGGGATGTCGAACTCTCCCGGCGCGGTGCCCTGGCCGCCCCACGCCTTGACGAACGAGCCGTCGGGGGCGAACTTCACCAGCCGCGGGACGCCCCGCCCGTGCCCCACCAGGACGAAGATCTCGCCGGCCGCGTTGATGGTCAGGTCGACCGGCTCGGTCAGCAGCCCGTCCTCGGGCTCGCCGGCCTTGCCGTGGGTGCCGATGGTCATCAGCACCTTGCCGTCCGGGTCCATCTTCCTGACGGTGTTCCCGTTGACGTCGGTGGTCCAGATGTTGCCGTCGGGGTCGAGCCGCATGCCGTGGGGCCGGATGTACTCGCCCTGCCCCCACGACCGCACGAAGCCGCCGTCGGGGTTGAACTCCATCAGCGGATGGGGCCCGCGGTTGAAGACCAGCAGGGTGTCCTTGGTGGTCCAGACGACGCTCGACGGCGCCCCCATCTCCCGGTCGACGGGAATATCGAGGCCGTGCGGCACCGGGTGATACCCGAGGTCGGGCGCGTCCTCCATCTGCGCCGGATCCGGCGCGTCGAGAACCTGGGCGCCGGCGACGGCGGCGACGCCGAGCACGGCGAAGAAGACAGGCGCGAGCGTCCGGGCAAGGCGGACTGGCAGCATGGCGGCTCCTCGGAAAGGGGTCCTGCGAATCGTCCGCATTGTAGCACCGTCGCCTCACCGTCTCCCGCGCGTGATCCGCCGCGCAGTACGGCTCTCGGCATGGTCGAACGCCGGTTGGTAGCGTTCGATCTCCTCAGCGGTCATGCCCGCCGCCCCGCAGCACGCCCGCCACCGCTCGTCGATGGTCGACACCATGCCGGACAGCATCGCGACCGCGGCGTCGCGCTCGATGTCAAAGAAGGGTGCGGCGTCCACCGCCGCCTCGATCGAGGCGGCGTTCCCGCTGAGCTCGCTGATGCCCGTCTCGAGGTGACGGTGGCGGTACGGTTGCGGATTGATGTCGAAGGCGGGCGAGAGCACCCAACGTCCCCCGCCCGCATGGAGGAGGCCGTGGTTCTTCAGGTGGTCGTCGTTGTTCGAGACGAGAATCGTGAACAGGATGCGGCCGTACAGCTCGGCGAGCTGCGCCGCGGGGTCGAACCCGTGCGCGCGCAAGGCGTCAGCGATGTCTGTGTAGAAGGCGCCACTGGCCGCGCCCGCGCCGATGAAGGACTGCGCCGAGAGATAGTGGACGCGGTCGCCGCCCGCCCGGTCGAACCGTCTGATCAGCGCCACCGGCCGGTCCGTGGACCCGAGTTCGATCCGCGCCTGCGCCGCGTTCACGCCCGGCCGCCCGGGCGAGGGCCAGCGTCGCCACTTCGGCGCGCTCGACCGGCATGGTGTCGCGGTCCGACGTGAACTTCGCGATCGCGAGGTCGCCGCCCCGATCGCGCACGTTGGCCTTGGGCCGGGCCCCGCCGAGAGAGCTGGCGCTGCCCACGAGCCGGTCCCGAATCGAAGCCACCCCGTTCGGGTCGTCCTCGGCCGCCCCCGCCAGCCGCCGCAGCTCGTCGAGCTCGCTCAGCCGGGGCACCGGGGGGTACGAGCGCGCCAGCGGCTTCCCGTCGTCGTCGAGGTACCGCAACGCGCCCTGGCGCGTCTCGTCGTCCGCCGCGAGCAGATAGTCGAGCTCCGTGAGGGAACCGGCGAGCGCCCTGCGCAGCAGTCCGCGCCCCCACGAGTCCGGCGCGCCGTCGCCGAACGGCCCCAACAGGGCCGAACGGGGCCGCTCCCGTGACGCCGACGCGTGGAACGGCGAGCCTGACAACGGCAGGGTCGGGGCAATGGCGAATCCGTCCGGCGCGTCGCGCCATGCGTCGGCATAGCGGAACATGCCCGCCTGCCGACGGCCGTCGGACTCGAACACGAGCTCCCCGACCGGCCGCAGCCGCTCCCCGAGCGCCACCCGCACGCGCCGCGTCGTCTTGGCCATGCCGGCGGTCTCCTCACCCCACCCGCGGCTTGGGCCGCCTGATGCGCTGCGGCAGGCTGTCGAGGTCGAGCAGCAGACCCGTCTCGTCGCGCGAGACGTCCAGGAGGTCCTCGAGCCGGTGCAGCTCGCCCAGAGCCAGGAGCGCCATGGCGAACGCCCCGATCGACACCCCGGCCTCGCCCTTCTCGAGGCGGATCAGGGTTCCCTGCGACACGCCCATCCGCACCGCGAAGTCGGCCACCGGCATGCGCCGCTTCCGCCGCGCGATGCCGATGTCGCGGCCCAGGGCGCGCAGCGTGCGCTGAACGGACGGGGTGTAGACCCGGCGCTTCATTTGACTCCAATATATTGCAGGTAATCATGGATAGACATCTTTTTCTGAATACATGATCAGCGAGAGCCTCTGATGCCCCCGGTCTCGAGTGGGGCTTCTGGACGCCCGGAGCGGACCGCGACGATGACGGCGGCGTCACTCTTCCGGTCGCCCGGGTTTCCGGGCTCTGGAGACCGCGACGATGACGGCGGGGTCAGGCAGCGTCAGGCTGCAGCTTGGCGATGCCGGTGTACCATGGGCCGGTTCCCGCCTGCCGGCCTGCCCCGGCCCGCGTCAGGCGGGAGGCGGGACTGCAGCAGCATGGAGACCAAGACGAAGGCCGAGCGTCTCCAGCTTCTCCGCGAACGCGGACGGCCCGGCCGCGGAATGCGGCACGGCGGCGTCCAGTACTGGATCGGCCACCACCGGCGGATGGGCCTCCTGATATTCGACCCCCACGCGCAGAGGGAGGTCGACGCCGGGAAGGTCCGGCTGTTCAGCGTGACGGATCACGAGAGCCGCCTGTTCATGCTGGACATGGCCAGAACCCGCTCGCTCTGGTCATCGCCCGCCGACCACCTGGCGGAGATGCGGAAGGCCGTCACCGAGTACGGCCGGGCCCGGGAGCGCCAACGAGAGACGCACTGCTACTGGTGCCGCCGGGACATCAACTCGGTGGACTTCGCCCTCTGCACGCGATGCGGCTGGATCAGGTGCGCGTGCGGGTACTGCGGCTGCCGTTACCGGGGCCGGCGGACCGCCGGCGGTGACCCGGACCGCGGCGGCTCTTCCCGCCGTTCAGCGCCCGGCACGGAAGGACGGACGCTCCCGTGACCGCCGCTCGCCCATTGACGCTCGACATTACCGACTGCGGCCCCGTTGCCCGGGGGTGCGTCGAGTTGCGCCCGTTGACGGTGTTCGTCGGACCCAGCAACACGGGGAAGTCCTGGTTGGCGACGCTGGCGTACGCCCTGCACCGCGCCTTCGAGGCCGTCGGGCAAAGAGAGACCCCTTGGTTCCAGACGGGATTCGAAGAATCACCGTTGCCCGAAGGCGCGGGGAAGGACCTCGAGCACATCCTGGGCCATCTGGCCATGTCCGGATTCCCGGATTTCGAAGTAGCGGAGGAACGCGTCACGTTGACGGACCCGCTCAAGGCGACCATCCGGCGCTATCTGGAGCACCAAGGCACGCCCATCGGTGCGGAAGTCGAGCGTTGCTTCGGCGTCGACTCCGGGGACCGGTTGGCGCGCCACGGCGGTGCCGGCGGTGTGCGCGTCCTGCTTCGGCACGCGGTCGCGGGAGCCCCCGCACCAGCCGCGCACGAGCTCGCTTTCCGTGATCGACAATGGACGCTCCTGTCGACCATTCCCGACAACTCTCGAATTCGAGCCGATCTCATCAAGTGGACGTCTGCGATCGACGACCTGATGGATCTGCACAAGCTGAAGGATGAACCGGAAAGCGTACGGACCAGCCGGGCATGGGAAGCCATCGGCGCGCTGGCCCGGCATATGCTGCCGAGCCGCCGCCCCGCGTTCTATCTCCCGGCGGACAGAACCGGTCTGATGAACGCCCAGAGCACCATCGTGCGCGCCCTCATCCAGAGCACCACCACAGGGAGTCGCGCCGGCCCGGCGCCCCCGCTGTCCGGCGTACGGGGCGACTTCCTGGAACAACTGGTGGCGATGGCGTCCGCCCCAGGCCAGCAACTCCAGCACGCAACGGAAGGACTCGGAGAACTCGGGACGCACATTGAGGAGAAAATCCTCGGCGGCGCGGTCAAGGCGGGGAGCCTGCCCGGAATCGCGTACCCGCGCTTCACCTACCGTCCGAGGGGATGGGAATCGGACCTGCCGCTGACGAACACATCCTCCATGGTGTCCGAGCTCGCCCCCGTGGTGCTGTACCTCCGCCACGTCGTGGCGCCGGGCGACCTGTTGATCATCGACGAGCCGGAATCGCATCTGCATCCCGCCATGCAGGTGGCGTTCACCCGCCAGATCGCGGCGATCGTCAGAGCCGGCGTACGGGTCATCGTGACCACCCACAGCGAATGGGTGCTCGAAGAGCTCGGCAACATCGTCGGACGCGGGCGACTGGCCGCTGGCGGCACGGAAGACGCGGAAGCCGTGTCCCTGGGCGCCCCGGACGTCGGGGTGTGGCTGTTCCAGCCAACCGCCGACGGAACCGGCTCCACCGTGAACGAAATCGCCCTGGACGACGACAGCGGCCTTTACCCGTCTGGATTCGACGCCGTCGCGAGAGCCCTGCACAACGAGTGGGCGAAGATCGGCGACCCGCGCGGAGACGCGGAGTGATCGGCTTCGCCGACGCCGTTCGAGCCAAGCTCCCTACGTCCTGCCTGGTCGACGGAACCGCCGCCGCCATCCACAAGGGCAAGTGCGGCGCTTCTCTGGCGGGCACCCCCGCCCGTCGCGTCATCGTCGACCTCGACGAGACCGGGTCGCCATTGGGCCCCACCACGGGGAAGTGCGATTTCCTGTTCTTCGCCGACCCCGGTCTGGTTGCGCCGATCGAAGTCAAGGACAGCGAGCCCAACATCGCCAAGGTGATCAAGCAGCTTCAGGCCGGCGCCAAGGCCGCCGAGGAACTTCTACGGAACCGCGTTCACGGTGGGCGGGCCCCCGGTGGTGTCGCCATCACCTTCCGACCCGTGCTGGTGTCGAAGAGCCTGCGAACCCACAAGCGGAACGAACTGCGAAAGAAGGCGGCGGTGAAGTTCCGCGGGCAACGGGAGCGAGTGCGGCACCTTGCCTGCGGCGAGTCGCTGACCGAGGCGATCGGGAGTTCGTAGCAGCCGTTCGCGGTTAACCGCCAGTACCAGCGGAAAGCTTCGTCTCGTTCGTCGAGAGCCTCTGGCGTGTAGAGCAACCTCATCGGCGCGCGAGGGTCTTCATCTGGCGCGCGCCTCGCCGTCTGCGACCAGCAAGCCCGGATTCCGCCGGTAGGCGGCGATGCGCCGATCCGCTTCCCGCTCCTGCTCGGGGGTCAGGGCGGGGGCGGCGTTCTCGATAAGAACGTACGCGAGATCGACTTGATCCTCGTTCGGAAGCGCCTTGGCGCGCCGCTCGACTTCCACCCTCGTCATCGTCGTATTCTACACGGTGCCACCGCGAGCCGTGCGTGCGGAGGTGCCGGGCCGGCGTCTTGACAGATCGGCACGCCGGATGTACTGCTATGCGCTGACTGTGGACTCTCAGAAGGAGACAACGATGAAGAAATGGGCCGTGCTGGCAGGCGCGGGGCTGTGCGCCGTCGCGTTGACGACCGCCGTGATGACCGCCGACGAGACGATAACCGGCCGACTGGTCGAGGCCGGATGCGCCACGATGGCGGGGGACAACCCGAGCCCGGAGCACGTGGCGTGCATGGTGCGCTGCGCTCAGGCCGGCGAGGCGATCGGGATACTGACCGACAGCGGGCTCTACAAGATCACCGGCGACTGGGCCGCGAGCCATCCCGACGATCTGGCGGCGCTGATGGCGAAGCAGGTGCGCGCCACCGGCGAGACCAGCGAGGCGGGCGGCGAGCGGTTGCTGGCGGCGACGAAGATCGAGCCGGCCGACTGACCCGGTGGATCGGGCGCGGGACACGGCACCGGGCGGCTGCGTGTCGTGCCCGCGTCCCCACGCCCAAGCGGCCCTGCGCTCCGCGGACCGACCCGGCGCGGCCAGATCGGGGCGGTGAAGTCGATGGCGGCCCGGTGCTTGTCGGCCGGGCGGACGGATGCCGCCGCGCCTCCCCACGAGAGGCATGACCAAGCGCAGACGGCGCAGACTGCCCATCGGCATCCAGACGTTCCGGGAAATCCGGGAGCGGAACTGCTACTACGTGGACAAGACCGCCTACATCGGGCGGTTGCTCGACGAGGGCAAGCACTACTTCCTGTCGCGTCCGCGACGCTTCGGCAAGAGCCTCTTCCTCGACACGCTCAAGGAGTTCTTCGAGGGCAACGAACCGCTCTTCGCGGGGCTCGCCATCCACGACGAACACGACTGGTTGATCAGCCATCCGGTCCTGCGGCTCAGCTTCGGCAGCGGCACGTTCCGGCGCGAGGGCGATCTGCCGGCCGAGGTGGACGCCCAGTTGGAGGCGTTGGAGCAGGAGGCGGCGGTCACCCCCCGCCCGGCCCCCCGCGGCGGCGCGCTTCCGCTCGCTGATCCGGACGCTGAATGAGCGCGCGCGCCGGCAGGTCGTGGTTCTGGTCGACGAATACGACAAGCCGATTCTGGACGCGCTGGACGACCCCGCGGTGGCCCGCGCCAACCGGGATGTCCTGCGGGGCCTCTACGCGGTCGTCAAGGACTGCGACGCCCACGTTCGGTTCACCTTCCTCACCGGCGTCAGCAAGTTCGCCAAGGTGAGCCTGTTCTCCGGCCTGAACAACCTGGCGGACATCACGCTGGACCCGCGGTATTCCGCCATCTGCGGCTACACGGACGCGGACCTCGACACCGTGTTCGCGCCGGAGCTGCCCGGCCTCGACCGGGACGATATCCGCGCCTGGTACAACGGCTACAGTTGGCGCGGCGCGGAGAAGGGTCTACAATCCGTTCGACATCCTCCTGCTCTTCGACCGCCGCGAGTTCGACGCCTGGTGGTTCGAGACCGGCACCCCGAAGTTCCTGGTCGACACGCTGCTGGCGCGCGGGGTCGGCACCGTCGACCTCGAAGACATGATGGCCAGCGGCGACCTGCTCTCGTCGTTCGACGTCGACGATGTCGCGACCGAGGCGCTGCTGTTCCAGACCGGGTACCTCACGATCACGGGCACGGAAGACCTCGGCGGCAAAACGCTCTACCGGCTCGGCTATCCGAACCGCGAGGTTCGCCAAAGCCTGAACGAGCGCCTGCTGCGCGCCATGACCCCCGACGCATCGAGGCAGGGAGCGCGCGAGATCGAACTCTATCGGTTGCTGCGGGCGAACGACTTCGCGGGGCTCAGGGCGCTGTTCGAGGCGTTCTTCGCCGGCATTCCCCACGACTGGCATCGGAAGAACGACATCGCCCGCTACGAGGGCTGGTACGCGAGCGTGTTCTACTCGCACTTCGCGGCGCTGGGCCTCGACGTGACGGTCGAGGACGCCGCCAGCCGCGGCCGCCTCGACATGGCGGTGCGCTTCAACGGGCAGGTGTACCTGTTCGAGTTCAAGGTTGTCGAGCTGGCGCCGGAAGGGACGGCCATGGCGCAGTTGAAGGCGAAGCGCTACGCCGACAAGTACCGCGGCCCGGGCCGGCCGATTCACCTGATCGGGGTTGAGTTCAGCCGCCGGGAGCGAAACATCGCGGCGTTCGACGTGGAGGCGGCGTGACCGTCCGGGGGGTGTGCGTGGCGGCGGCGCGGCGCTCGCCGGGGACGTTACCGGTTCAGCCCTTCTCGTCCGCCCCAGCGCTGACCCGAGCGCCCTACTGGTCGGCCGGCCGCAGGTTCAACCCTTCTTGTCCGCCCCGGCGCCGACCCGAGCGCCCTACTGGTCGGCCGGCCGCAGGTTCAACCCTTCTCGTCCGCCCCGGCGCTGACCCGAGCGCCCCGCCGCTACTGGTCGGCCATCCGCAGGGGCCCCTACGGTCGGCCGGCCGCGAGGCCCTCTACTGGTCGGCCGGCCGCGGGGAAGGCCGGGCGCCGAGTTCGAGGAGCAGCCGCTCCATCTCGGGCCAGCGCTTGCCGGTGTTCGAGTAGAACACGCCCTCGGCCATGATCAGGGGGGTCCAGCCCTTCCCGTTGACCGCTTCCAGGTCGGCCCCCTGATCGAGCAGGAACCGCACCAGCGGCTCCGACCCGCGGATGATCGCGCCGTGCAGGGCGGTGTCGCCGTTGGCGTCGACGGTGGTCACGACGTCGCCCAGCTCGAGCATCAGCTCGACCGCGGCGAGGGCCTCGGCGTTGGTGCCGGGGCTCTCCCCCACCGCCCAGATGCCGACGCCCGCGGCGACCATCAGCGGCGTGGTGCCATCCTCGTTGGACAGCAGGGGGTCGGCGCCCAGGGACACCAGCAGCCGCATGAGCTCGGCGTCGACGGCCTTCGCGGCGAGCAGGAACGGCGTCGCCCCCACCCGGTTCAGCACGTTGCGATAGCCGCCGGCGGTGCCCGACCCGTCGCCGCCCCGCGGCTCCTTCGCCTGCCGCGCGTCGAGGTCGGCACCGTGGGCGGCGAGGGCCCTCACGAAGTCGAGGTCGGACACGAGGCCGGTGGGGATGGGCGCCGGGTTGTTGAAGCCGAGGTTGGGCCGGCGGGCCCAGACGAGTTGGTGCAGGGCCGTCCACCCCTGCCCCGCCGCGTTGGGGTCGGCGCCCTGATCGAGCAACCACACGCCGGTGTCGTAGTGCGCGTTGAGGGTCGCGAGGCAGAGGGCGCTCATGCCGTCGGGCAGGGTGTCGTTCACGTCGGCCCCGGCCGCGGCGAGCACTTGCAGCACGTCGCGCCGGTCGTGGCGGACCGCGAACAGCAGGGGCGTGAACCCCCCGGCGGAGCGCGCGTGCACGTCGGCGCCGCCGGCGACCAGTTCCAGGACCGACTCGGTGTTCCCCTCGATTGCCGCCCACATCAGCGCCGTCTGCCCGCGCCACTGCTCGGCCGCGTCGACATCGGCCCCGTGGCGCAGCAAGGCTCGCACGGCACCGGCTCGGCCGGCGCGGGCCGCGCGCATGAGCGGGGTCTCGCCCTCGGGAAGGCCGACGTTCGGATCGGCACCCGCCGCCAGCAGCATCTCGATCATCTCGGCGCCGCCGCTGGTGGCCGCGACCAGCAGCGGGGTCGCGCCGTAACGGTTGACCACGCCGGCGCGCGCGCCCGCCTCCAGCAGCAGCCGGGCCGAGTCGATATCGTCGCGGTTGGCCGCCCAGTGCAGCGGCGTCGTGCCGTCGAGGGACGGCTGATCGGGATCGGCGGCTCCCGCGAGCAGTGCGCGAACCTCGGCGACGTCGCCGGCGCGAACCGCGTCGATCAGCGGCGCCTCGACCCGCGCCGCGGCGGGTGCGGCCGCCAGACACGCCGCCGCCGCCAGACACGCCACCGCCGACGAACGCATAAGCACTCGCATCAGATGTCCGCCAACTCCTTGATGCGCCCCGTGGCGTCGCCGAACTTCCCGGCCGACACCCCGACCTTGTCGAGCATGCTGACGAGCAGGTTGTTCACCGGGGTGTCCTTCGGGTAGACGAGGTGACGCCCGCCCTTCAGACGGCCGGCGCCGCCGCCCACCACGATCTCCGGCAGGTCGAAAGTGCGCGTGGTCGTTGCTGTCGCCGAGCCCGCCGCCGTACATCACCATCGAGTGGTCGAGCACCGAGCCCGCCCCGTCCGGCGCGCCCCGCAGACTGTCGAGCAGGTGGGTGAACAGGCCCACGTGGTAGGTGTTGATGCGCGCGAGCTTGTCGAGCTTCTCGGGGTCGTTCCGGTGGTGCGACAGGCCGTGATGGGGGTCGGGCACCCCGAGGTGCGGATAGGTCCGGCCGCCCAGCTCGCGGCCGAGCATGAACGTGAAGACGCGGGTGATGTCGGCCTGCCACGCCAGCGAGACCAGGTCGTACATCAGCCTGACGTGGTCCTCGAAGTTGTCGGGAATGCCGACGGGGCGGGCCAGGTCCGGCAGCTCGGCGTCGGCGCTCTGCGCCTCCGACAGGGTGATGCGCCGCTCCAGGGCCCGGATCGAGTCGAGGTACTGGTCGAGCCGGGCCCGGTCGCCCTTCCCGATGGACCGCTCGAGGTTCGCGAGGTCGTCGGTCACCGAGTCGAGGATGCTGCGGTCGCGCCGCATCTCGGCCACCCGCTGCTCGGTCGTGCCCCCGTCGCCGAAGAGCCGCTCGAAGACCACCCGCGGGTTGTTCTCCATCGGCAGCGGCGTCGTCGGCGAGCGCCACGCGACGGTGTTCAGGTAGACGCAACTGTAGCCGTTCTCGCAGTTGCCGACGAGCCCGTCGAGGTCGATGGCGAGCTCGAGCGACGGCAGCGGCGTGTCGCGGCCGATGTGCTGCGCCGCGAGCTGGTCGGCGGTGGTCCCCGCCCGCACGTCCGATCCCTCGGTCTGCTTGGGGTGCACGCCGTTCAGCCACGTCGAACTCGCCCGCGAGTGCTCGCCGTTCCCGTCGCCGAGGGGCTCGGCCTGCCCGTGGGCGAGGCCGCTCACCACCGTGAGCTGGTTGCGGTACGGCTCGAGGGGCTGCAGGATGCGGGACAGGGCGAAGCCGGGGCCGGTCTCGGCCGGCGTCCACTCCTGCATCACCGCGCCGTTGGGGATGTAGATGAACCCGAGCCGGCGGACGGGAGCCGCGGCGGTCCGGGCCTCGGCCGTGAGGGCCGGCACCATGGCGTCGAGCAGGGGCAGGGCGACGGTGGCGCCGAGGCCGCGCAGGAACGTCCGGCGGGGCAGCGACAGCTTCTTGATCATCATGACCGGGTTCTCCTCATCTGGAACGGCGGGCTCTTGACGACACCCAGGATGAGCGACGAGAAACGGTTTCCGTCGGCGGCGGCTCCGCGGGTGATGGCGCGGATGGCCGGCGCGTCGTGGTGCTCCACCCCGCGGCCGAGGGCATAGATCAGCAGCTTCTCGGTCAGGGTGGTGACGAAGAGGTCGGGGCGGCCCAGCAGCGCCTCGCGCAGCCCCGCCGCCCCCTCGAACACGGTGCCGTCGGGCAGCACGCCCGACGCGTCGATGGGGGCGTCAGCCTCGTTGCGGGTGCGGTAGCGCCCCACCGCGTCGAACTGCTCGAGGGCGAAGCCCGGCGGGTCCATCAGCCGGTGGCAGCTCGCGCACACGGGGTTGGCGCGGTGCTGCTCCATCGCCTCGCGCATCGACACGGCGGCGCCGTCGCTGGTGGTCTCCTCGAGCGACGGGACATCGGGCGGGGGCAGCGGGGGCGGGGTGCCGAGCAGGTTCTCGAGCACCCACTTGCCGCGCAGCACCGGCGACGTGCGGGTCGGGTAGGCGGTGGCGGCGAGGATGCTGCCGTGGCCCAGCAGCCCCCGGCGCGACGAGTCGGGCAGGCTGACGCGCCGGAAGTGGCTGCCGTAGACGTTGGGCATGCCGTAGTGGCGGGCGAGCCGCTCGTTGACGAAGGTGTAGTCGGCGGTGAGGAAGTCGAGGACGCTGCGGTCCTCGCGCAGCACGCTGGCGAAGAACAGCTCGGTCTCGCGCTGGAACGAGCGCCGCAGGGCCTCGCCGAAGTCGGGGAAGAGGTCCTCGTCGGGGGTCAGGGCCCGCACGTTGCGCAGGTACAGCCACTGCCCCGCGAAGTTCTCGACGAGGGCGTCGGCCCGCGGGTCGGCGAGCATGCGCCGGGTCTGCGCCTCGAGCACCTCGGGCCGGTGCAGCGTGCCCGCCTCGGCGAGGTCGAGCAGCTCGTCGTCGGGGATGCTGCTCCACAGGAAGAAGGAGAGCCGCGACGCGAGCTCGAGGTCGGGGACGCGGTACGGCGTGCCCGGCGCGGCGCCGGCCGGTTCGCGCGACACCCGGAACAGGAAGTCGGGGCTCGCGAGCAGCCGCCGCAGTCCCAGCTCGACGCCCGCTTCGAAGCCGCCCTCGGCGCGCCCCTGCTCGTAGAACTCGAGCAGCACCGCGAGGTCGCGCCCGGTGACGGGCCGGCGGTAGGCGCGGCGGGCCAGGGTCGAGAAGATCTCCCGCGCGCAGGCCGCCTCGTCATCGGCCGCGGCGGAGACCGGGCGGCAGACGAAGACGCGGTCGCGGCTGGGGGTGCCCTCGGCCGGCCGCGCCCCGCTCGCCTCGAACGGGCCGGCGACGGTGACGCTGCCCACGTAGGGCTGATAACGGGTGTCGCCCCCGGTGATGCTGGTGTAGGGGCGCAGGAACGGCTGGCGCAGGGTCTCGGCGTAGGCCGACGTCTTCTGGTGGAACGTCACCTGCACCGTGCGCGGCCCCGCCCGCACCGGCAACCGGACCTCCCAGCCGTCGTCGGCGGCGCGCTGGCGGGTCAGCCAGTCCTGGTACTCGGGGTCGCTGCGCGCGGCCCCCGGCGGCGGGGGCTCGCCGACGGTGAACGTCTCGAGGAGCCCGCCGTCCAGGCTCACCTCAAGCCGGTGCGGGGTGTCGAACGGCTTGAGGGTGCCGCTGGCGTCGCGCGAAAGCTGGACGCGGATGGCGTACACCGCGTCCTCGGGGAACGTGAAGTCGAACCGCGTGCCCCCGCGGGTGCCGAACGGCAGCCCATCGACCCGGACGTCCTGGGTCAGGTCGGTGACGAGGCGGAACGTCTCGGCCGTCGCCGACGGGGCCGGCCGCCCGACGGCGAGCCGGCTGATCTTCTTGGCGGCCGACAGGTAGCGCTCGAGCAGGGTCGGCGAGATGCCGAGCACCCCGGCGATGTTGTCGAACCCGTAGCTGCCGTCGTCGGCCGGCAGCAGGGCCGCGACATCGACGTCGAGGGCCAGCAGGTCGCGGACGACGTTGTGGTACTCGCTGCGGTTGAGCCGGTGGAAAGTGTCGGTGCGCCCCGGGTCGGGGTTCCGCGCCGCCGCCGCGTCCAGCTCGGTCTCGAGCCAGGCCGTGAACGCCTCGTAGGTGTCGGCGTCCGGGCGGGGCCGGGGGGCGGGGGGCATGGCCCCGGCCCGCAGCTTCCGCACCACGCGCTCCCAGACTTCGGGGTGCGCGCCGACGTCGTCCACGTCGGCCGTGTCGAGGGTCAGGTCCGCGACCCGCATCCGCTCGTTGTGGCAGGCGACGCAGTAGCGGTCGACCAGGGCCCGCTCGGTCGACGCGCCGCCGCCGGACGCCGGCTGCCCCGCCGCGGCGGATGCGCCGAGGGCGATGGAGCCGACCGTGAACGCCGCGGCCGTCCGTGCCAGGAGCCTCTGCATCAATCCGCTCACCGTCAGTGTCTCCCCGAATTGGGCCGGAAAACGCGCACGGTGATCCTACACCAGCTTCACCTCCGCGCCGGGGAAAACGCACCGTTTCGGTATGATAGGCAGGATCACATCGTCAGCGGACAGTCCAAGAGGCAGAACACCATGAAGACCAGATCACGCGCGCGGCTCGCCGTCTCGCTCGCCTTCTCCGGCGTCGCGGCGCTCACCGTGGCCGCCGGACTCGGGGCGCAGCCCGACTTCTCCGAGGTCGTGATATCGACCCACCACGTCGCCGGCACCGTGCACTACCTGGAGGGGCGCGGGGGCAACATCGGGCTGTCGATCGGCGACGAGGGGGTGGTCATGATCGACGACCAGTTCGCGCCCCTCAGCGAGCGCATCTACGCCGCCGTCGCGGGCATCTCGAACGGCGACATCCGCTTCCTCATCAACACCCACGTGCACGGGGACCACACCGGGGGCAACGCGAACTTCGCGGCGATGGGCGTCCCCATCATCGCCCAGGACCGCGTCCGCAGCCGCCTCGCCCTCACCCGGCCGCCCGAAGCGCTGCCGGTCCTGACCTACAGCGAGGACGTCACCATCCACCTCAACGGCGAGGAGGTGCACGTCATCCCGATGCCGCCGGGGCACACCGACGGCGACAGCATCATCCACTTCGTCGACTCCGACGTCATCCACACCGGCGACATGTTCCGCACGGTGGCGTTCCCGGTCATCGACCGCGGCAACGGCGGGACCCTGTCGGGCACCATCGACTCGCTCGGCGTCCTCGCCGGCATGGCCGGGCCCGACACGAAGATCCTCCCCGGCCACGGGGTGATCTCGGGCCGCGCGGACGTCATCGAGTTCCGCGACATGGTCATCGCCGTCGCCGGCCGCGTCGAGGAGCTGGTGAAGGGGGGCGCGGGCAGCTACGAGGAGGTCGCGGCGGCCGACCCGACGGCGGAGTACAACGACAAGTGGGGCGACCCGAACCGGTTCCTCACCGCGGTCTACGAGGAGATCGCCGGCGACTGAGCCGCACAGGCCGGCCGGCGGCGGCTCCGAAACGGGAGGTGACATGCAAGGTCTGCAAATGCGGCAAGCCGTCGCCGGTGCCGGCGCGGCGGCGCTGGTCCTCGCGGCCGCGGGTGCCGGTTCGGCCCAGGACGCGGCGTCCCCGCGGGTGCTGTCGGCCCGCGACACGCTGCGCATCGACCAGGTGGGCGGCCCCGCCCTGTCGCCGGACGGCGAATGGGTCGCCTACACGGTGCGGTCGCGCGACATGGACGACCCGGGCCTGGAGGCGGTCACCCACGTGTGGCGCGTCCGCGTCGACGGCACCGGCAACCGCCAGCTCACCCGCGGCCCGAAGAGCGCCACCGCGCCCGCGTGGTCGCCGGACGGCGGGGTCATCGCCTTCCTCGCCGCCCGCGGGGAGGAGTCGGACGCGAAGACGCAGGTGCACTTCCTGTACGCCGACGGCGGCGAGGCGTGGCAGGTCACCGAGCACGACGAGTCGGTGGCGTCGTTCGAGTTCGCGCCGGATGGCTCCGCCCTGCTGTTCACGGCGCGCGACCCCCTCCCCGAAGAGGAGCAGAAGCGCCGCGAGGAGGAGGGCGACGCCGAGGTGGTGGACGAGTGGCACCGGATGACCCACCTCTGGCTGCACGACCTGGAGACCGACGAGGCGCGGCGCCTGACCGAGGGCGACTTCACGGTCCGGAACCCCGACTGGTCGCCCGATTCGAAGCAAATCGCCTTCGAGACCCGCCCCAACCCGACCGCCAACGACACGTGGCGGAGCGACGTGTGGGTGGTCGACGCGGCGGGCGGCGGGCGGCGGCTCCTGCACGAGAACGGCGGCAGCGACGTCGCCCCGCGCTGGTCGCCCGACGGCCGGACCATCGCGTTCTCGTCGAACGCGACCCCCACCAGCAATACCCGGCACCACAAGCTGTACCTGGCCGACGTCGACGGGGGGCCGACGCGCGTGCTGCTGGAGGACGTCGACCGCGACTTCACGACCCCCATCTGGTCGGCTAACGGACGCTTCGTCTACTGGTCCACCGGCGAGGGCACGTCCACCGGCCTGTTCCGGGTCAGCGTCGAGTCGGGCGCGGTGATCACGGCGTCGGCGCCGGGCGGGCGCAACGGCGCGTGGACGCTCTCGGACGACGGCACGCGGTGGGCGTGGGTCCACACGAGCCCCGACCGGCCCGGCGAGATCTACACCGCGGCCGTTGACGGCGAGCCGGTCCGGCTCACCGACGCCAACGCGTGGCTCCGCGACGAGGACGTGCAGTTGGGCGAGGTCGAAACCGTGCGCTGGACGAACGGCGACGGCGAGACGATCGAAGGGGTGCTGACGAAGCCGGTCGGCTACGAGGAGGGCCGCGCCTATCCGTTCATCGTCAACCCCCACGGCGGCCCGACCAGCGCGTCGCTCGCGGCGTTCAACCCCGCCGCCCAGTTCTTCGCGGGCAACGGCTACGTCGTCCTCCAGCCGAACTTCCGCGGCAGCACCAACTACGGGCAGGCCTTCGTCAGCGCCAACGTCGACAACTGGGGCGTCACCGACTACGACGACGTCATGACCGGGGTGGACCACGCCGTGGCCATGGGGTGGGCCGACCCCGACCGCCTCATCTGCTACGGGTGGAGCTACGGCGGGTACCTGTCGGCGTGGATCGTCACCCAGACGGACCGGTTCCAGGCGGTGTCGCCGGGGGCCGCCCTCACCAACCTGTACAGCATGTACAGCACCAACGACATCCAGGACTATCTGGCGTTCTTCTTCGGCGGGACGCCGTGGGCGGCCACCGACGGCTACCGCGCGCACTCCCCCATCACCTACGCGGCCGACGTGACGAGCCCGGTGCTGCTGATGCACGGCGGGGCCGACGTGCGGGTGCCGCAGGAGCAGTCGGTCGAGTTCTACCGGGCGCTGAGGGACCTCGGCAAGGACGTCGCCTACGTCCGCTTCCCGCGCGAGGGCCACGGCATCCTCGAGCCGCTGCACCAGATCGACCGCCTGCGGCGCTACGCGGCGTTCTTCGGCGAGCACGTCGACAACCCGCCCGTCAGCGAGGGCCAGCCGCACGAGGCGGAGACGACCGAGGAGGACGACGGCGAGGGACAGTGACGACGACGTTCGTCGGGCGTGGAGGAACGTTCTTCGGCGGGCGCCCGGACGACCCGGCCACCCGCGGGAGCCGACCGCACGGCGCGGTTCCGCAGGAAACCGAGGACAGCAGGAGACAGTGACGATGACGTGGAAGCAGGTCAGGAAATGCCTGGGCATTTCGATCGGCGTCGTCCTCGGGGTGTTGATCTACAGCCTGGCGACGGACGCGCCAAGGGGACAGACGACCCCGACGAGCCAGCCGGGACTGCACCTCGACCTCGACGAGATCCGGGCCATCGCGAACCGGGTACGGGCCGGCCGCAGCCTGCAGCCCGCGTCGTGGCCGAACGGCGCCCGCGTCGCGGTGATGATCTCGTTCGACGTCGACAACGACACCATCCAGATCGCGCGCAACGTCGAGCCGTCGATCGGCGCCATGTCGCAGGGCGAGTACGGCGCGCGGGTCGGCCTGCAGCGGGTCGTCGACCTCATGGACCGCCACGAGATCCCGGCGTCGTTCTTCATCCCCGCGGTCAGCCTCGTGCTGCGGCCCGAGATGGTCGACGTCATCCAGGCGTCGGGGCGGCACGAGTTCGCGGTGCACGGCTGGATTCACGAGCTGAACAGCGAACTCGACGCCGAGACCGAGCGCGACCTCGTCATCCGCGCCACCGACTACCTGGAACAGGTGACGGGCAGCCGCCCCGTCGGCTACCGCGCCCCGTCGTGGAACTTCAGCCCCAACACCCTCGACATCATCCGCGGGCAGGGCTTCCTCTACGACAGCTCGCTGATGGCCGACGACCGCCCCTACGAGCTGATGCAGAACGGCGAGCCGACGGGCATCGTCGAGCTGCCCGTCGAGTGGATCCTCGACGACGCGCCGCTGCTGAACCCGCGCGGCAACAGCTACACGCCGCCGCGCGAGCTGCTGCAGGTCTACATCGACGAGTTCGACAAGGCGTGGGAGGAAGGGACGATGTTCCTCCTGACCACGCACCCCCACATCATCGGCCACCGCTCGCGCATGGTCATCCTCGAGGAGCTCATCGACCACATCAATGCGAAGGGCGGGGCGTGGTACGCGACCCACGAGCAGGTCGCGCGCTACGTGAAGGAGCAGGCGGGGCTCTGAGGCATCCCAGCCGCGCCTCGCCGTCCGCGCGGGGACCGGGAATGGACTATGCTGTTGGTTACAGGAGGATGCTCATGTTCCGAAGGGGCGCGCGGATTCTGATGCTCGGAGCGGTCGCCGCCGTCGCGGCGGCGCCGCCGGCGGTCGCGCAGACCGACCCGATGGCGATCATCGACCAGGTCGACCGGCTGATGCGCGGCGATTCGAGCCGCGGCGTGGCGACGATGGAGGTGGTGACCGAGCACTGGGAGCGCGAGATGACCATGGAGGTCTGGTCGCTCGGCACCGACTACTCGCTCGTGCGCCTGCGCGCGCCCCGGCGCGACGCGGGCACCGCGACCCTGATGGCGGGCGACGACATCTGGAACTACCTGCCCAAGGTCGACCGCACCATCAAGATCCCGTCCTCGATGATGGGCGGCTCGTGGATGGGGTCGCACTTCACCAACGACGACCTCGTGAAGGAGAGCCGGCTCGTCGACGACTACGATGTCGAGATGGCCTTCGAGGGCGAGCGCGACGGCGTCGACGTGTGGGAACTCCGCCTGACCCCGAAGCCGGAGGCGGCGGTGGTGTGGGGCCACATGGCGTTCCTGGTCCGGCAGGCCGACTCGATGCCGCTGTGGGCGCGGTACTACGACGAGGACGGCGAGATCGCCCGCACCATGGAGTACAGCGCGTTCACCGAGATGGGGGGCCGACTCGTGCCCGGCGTCATGGACATGGTCCCGGCCGACAAGCCGGAGGAGCGGACCTCGTTCCGCTACGAGGAGCTGGAGTTCGACGTCGACCTCGACACCTCGTTCTTCTCCCTCCGCACCCTGCAGCGCGGACGGTAGCCGCCGATGCGCGAACGCCCCTGGCCGCGCATCGGCTGGCGCAACATCGGCCGGAACCCCCGCCGGACGGTGCTGACCGCTCTCGGCCTCGCCGTGGGCTTCTTCGCGGTGGTGTTCATGATCGGCTGGATGCGAGGCATCATGGCCGAGCTCGTCGAGAACGCCACCTCGCTCGTCAGCGGCCAGATCGAGATTCACGACGCGGAGTACCGGCCGGACCGCAGCATGTACGACACCCTCGGGGGGCGCGGGGGGGTCGACGTGGAGGCCCTGCTCGAGACCATCGACGCCGACGAAGGCGTGACGGCGGCGGCGCCGCGGGTGTACGCGGGGGGGCTCGTCAGCTCGGGCGAGGCAACCTCGGCGGGGATGTTCATGGGGGTCGACCCCGAGCGAGAGGTGGCGCTGACCCGCTTCCTCGACGAGCTGGTCGCCGGCAGGCTGCCCGAGCCCGGCGCCTTCGAGATGCTCATCGGCGAGGAGATGGGCCGCCAGCTCGCGGCCGGCGTCGGCGACGAGCTGGTGCTGGTGGGGTCGGCCGCCGACGGCTCGATGGCCAACGACCTCTACACCGTCGCCGGGATCTTCCGGACCGGGCTCGTCGAGTTCGACGCCCGCACCGCGGTGCTCGCCATCGGCGACCTGCAGGCGCTGATCTACCTCGACCCCGCCCGCATCCACGAGATCGCGGTCGCCACCGCGGACCCGGCCGAGGCCGACGCCGTCGCCGCGCGCCTCGCCGCGGCGATCGACGCGGGCGGCCGCGGGATCGAGGTGGCGTCCTGGACGGAGCTCAACCCGGTGCTCGTCGACTACGTCGGCCTCGCCGAGTCGATGTACTGGGTGTTCATCGTCATCATCTTCGCCATCGCCAGCTTCGGCATCGCGAACACCATGCTCATGGCGACCTTCGAGCGCCGGCGCGAGTTCGCGGTCATGCTCGCCCTCGGCGCCACGCCGCGGGCCATCGTGGGCACGGTGCTGTCCGAGGCGGCGGCCGTCGGACTGCTCAGCCTCGCCATCGGCTCGGCCGTCACGTTCCCCTTGATGGTGTGGTGGGCCACCGCGCCGCCCAGCCTCGAGTGGCTCTTCGGCAGCGTCACCCTGCAGGGCGCGCTGCTCGAACCCAGCCTGCGGGTCGGCTACGATCCGGCGGGCTGGACGTGGTCGGCGGTGGGGCTGGTGCTGACCGCTCTCCTCGCGGCCCTCTATCCGGCCGCCAAGGCAGCGCGGGTGCCGCCGGCCGACACCCTGTCGGGGCTGTGACGATGCCGCCGACCTCCGCCACGCGTTCCCCGATGGGCGCCCGCGTCCACGGTTCCACGGCGCAGACGCCTGGACCGGAGTTGTGACGATGCCATCGCCCGCCACCCCGCGTCCCCCGATGCACGCCCGCGTCCTGGTGCTGCTGGCGATGCGCAACCTGCGCCGCCACGTGCGGCGGACGGTGCTGACGGCGTCGGCGATGATCGTCGGGGGCGCCCTGCTCGTCTTCACCTTCTCGCTCGGCGACGGCTCCCACGAGCAGTGGATCGACTCGGGGGTCCGGCTCGGCGAGGGGCACGTCACCATCGAGCGCCCCGGGTTCCGGGTGAGCCGGCGCATCGAGGACCGGCTGCCGGCCGGGGTGCGGCGCGCGGCCGAGGAGGCGTTCGCGTCGCCCGAGATCGCCCCGCGCGTCGTGGCGACGACCGCGAAGCTCGCCGTCACCGGGCTCGCGAGTTCGGCCGCGGGCTCGCGGCCGGCGCAGATCGTCGCCGTCAACCCGGCCGCGGAGGCCGAGTTCAGCCCCATCGACGACCGGTTGGTCGAGGGACGGTACCTGGAGCCGGACGATCGGCTGGCCGCCTACGTCGGCGCGGAGCTGGTCGACCGCCTCGATCTGCGGCTCGGCTCGCGCTTCGTGGTGCAGGCGCAGGACGCCGAGCGCGAGATCGCGGGGCAGCTCCTGCGGGTGGTCGGCATCTTCCGGACCGGCGTGCCGGAGGTCGATCAGTTGCTGGTGCACATTCCCCTGGCCACCGCCGACGAGTGGCTGGGGTCGGCGGGCGACGTCACCAACGTGGGGGTGGTGCTCGACGACAGCGCCGCGACGGCCGGGGTCGCCGCGCGCGTCGAGCGCGCCTTGGCGGGGCCCGTCGCCGGCGGCGAGGCGCGCGTGATGGGCTGGCGCGAGGCGAACCCCGCGCTGGCGGCGGCGGTGGCCATCGACGACTTCGGCAACTACCTGGTCCAGGGATTCATCTTCACGATCATCGCGTTCGGCATCGTCAACACCGTGCTGATGTCGGTGCTGCACCGCCGCCGCGAGTTCGGCGTGCTGCAGGCGCTCGGCCTGACGCCGGGGCAGACCGGGACCATCGTGCTGATCGAGGGGCTGACCCTGACCGCGGCTAGCGGCTTCATCGGCGTCGGCCTCGGGCTCGCGGTCACCTGGGGCTTCTTCGGCGGCGGCCTGGACATCTCCGCCCTCATGGACGAAATGACCTTCTCGGGCGTCGTCGTCGAGCCGATCATCCACCCGCTGCTGCGCACGGCGCGCCTCGTGCAGGTGCTGCTGTTCATCCTGTTCATCGGCGCGGCGGCGTCGGTCTATCCGGCCCTGCGGGCGGCGCGGCTCGACGTGACCGAGGCCATGAAGTTCGACCGGTGACCCCGGCGATCGCGAGCGACTCCATGAACGACACCGATACCGCGGCGGTCCGGACCGAGGGCGTCTGGAAGATATTCCACCAGGAGGCCGAGGAGGTACAGGCGGTCCGCGACGTCAGCCTGACCGTCGGGCGGGGCGAGTTCACCGCCCTGGCGGGGCCGTCGGGCTCCGGCAAGACGACGCTCCTCAACCTGATCGGGGGCCTGACGCGCCCCAGCGAGGGCCGCGTCGAGGTGGCGGGCCGCGACGTGACCGCGATGTCGAACCGCGAGGTGGCCCAGCTCCGCCTCGACCAGGTCGGCTTCGTCTTCCAGGCCTACAACCTGCTGCCGGTGCTGACGGCGATGGAGAACGCCGAGTTCCCGATGCTGCTCCAGGGCGTCCCCGCCGACGAGCGCCGGGCGCGCGTGCACGAGCTGTTCGAGCGGACCGGCATGACCGGGCTCGAGGACCGCCGCCCCGGGAAGCTCTCGGGAGGCCAGCAGCAGCGGGTGGCGGTGGTGCGGGCGGTGGCGAGCCGGCCCGCCCTGGTGCTCGCCGACGAGCCCACCGCGAACCTCGACTCGACCGCGAGCGCCGCCCTCCTCGACGTCATGGCCGACCTGAACCGCGAACTCGGCGTGACGTTCGTCTTCGCCACCCACGACGCCCGCGTCATGGAGCGGTCGCGCCGCCTCGTCCGGATGCTCGACGGCCGCATCGACTCGGACGAGACCCGGACATGACCCGCCGCGCGCGCGGCCTGTCCCGGGTCGAGCGACGCCCGCCCGCCGGCGGTCCACAGCCCACCCGTGCGCACGGCCTGCCCTTCGACATCAGCGAAGCCCGGCGCGCCGCCGGGCGCGGCGCGCCGCGCGCGCGGCCTGCTCTCCCGCGGCGCCTGCTCGCCGCCGCGGTGCTCGCCGTCGCGGCGGTGGGACCGAGCCCGGCCCACGCCCAGTCGAGCTGGCTGACCGGCTACCTCCAGACCGTCCCCCTGTTCGCGGGCCCGACCCCCTTTGGCGACGCCAGCGCCAGCGCGTTCAACCGGCTGCGGCTGAGCACCGAACCGGCGGTCGGCCCCTTCGCGGTCGAGATCGCCTGGGACCACGCCCTCACCGTCCGGCAGGACGACACCGACTTCAGCCTCCTCGGCGGGCTGGGCGCGGTCCCCGGGGGCGGCGAATGGCTCGACTTGCAGTGGTCCGCCGCCGACCGCGACCACTTCCGGTGGCTGCACCGGCTCGACCGCCTCAACGTCGCGTGGCAGCCGAACGATGTCGTCGAGGTGAGCGTAGGGCGGCAGGCGGTATCGTGGGGCACGACGCTGTTCCTCACCCCCGCCGACCCGTTCATCCCCTTCAGCCCCGCCGACCCGTTCCGCGTGTACCGGGGCGGCATCGACGCCGCGCGGGCCCGCCTCTACCCCAGCCCCCTGAGCGAAATCGACATCGTGTTCCGGCCCAGCCGCACCGCGGTCGGCGACGAGACGACGGCGCTGGCGCGGGGCCTCACCACCTGGCGGAACTGGGAGGTCTCGGGGTGGGGCGGCAGCCTCTACGGCGACGCCGCCGGCGCCGTCGGCGCGGCGGGGGGGCTGGGGGCGTGGGCGATCCGCTTCGAGGCGGTGGTGCGGGACTTCCAGGGCGAGGTGACGGGGCGCGGCACCATCGGCCTCGACCGGCGGCTGTCCGTCTACGGCCGCGACATGGGCCTCGTCGTCGAGTACCAGCACGACGGCCGGGGCGCCGCCGCCCCGGAGGACTTCTTCCGCATCTTCCAGTCGCCGGAGTTCCTGCGCGCCGAGTACCAGGTGTACGGCCGCGACGAGGCGGCGGTGCAGGCGTCCTACCAGATCCACCCGCTGCTGAGCGTGGCCGGCCTCTGGCTCTGGAACCTCAACGACCGGAGCGCCATCGTGGCCCCCAGCTTCTCGTACTCGGCGGGCGACGAGACCTCCATCGCCGGCGGCGTCTTCTTCGGCGTCGGCGCCGACACCCCGGCCGCCGGCCAGCTCCTGCCCTCGGCCTACGGCCTGCTGAGCGCCGTCGGCTACGTGTCGCTCACGTGGTTCTTCTGACGCGACCCCGCGGGCGCGGCGCCCGGCGGGCTCACCCGGGGTCGGCGACCCGGTCGGGGTGAGCCGCCATCCAGTCGGCAATGGCGCCCAACATCTCCTCGATGTCTCCCCGCCGCCGCACCAGCAGTTCGTACAGCTCCGGCGCCGTCACCTCGTGATAGACGTGCACCAGACGGTTGCGATAGCGGGCCATGCGTACCAGCCGTTCGGTCTGGGAAGGCGACACGACGCCCACCTCGCCGAGCTGGCGCGCCACCTCCCCGTATTCCGACGGGGCCCGGGCGAACCCCTTCGCCAGCACGTGGCGCGAGATGTCCAGCAGCGCTTCGAGGGCGCGGCGCAGATACGATTCGCCCGCCGCCACCATCCTGGGATCGCGCGTGAAGACATCAAGGCCGTCGAGCGGTAGGGTGCCCGCCTCGTCGAGGAGGCGGTGAATCAGGGCCGCCTTGTCGGCCACGATCGCGCGGCTGACTCGTCCGGGGGTCATGATCGCGGACCGAGCAGCATCGCACATCGCGCACGCTCGAACGGCAGCAGATCGCCGGCCCGCCGCAGGACGTACAGGTCGAACAGATCCGTCTCCAACTCGTCCCGGGTGAAGACCCGATCGCCCCGCACCACGGCCAGGGCCAGCAGGGCGCCCGCCCGCGCCGCGTCGACAACGTCCACGGGCTCGCCGGTGGCTTGGTACAGCGCCTCTTCGAGCCGGACGGTCTTCTCGAGCGGCTGCGGCGACACGTAGACGACGCCGATGTCGAGATCGGAATCCGGCCGCTCGGTTCCGTCGATTCGTGAGCCGAACACGTAGAGCGCACGCACGTCCGGGTCGCCCTCCGCGACAGCCCGCAGGCGTCGCGTCAACTCGTCCGGCAAGGCCACGTCCCGCATTATACGGCCGGCGGCGCGACGCGCCCGCGGGTGGCGGGTGGTGGGGTGCACGACAAGAAAGTGCGGATGCCGCGGCCAGCCGCGCCCCCGACGCGCAGCCGGCCGCCTCGCCAACCGCACGTGACGGTCATCCGACAATCCTGTCGTGCACCCGGGTGGTGGGCGGGCGGTTCGGCCCTCGCAGGTCGCCGATCCGGCGGGCGTGTGCCGCTGCGAGGCGGAGAGGACCGCGCGGGGTTCCCGCAGGGACTCCCGCGGCTCCGGCCGGCGAGGGCGTATCAGCAGCCGCCGCCGAAGACGCGGTGGGCGATGCGGCCCTCGTCCCCGTCGAACTCCACCACCAGCCAGCTCGCGCCCTCGTAGCGGCCGTCGTTCACGACGCCGATGATGCCGCCGCCGTCCAGCCGATAGAAGCCCAGCCAGACGAAACGTCTCGACCGCATCGGGTCGTCGGGGCCGGCGACATCGACCAGCCCCAACTCGGCGCGTATCCGCTCGAGCCCGGGAATCTCCGCCTCGGCCGACACGACCTCGAGGGGGTGATTGAACGCCACGCCGGCGACATCCCGCGTCCCCTCGACGCGGGGCAGCTCGCGCTCGCCGAAACCCAACGCCCAACTCATCATGCAGTGGGCTTCGGCCAGCAGCAACCTCGCCACCGTGAGCGCCGAGCCGCGCTCGGTCTGCGAGTAGAAGCTCCACTGCATCGGCGCGGCGATTCTGCCGCCCCGGGAGTCCTGGTCGACGGGGGGCATCGGCAGTGACGATGCTCCGCGGTCCGGCCGGGGCGCGGGGGCCGCCTCCCCGCCGTCCTCGAGAACGCCGGTTTCGGGGTCGAACGGCGCGGGCCAGGGGAGGTCCCAGCCGTCGTCGCCATGGCGGGCGAAGGGAATCAGGGCGCCGCCGGTCTGCACGACCGCGATCCACAGGGGTTCGCGGGCCACCTCGGGTGCGGATGGTCCGGGGCTGCACGCCAGGCAGACGGACGTCAGGCCGATCGCAAGGCAGCGCAATGTTCCCGGCATCGGCATATCCGCAGTAACGCGCCTCCGAGCCCCACGCTGGGGCCGTCCGGCGACCCGCTCAGGCCCGGGATCCGCAAGCCGGCGAGCGGACGGTCCCCGGCAATCAGTAGACGATGAACTCCAGCAGGTTGTCGTCCGGGTCGCGGATGTACCGGCTGGTGCCCTCGGCGGTGCCCCCGTCGCGGCCGCCGGTGCGCGGCGCCGGCCCGGTGATCACCTCCGCCCCCGCGCCGTCCAGCAGCTCCTCCAGCGCGGCCTCGGTGCCGTCCCAGACGAAGCAGAAGTCGCCGCAGGGCGGCACCGCGGCGGGGGCGCGCAGGGTGAAGCTCGGATCCTCCCACGCCACCGGGCGATGGAAGTTGATCTTGCTGTCGCCGAAGTGCACCGAGCAGATGCGCTCGCCTTCCATCACGCCGAAGCCGAGCGAGCGGTAGAACTGGACCATCGCCTCGGTGTTCCGCATCGGCACCGCGACGTGGTCGAACGACCGTATGGGGCCGCCCACCTGCGCGGCCGGACGCGCGCCGCCGGCCACGCCCGCCACCGACGCCCCGAGCCCGCCGCCGACCGCCTGGCGGATGAACCGCCGCCGCGACTGTCTCCGCCTCGTCCCGCTGCCCTGAATCCCCATCGTCCAGCCTCCCCTTCGGCGCGAGTCCGTAGTCTACCGTATCCGGACGCTCCGACCGCAAGGCCCATCGCCCTCGGCCAAGACCGGTCAACTGATTCCACTCGCCGGCCGGGCAGACCCGAACAGGGTATCGAGACCGTAGCGGACGCCGGAAATGACCGCGGCAACGCCGTACAAGACGAAGGGCCGAGCCCATCGGGGGCCCGGCCCTTCCGTGTTCCCGGTCGAACGAGTGGTGCGCTACACCTCGGTCATCACTTCGTCGCGGATGGACCGCCGCACCAAGTTCCGCATCAGGTTCACCTTGAACCCGTTGTGGGTCAGCGGCGCCACCCCCTGGATGGAGATGTCGCCGGCGCGGTTGGCGGTCTGCTCGTTGCGGGCCTGTCCGCGGATGGCGTTCTCGACCGCGGTCAGCCGGACCGGGGTCGGGGCCACGCCGTTGACGACGACGCGGGCGTCCTGGATGACGCCGCCGCTCTCGCGCAGGGCGGTCGCCACGTTGACCAGGGCGAAGTCCCACGTGTCGCGGTCACGGACCTTCTCGAAGTAGACCCGCGCGCCCGACCACGTCGACGGCACCCGAATCGACATCAGCAGGTCGCCGGCCTCGAGGGCCGTCATCCGCTCGATGTCGATCTCCGGCCCCACGAAGAACTCCCGGGCCGGGACCACCCGCTCCGCGCGGCCCCGCCGGATGACCATCTCGGCGTCGAGGGCCACCAGCACGGGCGCGGTGTCGGACGGGTTGACGGCGACGCACCGGCTCGCACCGAGGATGCAGTGCTCGCGGTTCATCGCGGTCGGGGGGCTGGCGTAGCAGATGTTGCCGCCGGCCCGGTAGCAGGTCCAGCCGTCGCGGTAGTACCAACAGCGGGTGTCCTGCCCCACGTTGCCGCCGAGGGTGCCCTGGTTGCGGATCTGCGGCGACGCGGCGGTCTTGGCCGACAACGCCAGGGCCGGGAACCGGGCCTGGATGTCGGGGTGGTTGACCACGTCGATCAGCCGGGCCATGGCCCCGATCTCGATCCCGCCGGCGGTCGACCGGATCTCGCGCATCGACTCGATGCCGCCGAGGTCCACGACCACGCGGGGCCGCTTCACCCGGTCCTTGAACCAGTCGAGCGTGTCGAGCCCGCCGGCGTACACCCAGGCATCGGACCCGTGCTCGGCCAGCAACGCCAGCGCGTCGTCGGCGCTGTTCGGCTGAAACAGCTCGAGTTGAGGTATTACGTCTCGAATAACGCCCTTCATGGTGATCGCCTCCCCTTCCTCAGACGTGAGCCGTCAGCCGATCGTGACCCGTCGGGGCCTGCTCGAGCTTCGTGAGAATCATGTCGCGTGTGACCGGCGAGCGGTGGAAGTCGCCGTTGCCCTCGCCCAACGACTCGAGCGCGTCGGCGATGGCGTTGGCGACCGCACCGGAGCCGGCCCCCTGCGCCGCCTCGCCGATGCCCTTCGCGCCGAGCGGGTTGAAGGGATCGGGCAGGTCGGCGTTGCCCCACTTCATGGGCTGATCGTGCGGCACGTCGAGGATCCCCGGCGGCCGGTTGCTGTAGAACCGCTTGGCCACCATCAGGCCCCACTGGCGGTCGTAGACCCACTTCTGGCTGAGGGTGACCGAGAAGCCCTGGATGGCGCCCCCGAAGATCTGCCCCTCGTAGGTCTTGGGATGCAGGATGGTGCCCGCGTCGGACCCCGCCGCGTAGTCGACGATCTTGACGTTGCCGGTCTCGATGTCGACCTCGACCTCGGCGAAGCCGGCCACGAACGACATCCGGCGGCCGCCCTCCTCGTAGTTGTCCTTGGCGACCCCCATGAGCCCCTGCCCCGCCAGCGCGGTCGCCGACGCGGTGGTCATCCCGTTGATGTCCTCGGGGAGCTCATGCCCGTCGTACTTGCCGCCGAGGTCGATGGCCCGCTGCGCGATCTGCGCGAAGCTCAGGCCCTGCGACCGGTTGCCCCGGCGGTAGACGCGCTCGCCGCCGATCTCGTAGTCCTCGGGAGCGCCCCCGAGGTCCTGCGCGGCGATCTCCTGCATCTTGAGCTTGGCGTCCGCGACGGCGGCCCAGTTCGCCCGCGTGTGGGCGTGGGTCGTCGAACTGCCGCCCTGCGAGCAGCTCCAGGGCAGGTGCCGGCTGGTGTCGCCCCAGGCGACCTCGCACTTGTCCCAGGGCATGTCCAGCCCCTCGGCCGCCGTCCGCATGGTGTCGAAGGTCGACCCCGTGCCGAGGTTGCCGACGCCCGACTGGATGTAGAGGCGGCCGTCGGGCCTGAGCACGAACAGCCCGTCGACGCCCGACGCGCCGGCCGAGTAGGCGCTGAGCGTCATGCCCACGCCGGTGACCTTCGAGCCGTTGCGCTGGCCGCTGCGCTGCTTGCGCTCCTCCCAGTTGAAGAGCTCGGCGCCGATGTCGATCGCCTCCCTGGCGAACGCGCTCGACACGTTGCCCTGCTCGCCGTTGAGCCCCGGCGGGCCGAACCGCGCCTGCCCCTCGGGCGCGTTGATCTTGTGCACGTCGACCTGGTCGAGCCCCAGCAGCTTCGCCGCCTTCTGGATGATGGGCTCGAGCATGGTCATCGACTGCACGCCGCCCGGCGCCCGCTGCGGACCGCGCGGCGGGGTGTTGGTGTAGACGTTGGTGCCGCGCATGCGGCAAGCCAGCGGCTGGTAGCAGAGCGACCCGATGCCCGCCACGTTCATGGCGTCGCCGGAGCGCCCGTACGGCCCCTGGTCGCCGACGCCGTGGATGTCGAGGGCGGTGATGCGGCCGTCGGCGCGCATCCCGAGCCGGATGCGGGCCTGGACGCCGGGGCGCCCGCGGCCGATCATGTTCTCCTCGCGCCGCGTGATGCGCATCATGACCGGCCTGCCGATCTTCTTCGACAGCAGGATGGGAATCTGCGCGTGCACGTAACCGCTGATCTTGCCGCCGAACCCGCCGCCCGTGAACTCGTTGATGAGCACGACGTTGGACGGCTCGACGCCCGCCCACCGCGCCATCGGGCCCACGGCGCGCGCGGTGCTCTGCACGGAGGGATAGATGTAGAGCTTGCCGTCCTCCCAGTACGCCATCGTCGTCCGGCTCTCGAGGGGCTGGTGCGACGTGGACTGGTTATAGGAGTGCTCCTCGACGATCACGTCGGCCTCGGCGAACCCGGCCTCCAGGTCGCCGAACGACCACTCCTGGGCGGCCTCGGCGTCCATCGGGATCTCACCCGCCGCCAGACCGGCCAGATCGGCCGCGGTCCACTTGATTTCGCCGAGCTCGCGGCCGATGGTGGTGTTGCCCTCGCTGCGGGCGTTCGGGCCGCCCGGCTTGAGGCTGTCGAGGGGATCGAGCACGAACTCGAGCGGCTCGAGGTCGATGTCGATCAGCTCGATCGCGTCCGACGCGATCTGCTCGCTGACCGCGGCGACGGCGAGAATCGGCTCGCCCTCGTAGCGCGGCTCCATCGTGAGCGCCGCCTCGTTCGGGGCGTCGACCTCGTCCGGCAGATCGTCGGGGGTCAGGATGCCCACGACGCCGGGCAGGGCGAGAGCCGCGTCGGCGTTGATGGACCGCACGCGGGCGTGCGGCATGGGGCTGGAGAGCAGCTTCGCGAAGACCATGCCCTCGGCGCGGTGATCCTCGGCGTACTTCGACCGCCCCGTGACCTTCGCGTAGAGGTCGGGCGTCTGGTAGTTCTTTCCGAGCAGTTTGTAGTCAGCCACGTCAGGCCCCCCGCGTGATTTCCGCCGCCCGCTGCACGGACGTCAGGATCTTGTCGTAGTCGGCGCACCGACACAGGTTCCCCGACAGCCACTCGGCCGCCTGCTTCCGGGTCGGGCTCGGGTTCTCGTTCAGCAGCGCCACCGAGTTCATGATGAACCCGGACATGCAGAACGCGCACTGGAACCCCTGCTCCTCGAGCACCGCCTGCTGCATCGGGTGCAGCGTGCCGTCCTCGGCCTCGAGGCCCTCGATGGTCGTGACCTCGCGCCCGCGCACCGAGTGCGTCAGCAGGGAGCAGCCGTAGTGGGGCGTCCCGTCGACGAGGACGGTGCACGCGCCGCACTCGGCGCGGTCGCAGCCGATCTTCGTCCCGGTCAGGCCCAGCTTGTAGCGCAGCGTCGTGGCCAGCGTCTCCATCGGCGGCACTTCGATGCGCCGGCTCCGCCCGTTGACGGTCACGGTGATGAGCCGCTCGACGGCCCCCGCCGCGGGCGTCTGGGCCAGCACCGCCCCGCCGTTGCTGCGGAACAGGTAGTTGGTCGACGACACGGCCGCGCTCGCGGCGATGGCGCCCTTGATGAAACTCCGTCGGGAAACGCCCGGCTGGGTCGTCTCCTCCGTCACCTCGATGATCTCCTGGTTCATGGGACGATCACCTCCCTCGTTCGTCCGAAGTCCTCGAAGGCCGCAACCCCTCGTCGGCCTCGCTGTGCCGCTTGGCGGACGCCCCACGCCGAACGGCGGCATGGGTCTACCCGCCGACATGAGCCGGTACCGGCGAATTGTCGATCACTTCAACCGGCGGTTGCAAGGGGAAATTACATTTTTTTTACCCCCCGCCGGAATCGGCCCCGCCGCGAGCCGGCCGACCGCCCCCGCCGCCCCGCCGGCACGATGCGCGGACGGCGGCCCCGCGCGGGCTCCGCACGGTGCTGAAACCGTCGACGGCGGATCGAACCGGATTCTCCGGAGCCGGTGCGGTTGTGCGGGGCAACCCTGCCGCAGACCCCGCCGCCCCCGGTGCGACACCGTCCACCGCGGGGCGTCAGGCGTTGCGCCCCGTGGGGTTCTCCGGCGTGCCGCACTCGTCGCCGAGATAGCCGTTCCCGCCGCAGTACCGCGCGTCCTGGACCTGGAGCAGGATGCCGTCGGGGTCCGTGAAGTACAGCTCCGGCGTGCCGCCGGGGGCGCCGCCGCGGTCCGGCATGCGCATCGTCACGTACGACTGCAGCGGACCCGCCGGGCCCGACGCGTCCCCGCGGGGCGTGACTCCGTAGCCCTCCAGCACCCCGATGATGCGGTCCACGTCGAAGTCGTCCACCGTGAAGCAGGCGTGGTGGATGGTCGGGCCGGTCGGCCCGGCGCCCCCGCCGCCGAGGGCCAGGAACTGGTTGCCCGACCCCACCCTGAGCACCGGCAGGGCGCCCTGGTAGGTGTCGATGGGCAGCCCGAAAAGCCGCTGGTAGAGGGCGATGGACCGCGCCTGGTCGGTCACGAAGACCGTGAAGTGGTTGTAGTCGCGCAGCCGCAGCAGGCCCTCGGTGGGGGCGGGCTCCGGGGTCTCGAGGCACACCTCCCCGAGCACCCCCTCGCCGCCGCAGTAGGTGCTGTCCTGAAGCTGCACGACGATGCCGTCGGGGTCGCCGAAGTACAGTTCCGGAGTCCCCTCGGGGGCCCCGCCGAACTCCGCCCCCCGCATGCGGATGCGCGACTCCATCGGGCTCGACGCGTCGGACGGCGCGATGCCGTGATCGCCGAGGATGCCCACGAGGCGGTCGGCGTCGAAGCCGTCGACCGAGAGGCAGAAGTGGCCGATGCCGGGGTTGGCGCTGGCGCCGCCCCCGATGGCCAGGAACTGCGGCCCGTCGCCCACCCGCAGGATCACGGTGTTGGCCTGCCGGGCCGCGATGGGCATGCCGAAGAGCCCCTGGTACCACTCGAGCGACCGCGCCGGGTCGGAGACGCTGATCGTCACGTGGTTGAGGGCGGTGACGGGAATCGGCGGCGTGCCCTGCGCGAGCGCCCGCGGGGCCAGCGCCGCCGCGCCGAGCGCGCCCATGAACGCGCGGCGGGACACGCGGCCCGGCCCGTGCGTGGTCAGCCGTTCGACATCAGTCTGCATGGTCAGCTCCTCGCTGCATGGTCAGCTCCTCGAGTCCCTTCCGGATCCAAGCCGAATCAGCCACATGCCGGCGTACTTGTCCACCTGCCAGTCGCCGACCAGGACGCTGGCGCCTTCGAACCGGTGAAGCGTCGCCGTGCCCGTCAACTGTCCGCGCTCGCGGCGGTTGAGCCGGTAGTGTCCGGGGCCCTCCTCCTTGCCGTGGCACACCCACTTTCCGCCGTCGACGACGATGTCCGCGCCGTCGATGCTGACGTAACACGAATCGGTCTCCAGCCCCACGCCCGGAAAATAGCTCTCGACAGTGGCGTTCCGGTACCGCGTCACCGCCCCCCCCGCAACGGCCGGAAGAACTCGCGCAGGTCGTTCACCAGCACCTCGGGCTGCTCCATCGCCGCGAAGTGGCCGCCGCGCTCGACCTCGGTCCAGTGGGTGATGTTGTACGACGCCTCGGCCCAGCGGCGGGGGGTGATGAACAGCTCGTACGGGAAGATGATGGCCCCGGTCGGCGTCTCGATGCGCCCCATCGCCCGCGAGGTCGCGGCGTTCCGGCTCTCGTAGTAGAGCCGGGCCGAGGACGTCGCGGTCTGGGTGACCCAGTAGATGGTGATGTTCGTCAGCAGCTCGTCGCGCGTGAACACCGACTCGGGGTCGCCGTCGCAGTCGCACCACGCGCGGAACTTCTCGACGATCCACGCCGCCTGCCCCGCCGGCGAGTCGTTCAGCGCGTAGCCGAGGGTCTGCGGCTTGGTGCCCTGAATCTGCGCGTAGCCGTTCTCGGCGGTGTTGTAGAACGACTGCCGCGCCTGCGAGCGCTGGAGCTCCTCGGGCGGCACGCCGTCGGTCGGGTCGGCGCCCGGCGGCGGCCCCCCGACCAGCATGTTGAGGTGCAGGCCCGCCGCCCGGTCGGGATGGTTGAACGCGTGCCAGCGGCTGACGATCGACCCCCAGTCGCCGCCCTGGATGCCGTAGCGCCCGTAGCCGAGCCGGGCCATGAGCCGCGCGTTCACCTCGGCGATCTGCTCGGGGCCGAACCCCGGGGTCCGCGGCTTGTCCGAGAACCCGTAGCCGGGCATCGACGGCGCCACCACGTGGAACGCGTCCTCGGCCCGCCCCCCGTGGGCTGCGGGGTCGGTCAGGGGGCCGATGATCTTCGCGAACTCGGCGATCGAGCCGGGCCAGCCGTGCGTGATGACGAGGGGCAGCGCGTCGGGCTCGGGCGAGCGCTGGTGGATGAAGTGGATGTCGAGGTCGCCGATCACGGTCTTGAACTGGTCGAACGCGTTGAGCCGCCGCTCCTGTTCGCGCCAGTCGAACCCGTCGCGCCAGTACGTGATCAACCCGGTCACGTAGTCGAGCTCGGCCCCGTAGTCCCAGCCCGCCCCGTCGAGCTGGTCGGGCAGCCGCGTCATCTCCAGGCGCCGCCGCAGGTCGTCGAGCACCTCGTCGGGCACCGCGATCTCGAACGGCCGGATCTCGTCGCCGCCCTCGGCCCCGCCCGCCTGCGCCATCACCGCCAGGGGCGTCAGCGCCGCCACCGCGGCCAGCCCCGCAATCCGCATCAGCATCGTCCCGTTCCTCTCGTCAAGCAACCGCGGAGCGCCGCGGTCGACCGCGCCGCGGGTATCCTCGGCATCGAATCCGCAGCCTCCAGGGTCCGTATCATAACCAACGCAAGGCCGAAGCGATCCAGACGGGACTCCCTCGTGCCGGCGTCCCCGGCATCAACAATAGCCCCACTTGCGGAAGGCGGCCTGGAGTCGGGGATCATCCTGGAACGCCCGGTAGTACAGGTACTCGGGTGCCAGATCCGCTCCGTTGGGCCATACGATCGTCCGAAGCTCCTCGTCGACCCGCAGGGTTGCGAACACGTCTGGAACCTTCAACGACTCGAACATCGGCCCCTCGATCGCCTCCGTCAGGTCGGCGACGCCCTCGCGGCCGTCGTCGAAGCACACTTCCACCCGGAAGCCATCGAGCGGTCTCGCACTTGTCACGTGAAGGAACAGGGCCACTCCAGCGGTTGGATGGGATTCGGCGCTTCCTTCCGGCGATACCGTCGCGGCGCCGGCGCGCTCCGGCGACGCGCTGGACGGCGTCAGGGCAGGGCGCTCGTCCTGATGCGGTAGCCCCCGTCTCCGTCTTCCTCACGGTACACGGCGTGGCAGGCGTTGCAGGCTTCGGTGATCCCGGTCCCGATCGTCACCGCCGCCGCCGCGTCCACCGACTCGGCGGAGAGCGCGGTGTCGAGGGCGTCCAGCCGGTCCAGCGCCGTGCGCAGCCAGCCCACCGCATCGTCCCGGTCGCGGTCGCGCCAGAACGTGATGGTGGTGGCGAGCTGCTCGCGGGAGCGGATGGCGCGCTCCTTGGCGGTCGAGTAGTCGCCGGCGGCCAAGGCGGCGCGCACGCCGGCCACGTTGGGGCCGAGCGTGGTCATGGTGGCGTCGAGATGCGCCTCGGTGAAGATGGGATAGGGCCCCTGCTGCGCGGACGACGACGCCGGCAGCAGCAGGGCGGCCGCGGCCAGGACGGACGCGGCCGCCGCGAGGGCGGGCCTCGGGAGCCGGCGGCGGAGGTCCCGCCGCCTTCGAGTCTCGGGGCGGCGCGCGGGCTCGACGCGCGCCCCCGGCGATCGTGGCTGCATGGTCGCGATTCCAGCCGCCGGGCCCCTACGCCGTCAACCGGGCGAGCTTGCCGTTGCTGTCGCCGAACGCCTCGACCGGGGTGCCCAGCCACTCGAGAATCGAGACGTGCAGGTTGGCGAGCGGCGTGTCCTGGGGATAGCGGACGTAGCGGCCGCCGGCGATGCCGGCGTTCTGGCCGCCGACGAGGGCGACGGGCAGATCGTCGTGGAAGTGCGTGTTGCTGTCGCTGATGCCGGTGCCGTAGAGGAACAGCGTCGAGTCGAGCATCGAGCCGTCGCCCTCGGGGATGGCGTCGAGCTTGGCCACGAGGTACGCGAACTGCTGGAAGTGGTACTCGTTGATGAGGTGCAGCCGGTTGAGCTTGGCCGGCTCGTCCTGGTGGTGCGACAGCGGGTGGTGCGAGTCGGGCACGCCGATCTCGGGATAGGCGCGTCCGCTGACCTCGCGCGCGAGCATGAAGGTGCTGATGCGGGTGAGGTCGGTCTGGTACGCGAGGGCCAGCAGGTCCATCATCAGCTTGGCGTGCTCGGCGTAGTCGCTCGGCACCCCGACGGGCTGGTCGACCACCGGCAGCTCGCGGGCGCTCTGCTCCTCGGCCATCGTGATGCGCCGCTCGATGTCGCGGACCGCCTCGACGTACTCGTCGAGCCGGGCCTGGTCGCCCGGCCCCAGCACCGTTCCGAGCCCGCGCAGCTCGTCGTTCACCAGGTCGAGGATGCTGCGGTCGCGCCGCATGCGGGCCCGCCGCGCCTCGGGGTCGGTGCTGCCGGTGGTGCCGAACAGGCGCTCGAACACCGCCCGGGGGTCGTTCTCGATGGGCAGCGGGGTGGTCGGCGTGCGCCACGCGATGGTGTTGGTGTAGGCGCAGCTCGCGCCGCCGTCGCAGTTGCCGACCATCGCGTTCGACTCGATGCCGAGCTCGAGCGAGGCGAGCTGGGTCTCGTTCTGCAGCTCGCGGGCCGCGATCTGGTCCACCGAGACGGCGTTCGAGACGTCGGCCCCGTTCGTCATCTTGTAGGGCACGCAGGTCAGGAAGGTGCCGGCCGAACGGGCGTGGTCGCCCCCGCCCTTGACGAGGTTGGCGGGCTCGTCGTCGAGGCCGCCGCAGATCGTCACGCGGTCGCGGAACGGCTCGAGCGACCGCAGGGTCGGCGGCAGGGTCTCGAGCTTGCCCGGCGCGTGCCGCGGGTACCAGTAGGGCATCGACATGCCGTTGGGCACGTAGAACACGCCGAAGCGCTTGATCGGCGCGGCGGCGGTCCGGCTCTGCGCGGTCGCGGCCGGGACCATGGCGTCGAGCAGCGGGAGCGCCACGGTGGCGCCGAGGCCGCGCAGCACGGTGCGTCGGGGCAGATGCGTGCGGGTGATGAACATGGCCATTCTCCAGAAGTTCCGAGTCGATCGCGTGCAACGGTCCTTCGATTTCGCAGATCCACCGGGGAGGTCGGTGCCCCCCCGAAGCGTCAGGGCCTGAGCCGTTGGGGCCGGCCGTTCAGTCTCCGCCGCCGCCGTGGAGCCCCGGGGCGTTGATGTGCTCAAGCAACACGTCGATTGCCGTCTCCAACTGCCCGCGCAGTTCGGCCAAGTCCTCACGGACCGCCGCCAACTCCCGGCCCAGTTCACGCCCCGTGGTCCATGACTGGAACGCCGCGAACAGCGCCGCCAACGCCGCCACCGCAAGCGTGAAGTCCCGAATCGTCTCCCGCATACGCCCTCCGTTCACGCTCCAGCCCGCCGCAGCCGTCCGCAAGCAATTGCAGTTGAAACGTAGGCACCGCCGAGCCTCGCGTCCGGCCGTCGGGCCGGCCGTTCAATTTCCGCCGCCGTGGAGCCCCGGCGCGTTGACGTGCGCAAGCACAACGTCGGTCAGCGTCTCCAACTGCCCGCGCACTTCGGCCAACTCCTCGCGGACAGCCGCGAACTCGGCCGCCATCTCCTCACGGACAGCTGCGAACTCGGCCGCCATCTCCTCACGGACGGCTGCGAACTCGGCCGCCAGCTCCTCACGGAACTCCGCCAGCTCCCGCTCCGTGGTCCATGACTGGAACGCCGCGAACAGCGCCGCCAACGCCGCCACCGCAAGCGTGAAGTCCCGGATCGTCTCCCGCATACGCTCTCCGTTCAAAGCGCCGACTCGCCGCCGCCGTCCACAAGCGGTTGGCGACAGCAGCCCCTCTACGGCTGGGCGTCGACCAGGATCTCCGCCTCCGGCGCGCGCCGCATCAGGAACTGGTCGCTCGTGACGACGCCGAGCACCAGCGACGACCAGCGGTAGTCGTCGTGCTCCAGGTCCCGCACGATGCGCCGCAGGGTCGGGGCGTCGTAGTAGTCGAGGCCGCGGCCCAGGGCGTAGATCATCATCTTCTCGACGACCGTGTGCACGAAGTCGTGCCCCGTCGCCAGCAGCGCCTCGCGGAACGCGCGGGGGCTGTCGATGGTGGCCCCGTTCCACTCGATGGTCGCGTTGATGTCCGCCCCGCCGTCGCTGTCGCGCCAGCGGCCGACGGCGTCGAAGTGCTCCATCGCGAAGCCCAGCGGGTCCATCCGGCTGTGGCAGCTCGCGCAGACGGGGCTGCTCCGGTGCTGCTCCATGCGCTCGCGCAGCGACGTCGGCCGGGCGCGGTCGCTCTCGGGCAGCGGCGGCACGTTGGGGGGCGGGGGCGGCGGGGGCGCCCCGAGCAGGGTCTCGAGCACCCACAGGCCCCGCAGCACCACCGACGTGCGGTTCGCGTAGGAGGTGACGGTCAGCAGGCTGCCGTGCCCGAGCAGCCCGTGCCGGCGGTCGTCCTCCCACTCGTGCCGCCGGAAGTGGCTGCCGTAGAGGTCGTCCACGCCGTAGTGGCGCGCGAGCTGCTCGTTGAGGAACGTGTAGTCGGCCCGCAGCAGGTCCGGCAGGGGGCGGTCGGCCCGCACCTGGCTCTGGATGAACAACTGCGTCTCGCGGACCATCGCCTTGCGCAGCGAGTCGTCGAACCCGGCGAAGAGGGCGCCGTCGGGGTCCTGCGAGAAGATGTTCCGCACCTGCAGCCACTGGCCCGCGAAGTCGTCCATGAACCGCTCGGCCCGCCGGTCGGCGAGCATGCGGCGCACCTGGGCGGCCAGCGTCTCGGGCTCGCTCAGCGCGTCCCGCTCGGCGAGGTCGAGCAGCTCGTCGTCGGGGACGCTCTTCCACAGGAAAAACGACAGCCGGGTCGCCAGCTCGAGGTCGCTCAGCCGGTAGATCGCGCCGGCCGTGGTGTCGACGGGCTGCCGCTCGACCCGCATCAGGAACTGCGGCATCGACAGCAGGCCCTCGAGGGCCCGCTCGATTCCCGCCTCGAAGTCGCGCTCGCGCCGGCCCTCGCGGTAGAGGCCCAGCAGGGGCTCGACGTCCTCGGGGCCGACCGGCCGGCGGTAGGCGCGGCGCGCGAGGCGGCCGATGATCTCCCGCGCGCAGGGCTCCTCGTCCGCGGCGCCCGCCGGGTAGCAACTGAATATCTGCCGGCGGCTGGGGGTGTCTTCGGGCACCGCGCCGTCGAACGGCCCGGAGACGAACACCTGGTGGATGCCCGGCATCAGCCCCGGGGGATGCGGCGACGGGGCCGAGTCGGTGAACGCGACCGACAGCAGTCGGGTGCCCGCCTCGACCGGCACCCGCACCTCGAGGGCGTGGTCGGCGGTCATACGGTACTCGTGCAACCGCTGCCCCTCGACATCGTCCTCGGGCACCGCGATGAGCGAGCCGGGGTCGGGGCCGGGATACCGGCCCCCGATGGCGAACTGCTCGACGAGGGCGTGGTCGATGCGGATCTCGATCTGGTGCTCGTTCTCGGCGATGCCGTCGATGGTCTCGATGGTCTCGTTGCGCTTGAGGCGGATGGCGAAGAGGTACTCGCCGTCGAGGGGGAAATGATGGCGCACCGCGAGCCCGCCGTGGGTCGCGAAGGGCAGGTCCTCGCCGGCCCGCACGTCGCGCTGCTCGTAGCCCACCTCGTAGAGCTGCATGACGGGGCGGATGTCGGGGCTGCCCACCGCGGCGCGGCTGATCTTGGTCGCGGCCGCGATGTAGCGGGACATCAGCCCCGGCGTGATCGACAGCACCTCGGCGTTGTTGTCGAAGCCGAAGCCGGCCATGTCGGACGGCAGCAGCTCCTCGCCGTTGACCTCGAGGCCCAGCAGGTCCTCGATGACGTTCACGTACTCGACGCGGTTCAGCCGCCGCGACGCCACCCGGCCCGGGTTCGGGTCGGCCGCCGCCGCCCCGTCGAGGTCGTGCTCGAGACGGGTCACGAAGGCGTCGATCTCGGCCCGGTCCGGGCGGGGACGCCCCTCGGGCGGCATCTGCCCCGTGCGAAGCTTGTGGACGACCCTCTCGAGGACCGGCGCATGGGCCGCGGTCTCGGCGGGGTCCACCGCGCCGAGGTCGAGCCCGCCGGTCAGCAGCCGCGGGTTGTGGCAGGTGACGCAGTAGCGGTCGAACAGCTCGCGCGACGGCGGGCCGGCGTCCGTCTGGCCGCCCGCCGCGGCCCCCGGCCACGCCGCGAGGGCCACCCCCGCCGCCAGCGCCGCCCCGATGCCTCGCTTCAGCATGGCCGTCACCTCTTCACTCTTCGGTCCGCGAACCCCCAGTATAGCGCCGGACGGTCGCCGAATCAGCGAGCCTGACTCCCAACGCGACCGCAGCTCGCGCGGTCGCAGCCGTCAGGCGATCATCACCGTCCTCGGGAACTGCGAGTTGTCCTCGAGGCCGGTCTGCTTGATGGCCGACAGCTCCTCGCTCGTCGGCTGCACGTTGCCGTCGACGTCGGTGACCCGCGACACCAGGGTGTGCTCGCCCGGGGCGGCGCCGTCCCACGCGAACCGGAACAGCTTCCACGAGTACTGGCCGCCCGTCGACGGGTCGAGCGTCGCCGCCTGCCACGCGCCGTCGTCCACCTTCACCTGCACCCCGCGCAGGGGCGTGCCGTCGTGGAGGACGAAGCCGAGCACCTCGTGGCGGTCGCCGACCCGGGTCACCCGCGCGATCACCGACTTGACCCGCAGCCGCGACACCTCGGTCTCGTGCCACACCGTCTCGCCGCCGATCTCCTCCGACCACAGGGTGCGGTACCACCGCGCCTGCCACTTGCCGAGGAACCGCTCGGACTGCACGCGGATGTGCGAGAGCCACTTCACGTTGGTCACGCCGTACCAGCCCGGCACCAGGAGCCGCAGCGGCGCGCCCTGCTCGACGGTCAGGGGCGCCCCGTTCAGCGCGTAGGCGAGCAGGGGGCCGGTGGTCATGCCGTCGGCGAGGGACAGGCTGCGGGCGAACGGCTGGTCGATCTCGTAGGGGGTCCCCCGGAAGTCGACGGTCTCGGGCCCCTTGTCGGCGCCGAAGAACACGACCTCGCGCGCCGCCGGCCGCACGCCGACCAGATCGAGCACCGCGCGCAGGGGCACGCCAGTCCAGCGGCCGTTGCTCGCCAGCCCCTGGATGAGCCGGCGCGAGTTGCCCGAGCACTCGTAGCCGGCGTCGATCTCGATGCTGTCCATGCCCCGCAGGTCGTCGAGGGTCAGCGTCGCGGGCCGGTCGACGAGGCCGGACACGCCGAGGCTGAACCCGTCGGCGTCGATGACCGGCTTGCCGAAGTGCTGGATGGTGTAGAACGAGTCGGCCGGCGTGTAGGGGCCGTCGATGTTGCGGACGTCGTAGATCCGGATGGCGGAAGCCGGGTTCGGCTGGCCGAAGCCGTCCGGCACGTCGGTGAACGGCACCGGCGTCTCGTCCTGGGCCAGGGCCGGCAGGGTCCACCCGTGCACGCCGAGCGCGCCCGCCCCGGCGAACGCCAGGCTCTGCTTCATCATCTCCCTGCGGGTCGTCTCCCGGGGGCTCGTTCCACTCGTCATTGCGCGCTCCTTGCCGGCGTCGCCAGCCGGCGCATCCAGCCCCTCGGGCCGGCGCTCTCCGCCGGCGTCCCGGCGTAGCGTGCCGGCCGGCGTTTCGTCCCGACCCGGCGTTCCTCGCCGGGCCGATGTCCTGTCCCGACCGGCGTCCCCGCCGACTCGGTGTCCCTTGCCCAGTCTGGCGCCCTGGCGCCGGCGTCTCGACCCGGCATCCCGTGCCGGGCCGACGTCCTGTTCCGACCGGCGCTCCCTGCCCGGTCGGCGCTTCTGGCCCGGCTGGCACCAGCGTCCGGCCAGCCGGCGTCCCGGGCCGACCCGGATATCTCGTGCCGGGCCGGCGAATACTGCCGACCCGCGTCTAACTGCCGACCGGCACCTACTGCGACCCGTCCTCCGCCCCCGCCACGGCGGCGCCGGCGAGGATGTTGTAGAGGCCGTAGTTGCCCTCGTGGCAGGCGTACTCGTACACCGGGAACGGGTTCAACTGCATCGGCACCGAGTACGTCCACGGCCGCGTCCACACCGTCGGGTCGTCCACCGTCACGTCGTAGCGCAGCGTGTCGGCGTCCACCCGCGTGAGCCGCTCGATCAGGGTCAGCTCGGGGGTGGTCGCGCCGCGCTGGAAGTTCGTCTCGCGCAGGAAGTTCCGGGTCTCGACGACCAGGGTGTCGCCGTCCCAGCGGCCCCGCGAGTCGCCGGTCCACTGCCGGACCGAGTCGGTGAGATGGGCGCGCCCGTCGAGCGGCACGACGCGGGCCTCGTGGTTCATCTCGGCGAAGAGGACCACGGTGTCCTCGGTCTGGAACACCTGCAGGTTGTTGTTGTAGGCGCTCGGGGCCATCGGCGGACCGGAGTTGAAGCCGAGGATGCAGCGCACCTGCAGCCCGCCGGGGCCGAGGTCCTCGACGAAGCCCCCGGGGGTCGGCTCGTGGCTGGACACGGCGCTGCGCGCCTCGGCCAGCGCCGCCTGCCGCTGCCGGGCCTCCTCGGTCAGGGCCGGGATGCGGCCGTCGGGGGGATCGACGATCAGCGACGTGCGCTCGGTCGTCACCGAGGTCCCCTCGTCGAACCAGAAGTCGTTGTAGGGCACCACGCGGTCCGACGTGTCGGCGTCGCGGCTCCGCGTGCGGATGGTCTCGGCCGCGAACTCCGCCGCCTGCTCGGGCGAGAAGCTCTCATCGTCGGCCAGCTCCTCGGGGCGCTCCATCGGGGTCAGGCTGCGGAAGTCCCAGACCCCCTGCAGGTCCGGGGCGCCCCACGCGGTGCGGGGGGCCTCCGAGGCCTCGGTCTGGGCGGCGGCGCCGGCCGGCGCCAGGGTCACGAGGGCCAACGCAGTCAGCGAGCATGCGATCAATCGGCTGTTCATCTTCCACCTCCACAACGCCGCGGCCACCTCCACAACACGCCGCGGCGGCCGCGCGTCACGCCCGCGCCCAACCGCGGGCACCGCTCCCACGTCCCCGGTGCCGCCGAGGGCGCTCACCCCGGAATACCCGACCGATGACCGATAATGCGGAACCGGACGTGCATACCGCAGATCCCACGCCGCGGCCCTCCGCCGAGTGGACGATCGCCCGGCGGCCGGTTCCCGGGCCATGAACGGGCGCGGCCACGCCGCCGACGGCACGCCAGAGATCGTCGCAGCCGGCAAACGATGGAACTGCCGCAGCATCGGCGTGCCTGCGAGTGTACACCACCGACCCGACCCGTGCTTCACACGCTGCGGAACCTCCCGGCCGGCCGGCGAAACCGGAACGCCGCCGGTCGGTCCCGAAGCACCCGGCCAGCCGCCGTTGCCCCGACGCGCCCTCACCGGGCCGGCCACTCGCGCTCGACGACCCGGTCGAACGGGCGCGCCACCCGCTGCACGCGGTAGGCCTGCCGACGCCGCAGGTCGTACCGGTCCCCGGGGGCCAGGAAGTAGAAGCGCCCCCCCGAGTCGAGCAGCCGCCCGCGGTCGTAGATGACGGCGTAGCTCCGCCCCATCACCTCGAACTCGTCGCCCTGGACGACGATCGCGGTGTCCTCGTCGATGCCGATGCCGAGCAGGTGGGGGTGGGCCTCGATGACCTCGATGAGGTCGAACTGCCGGTTGCGCCGCAGCAGGTGCTGGTCGATGGCGGTGTCGCGGAGGAAGCCGAACCCGACCTCGTGGTCGCCCATCATGATGGTGTTCGTGGCGGTGTCGCCGCGGACGAGGTACGAGCCGAGGATGGTCGCTCCCGCCGACGAGCCGCCCACCACCCCGCCGCGCCCGAGCACGCCGGCAATCTCCTCCTGCACGCGGGTGCCGAGATAGGCGTCGGCGAGCCGCCACTGCCGTCCGCCGGGGAACCACACCCCCCGCGCCCGCCGCAGCGGCGCGCTGAACGCGGGGTCGTCGGCCACCTCCCGGTCGGTGGTGTGCAGCACCGTCAGGTCGACGGCCCCGGCGTCGCGGAACGCGCGGAGACCGGGGTAGTACTGGTCGTAGGTCTCCCCGCCGCCGGCGGTCGGGATGACGACGATCGGCGCCTCGGCCCCGCCCGCGAGCTGGACGAACCGCTCGACGATCGCGGGGTCCCGCATCGCCCCGCCGACGATCACCAGCGCCCCCCGCGCCGGCCCTACCTCCTGGGCCACGGCGGCGACCGCGGCCAGCGAGGCGACGGTCCAGACCGCGACGAAGACACCCGCACCGACCCGCGCTCTGATCCGCATCACCCGTCCTTCCCCACGTAAAGGAATCGAAGCGGGATTGTATAACGCCGCCCTTCCCGACCCGACCGGCAGCATCCATGCGCGTCCAGCCACGACGCGGGCCGAACCTGGGCGGAGATCGGTCGCGTGCCGTTCTCGGGCGACGGGACCCGACGCCGGTCTACGGCGCAGAGTCCGTACGGCGGCGAAGCGACGCATCAGGACGCGGACGGATCGTCCCGTTCTTCGGGGGCACGACGCACGGGATAGCGGACGTAGGTCCGGCCGGACGCGGCCTGCCTAGCCTGAATATCCCTGAAAATCGCCATGACGTCGTAATCGAATCGGGCCGCGTGCGCATCGCGAATGGCGTGGAGCTCCGCGATAATCGGGTCGGTGGGCGCCTCATCCATGTTCCAGCTCCATCAGTTCGTTGGGCGTACAAATGACCGGGGGCGTGTAGCCCGCTTGCCGGCATACACGTTCGATACGGGACCGCAGAACGGCATTGGCGATGTGTCGGAAATTCCACGTCACGAGAAAATCGGCCGCGCTGGTTACGGCTACCGCAATGTGGGCGGCGTCTTCCGCCGCCTTCCTGGGGACTGACCGCAAGTCGATGAGCGCCAGCGTCAGAGCCGCCGCTTCCCCGGTCGCCTCGAGAAGCGTCACGGACTCGAGGACCGCCAGACGGGCACGAGCCGCATCCGCGTCGCCTGCGCCGGCTTCCGCAACGACGAGGTCGGACGCAACGAGATCGAAGCGATCAGGTGCGCTGCGCCACCACTCGCGGGTCACCTGCTGATAGGCGGCGACCACGACGTCGCGGGATGGCCGCGACGTCAGGTAGCTGACCACCGACGTTTCGATGTACGCCACGGGCTTCGCGCCGCGCCCGGCGCCATCGCCCGTCAACGCAGGCTCCTGATGAAGTTCACCAGGTTCCAGATGTCGGTCTCGGCGAGCCGATCGCCGAAGGCGTCCATGGCGAAGTCGGGGCCGATGCCGTCGCGGATGGCCGCGAAGATCTCGCCGTCGCCGCCGCCGTGCCGCCACGTCGGGTCGGCGAGGTTCGAGGGGCGCGGGCCGTAGGCCGCGGCGGCGGCGGCCAGCGCGCCATCGCCCCGGCCGGCGGCGCCGTGGCAGGCGGCGCAGTGGGCCGCGTAGGCGGCGGCGCCCGCGGCCACCGACTCGGGGGTGGCCGCCACCGGGTTGGCCGGCGTCCGCGACTCGGGAGGGGTGGCGGGACGGGGATCGGGGGCGGCGGGACGGGCCGGCGCGGCGCCAGACAGGGTGCGCAGCAGCGCCGCGGTGTCCTCGCGGACGTAGCGGTCGCCGGCGATGCCGTCGGCGTAGACGGCGAGGTCGACCGGGGTCTGGCCGCGCCGGTTCTCGGCGCCGACGTCAGCGCCGTGGTCCGCGAGCAGCTCGATGACGCGGTTCATGCCGTGCGCGGCGGCGGCGTGGAGGGCCGTGTCGCCGTCGTCGTCGGCGGCGTTGATCCGCCCGCCCAGGGCGAGGACCGCGGCGACCGCCTCCACCGTCCGCCGCTCCTCGGCGGTCGGGATCATCGATCCGAGGACGGCCGATTCGACCGGGTTGTACGACGAGAAGTCGCGCCGGTCGCGGATGAACGCGCTGCCGCCGCCGCGGTTGTAGCCGAGCCCGGCCGCGGCCATCAGCGGGGTGGCGCCGTCGCGGCTCCGCGCGCGGGGGTCCGCCCCGGCGTCGGCCAGCACTTCCATCATCTCCGTCTCGAGGAAGTGCGCGGCGAGCCAGAAGGGGGTCGCACCGACCCAGCGGTCCATGAACGCGAAGTCGTGGCTCCAGCGCCGCACCGGCGTGCCCCTGGCGAGGCGCGGGTCGGGGTCGGCGCCGTGGGCGAGCAGCGCGCGCACGAGGGGCACGCCGGCGCCGGGGTCGTCGTTGGGGACGCCGCGGTCGCGCAGGGCGCCGCGCAGCACCGCCGCGTGGAGCGCGGTGTAGCCGAGGGGGGCGGCGTCGGGGTCCGCCCCGGCGCGGAGGAGCAGCGCCGCGAGCGAGCCGTGGCCGCCGTGGGCGGCGACGACCAGGGCCGGGTTGCCGTCGGCGGCGGTGTCGTCGACGTCGGCGCCCGCCGCGAGCAGCAGGCGGGCCGACTCGACGTCGCCCGACCGGGCCGCGAAGAGCAGCGCGGTGCTGCCGCCCTCGACCACCTCCTCGAGGGCGATGCCCCGCGACGCCGAGCCCGCGGACCGGCTGCCCCCCATGTTGTAGACCCGCCGGCGGGTGGCGGTCCGGGCGCCGACGTCGGCGCCGTGGTCGAGGAGCGCCCGCGTGACGACGGGCCGCCGGTTCGCGACCGCCCACATCAGGGCGGTCTGGCCCCGCGTCGCCTCGGCCGCGTTCACCCGCGCCCCCCGGGCCAGCAGGGCGTTCACCGCCTCGAGGCTGCCCGCACGGGCCGCCGCCATCAGCGCGGTCTCGCCGCTCGGCAGCGCCGCGTTCGCATCGGCCCCCGCCGCCAGCAGCCGTTCGACGAGGGCGCCGTGGCCGCGGCGGCAGGCCATGAGCAGCGGGGTGACCCCGAGGTCGTTGGCCGCGTCGGCGTCGGCGCCGGCCCCGATCAGCAACTCCGCCGCAACCACGTCCTCGTGGTGCACCGCCCAGTGGAGGGCCGTCGCGCCGTCCGGTTGCCGCGCGTTCACGTCGACCGGTCCGGCCAGCCGGGCGCGCAGCTCGGCCGCGGCGCCGTTCCGCACCGCCGCGATCAACGCCGACGCGCCCGGCATCTCCACGGACTGGCCGAGCGCGGCGCCCGACCCGGCGCAGAGGGAGGCCGCCAGCAGACCCGCCGTACCGACCTGTGCGACGTGCGCCTTCACCAGGACACCTACAAGTCCAGCCGCCCGGTGCTGTCGTGTAACCGGTCCACGCGCATCCCCAGCTTCTCGAGCACCGTCACGTGCAGGTTCGCGAGAGGCGTGCCCCCGTCGACCGACCGGCCGCCGCCGGCACCGCCGGCGAAACGGAGGTGCCGGCCGCCCGCGAGCCGGCCCCCGCCCCCGCCGGCCACCACCAGGGGCAGGTTCCACGGCCGGTGGTCGCCCTCGGCCATGCCCGCGCCGTAGTAGACGATGGCGTGGTCAAGCAGCGACCCGTCGCCGTCGGGCGTCGCGGCGAGCCGGTCGACGTAGTAGGCGAACTGCTCGGCGTGATGCTTGTTGATGCGGACGAGCTGCTCGCGGCTCGCCGCGCTGCCCTCGTGCGACAGGGGGTGGTGCCCGCCGGGGGCGCCGATCTCGGGGTAGGTGCGGCTGCTGAACTCGCGGCCGACCATGAACGTGATGACCCGGGTGAGGTCGCTCTGCCACGCGAGCACCTGCAGGTCGAACATGAGCCGCGCGTGGTCTGCGAAACCCGCGGGCACGCCGGCCGGCTGGTCGAACGCGGGCAGCTCGCGCGCCGACTGCGCCTCGGCCGCCTGGATGCGCCGCTCGATGTCGCGCACCGCGTCGAGGTACTCGCCCAGCCGCGCCGCGTCGCTCGGGCCGAGACCGCGGCTCAGGTCCGCCGCCTTGCCGCGCACCGAGTCGAGGAGGCTACGGCGCCGCCTGGCCCGGGCCCGGCGCGCGGCGGGGTCGGTGCCGCCGCCGTCGCCGAACATCCGCTCGAACACCACCCGCGGGTTGTGCTCCATCGGCAGCGGGGTGCGCGGCCCCCGCCACGAGATGGTGTGGCTGTAGGTGCAACTGTAGCCGCCGTCGCAGGTCCCCGCCCCCTTGTCGCCCGACTCCAGCGACAGCTCGAGCGAGCCGATGGGCGTCTCGCCGCCGATCTCGCGCGCGACGAGCTGGTCGAGGGAGACGTCGGCGAGGAAGTCGTTCCCCTCCTGGCCGAAGGGCCGGGGGATGGCGCCAGTTAGAAATTTCGTCGCGCAGCGGCCGTGCACCGCCCCGCTGCGCGCGGTCAGGCCGTTCACGTTCTGGGTCAGGCCGCTCAGCACCGTCACCCGGTCGCGGAACGGCTCGAGGGGGGCGAGGATGGGCGAGAACGCGAAGTCGGCGCCCTCGCCGGCGGGGGTCCACTCATCGAGGACGACCCCGTTGGGGATGTAGACGACGCCGAACCGCGGGACCGGGCGCGCCGCGGTCCGGACGAGCGCGGTAGCGGCCGGCACCATGCCGTCGAGCAGGGGCAGGGCCACCGCCGCGCCGACGCCGCGCAGCACCGTCCGGCGGGGAATGGCCTTCCTGGTGATGATCATGACTCGAACCTCCCCGTCATCCCGTCGAACCGCGGGGCCGCCCAAGGCGCCACGCGGCGCCGTCCGGGGCGAATCGTCTTCCCGGCGACGACCACGACGCCGACCCAGCCATCCCTTCGGGGGCGGCGGCGGGCCCAGCGCGGCGTCCACGCCCCGCGCGGCACCGCCCGGCCGGGTTCGCCGCGCCGATGACGTTCACGACTCCGATCTCCGCATCCGGAACGGCGCGCTCTCCACGATGCCCAGGATGAGCGACGACCAGCGGTGGTCGTCGGCCGCCGCCGCGCGCACGACGCCGCGGATGACCGGGCGGTCGTGGTGCTCGACGCCGCGGCCGAGGGCGTAGACGAAGAGCTTCTCGGCGACCGTCTCGACGAACTGTTCCGAGCGGTCGAGCAGCACCCGCCGCAGCCCGGCGGGGCCGTCGAACGCGGTGACCCCGTCGGCGAGCACGGCCGAGGCGTCGATGGGGGCGCCGGCGTCCGTCGTCCGCCACCCGCCGACGGCGTCGAAGTTCTCGAGGGCGAACCCCAGCGGGTCCATCGGCGCGTGGCAGTTGGCGCAGGCGGGGCTCCGCCGGTGCTCGGCGAGCCGCTCGCGCACGGTGCGGGGCTCGCCGGCCCGGCCGCGGCCGGGCAGGGGCGGGATGTCGGGCGGCGGCGGGGCCGGCGGCGTCCCCAGGACGTTCTCGAGCAGCCACTTCGCCCGGAGCACCGGCGACGTGCGGTTGCCGTAGGAGGTCGCGGCGAGGATGCTGCCGTGGCCGAGCAGGCCGAGACGCCGGGCCGCGGCGGGTCCCTTGCCGGCCAGGGCCACGCGCCGGTAGCGGCTGCCGGCGACGCCGGAGATGCCGTAGTGGCGGGCCAGCCGCTCGTTCAGGAACGTGTAGTCGGCCGAGAGCAGCTCGACCACGCTCCGGTCCTCGCGAAGCTGGCTCTCGAAGAACAGCTCGGTCTCGCGCCGCAACGCGTCGCGCAGGTTCTCGTCGAAGCCGGGAAAGAGGTTGGGGTCGGGCGCGATGCCCTCGACGCTGCGCAGCGACAGCCACTGGCCGGCGAAGTTGTCGACGAGGGCCGACGCGCGGTCGTCGGCGAGCATGCGCCGCACCTGAGCCTCGAGTACGCGGGGATCGGAGAGCCGGCCCCGCTCCGCCACGCCAAGAAGCTCGTCGTCGGGGATGCTGCTCCAGAGGAAGAACGACAGCCGCGAAGCGAGGGCCAGGTCCGGCAGCCGATAGGGGGCGCCGGGGGCGGCGCCGGCCGGATCGCGCTCGATGCGGAACAGGAACTCGGGGTCGATGAGAAGCCGCTCGATCGCGGCCTGGATGCCGGCCTCGAACCCTCCCGCGGCCCGTCCCGCTCTATAGAAGGCCAGCAGCGGCTCGAGGTCGCCCTCGTCCACCGGCCGGCGCCAAGCGCGCCGAGCGAGGCGGGCCAGGATCGTCCGGGCGCAGCTTTCGCCGCCGACGTCGGCGCCGTCGGGCCGGCAGACGAAGATGCGGGACCGGCTCGCGGTCTCGCCCGGTCCCGTCGCCGCGTAGGGTCCGTCGACGGTGACGCTCTCCAGGCCGGGCCCTTCCGGCCGGGACGACGTGTCGGTGGTCTCGGTGACGGTGGCGCCGTACTCCCGCAACTCGGGCTGGAGCACCCCCTCGTGCTCCCACGACTTGTCGGCGAACGCCGCCCCGACCACGCGGGCGCCGGCCCGCACCGGGACGCGCACCACGAGGCCCGCGTCGGCCCCGGTGCGGTAGTCGTCCCAATCCTGGGTCGGGTAGTCGGAGGCCCCGGCGGCCACGAACGTGCCCGAGAAGCTGACCGGGGCCGGCCTCCCCGGGTCGGCGCCGCCGACGGTGAACCGGGCCACCCGCCGGCCGTCGATCCGCAGGTCGAGGTCGTGCGCCTCGTCGAGGTTGACGATGTACTCGTAGACGCTCCGCTTCAGCCGCACCGTGAAGACGTACTCGCCGTCGAGGGGAAAGCGGTGGCGCACCGCGAGGCCGCCGCGCGACCCGAACGGCAGCGCCTCGCTCATGCGGTCGTTCTGGGTCATCGCGATGGGGACGGTGTAGGTGCGCGAGGTCAGGCCCGGCCCGATGGCGGGGTCGCCGACCGCGAGGCGGCTGATGCGCCGGGCCGCCGTCAGGTAGCGCTCCATCAAGGCCGGCGATAGGGCGAGGGTGCCCGCGAGGTTGTCGAACCCGTGGCCGGTGTCGTCGGCGGGCAGCAGCGCCTCGGCGTCGATGTCGATGGCCAGGAGGTCGCGGACGGCGTTGGCGTACTCAGCCCGGTTCAGGCGGTGGGTCGGCACCCGGCCCGGCTCGACGGTCGAGGCGGCGGCGCGGTCGAGCTCGGCCTCGAGCCACCCGCGCAGCCCGTCGAGGGCCGCCCCGGCGGGGCGCGGCCGGCCGGCCGGGGGCATCATGCCCCCGCGCAGCTTCAGGACCACCCGCTCCCAAACGTCGGGCGCGTCGCCGACGCGGGACACGTCCAGCGCGTCGAGGGCGAGCCCCCCCGTCTGCAGGCGCTGGTTGTGGCAGGTGACGCAGTAGCGGTCGATCAGGGCGCGCTGCGGCGACGGCGCGGGCGGCCCGCCCTGCGCCGGGTTCACGCCGGCCGGGCGGGGGCCCGGCCCGGCCGCGCCGGCACCCGCGGAGGCGGTCCCGACGAGCACCGCGGCGAGGGCGGCGGCGACGGCTCGCACCATTCGCCGATCTTACACCCGCGTTCAGGCGGTCGGGGCACCGGCGGCGGAAGCGCAGCCACCGCTCCGGGTCCACCGCCCGAGCCCGCGGCAAGTTGCCGGTCGACCCGCGCCTCCCGGCGACCCGAACCCGCCTGACGGCACCCGATGAGGCGCGTCGCCGCCGGCAACACCCCCGGCCCCGTTGGTTTCCGCACCGCGAGCCCCACCGCAAGCCGGCGTTGGGCCTGCACCTCCCGGCGACCCGAACCCGCTTGACGGTGCCCGCGGCGATTTCGCCGAGGGCTCCCGTGCTCCTATACTGAGGACCGAATCAGTAGACTACCGTCGGCGTCGCTCCGGGGCCGCGACGAGAGCCGCGACACCGAGACCCGGGGCGGCGGCGGGCAGTGATGACCGACCGAGGTGAGACGATGGCGAAGCAACCACGAACCCGCGGCGTCCGGCGGCCGGCCCTCGCGCCAGTCGCGGCGGCGGCGATTCTGCTCGTCGGCGCCGGCTTCCCCGGCGGGGCCGCCCTCGCCCAGGACGGCGACAGCGGCGTCATCGCGGGCCGGGTGACGGCCGACCGCGGCGAGGTGCGCGCCCTCCGCGTGAAGGCGCACGACACGGTCCACCGCATCGCCTACACCGTCTACACCGTGGACGGCGGCTACCGCATCTACAACCTGCCGCCGAGCACCTACGACGTCTCGGTGATCGAGGAGGCGTTCGAGTCGCCGACCGCGACCGTCGAGGTGCGGGCGGGCGGGACGACCACCGTCGACATCGCCCTGACGGCCCTGGGGGCGGGCCCCGAGGAGGGCGCGGCGGCGCGGGGCGCGAGCGCCCAGCGCAACTACGGCGGCGGCGCCGCGGACGGCCGGGCGGCCGAGATCGTCGACTTCGACACCCTGTACCCGCCCCACCCCGCCCGCGACATCATGCTGCGGGGCTGCTTCGGCTGCCACGGCCCCGCCGGCTTCCACCGCCGGGGACCGCGCAACGAGAACGGCTGGCGGCGGGCGGTCGACCGGATGTTCGACATCGACGGCCGCGTCGCCAACATGGCCCCCGGCGTGCCGCAGGTCACCCACGACCTGGTGTCGGTGGAGGAGAAGGAGCTGATCATCCAGTACCTGACCTCCCTCTTCGGACCCGGGTCCGAGCCCCGCGACCTCGAGCTCGACCCCCTCGTCCGCGACGAGGAGGCGCTGTCCGAGGCGGTCTACATCGAGTACGAGCTGAAGCGCGGGCCCGAGCGCCTGCTCGCGAACGGCGCGCCGCCGCGCGGCAGCATCCACAGCGTCTTCGCGAGCCTCGCCGAGCCGGGGGTCATCTGGGTGTCGGGCAACGGCTCGAACTCGATCATCCGCATGGACAGCCGCGACCCCGACTTCGAGACCCGCACCGACGAGCTCTGGATCGAGAACCCCGAGAACATCAACGTCACCCCCCACGGCATCGTCGAGCACCGCGGCCGCGTCTACTGGGTCGAGCTGACCGGCGACCACTTCGGCGAGCTCGACCCCGCCACCGGCGAGATGACCCGCTACCCGATGCCGACGAAGGGGGCGGGACCGCACAGCGTGTGGGTCGATTCGCGCGGGCAGTTCTGGTACACCTACTTCGCCTCGGCCGGCCGCATCGGCCGCTTCGACCTCGATGCGAACGACTTCACCGAGTGGGAGCCCCTGGCCGGGTTCAGCGGCTACGGCATCGTCGTCGACCGGCAGGACCGGGTGTGGGCGGTGGGCCTGCACACCCCCGCGATCTTCATGTACAACCAGGAGACGGCGGCGTGGCGCTCGTACCCGATGGCCAACCCGGCGCGGCGCCCCGCCATCGATTCAGCGACGGCAAGGTCTGGGCCGCCCACTACTTCGGCAACGCCATCTCGCGCATCGACCCCGTGACGGGGACCGTCACCGAGTTCGAGCTGCCGCTGAAGGACGGCAACCCCTACGACGTGTGGCCCGACGCCGACGACAACCTGTGGGTCGAGAACGGCATCTACAACTCGCTGGTGCGGTTCGACCAGGAGACGGGCGAGTTCACCTACTTCCCGTTCCCCGAGCTGCGGGCGCACACGCCCAAGCTCGACCGCGACCGGGACGGGACGCTCTGGTTCACGCTGCGCGGCCCGTCCGGGGGGCCGGGGGTGGCCGCGCTCAAGCCCAACGGCAACGTGCCGCCGGCGGGCGCGGCCGAGGGCCAGTAGCTCGGTCGGAGCGAGCCGATCGGTCGGACGGCCCGGTCGGCGGGCCGGCGCCAAGCCGCGAATCGGCGACGCGGGCAAACGGCTGGCCGGCGGATGGCGCCGGCCGTTGGGGCAGGGCCGGGCGGGACGAGGCGGGCCGGAAGATGGGCGGCTGGCGGATAGCGCCCGTGCCAACGACCGGATAGCCCGGTCGGAGCGAGTCGCTCGGCCAGGCGCTGGTCGCCGACGGCACCGGGCAAGTGGCCCGGGTCGCGCATGCAGCGGGTGCCCGCCACGGGCTTCCGGCGAAGACTACGCGGAGAGGATTACGCAATGAGACGGTGGACGGCCGCGGGTGCGGCAGCATTGATCGGCGTCGTCCTGGTTCAGCCGGCGGCGGGCCAGACCACCAGCCTGGCCGGGGTCATCGACTTCCACGTGCACGCCGGCCCCGACTCGCGGCCCCGCTCGGTCGGCGACATCGAGATCGCCCGCATCGCGAAGCGGGCCGGCATGCGCGGGTTCGTCCTCAAGAACCACTTCACGATGACCGCGGACCGCGCCTGGACCGCGATGCAGGAGGTGCCCGGCATCGAGATCTTCGGGGGCGTGGCTCTCAACCACTCCGTCGGCGGACTCAACGCCGAGGCCGTCCGGCAGCTTGTGGCGTTCTCGGGCGGGCGCGGCAAGGTGGTGTGGCTGCCCACGTTCGACGCCGAGTTCTGGATGACCCGGGCCGGCGACCCCGGCGCCTTCGTGCCGGTCATGCGCGGCGGTGAGATGGACCCCGCCCTCGGCGAGATCTTCGACCTGATTGCCGAGCACGACCTCGTGCTCGCGATGGGCCACTCGTCGCCCGAGGAGGTGCTGGCCCTGATTCCCGAGGCGCGCGCCCGCGGCGTCGAGCAGATTCTCGTCACCCACGGGCTCGGCCAGTCGCCAACCCCCGCCCAGCTCCGGGCGATGGCCGACCACGACGTCGTCATCGAGCTGGTGTGGCTGGCGGTGCTGAACGGCGAGTTCTCGTACGCGGACTACGCCGAGGTCATCCGCGAGTACGGCGCCCGCCACTTCCTGCTGGCTTCCGACCTGGGCCAGGCCGGGAACCCGCTGCACCCCCGACGGCCTGAACGCCCTCATGGACGGGCTGCGCGCCGAGGGCGTCAGCGACGCGGACATCGACGTGATGATCCGGGAGAACCCGGCGCGGCTCCTCGGGCTCGAGCCGTAGGAGTCTGCAAACGGCGCCGGCGGTACGCGACGACACGACCCCTGGGAGGGCGGCATGGTGGGAAGGCGTTTCTCGTTGGTGGCGGTGCTCGCGGCGGCCCTCGCGGCCCCCGGGACCGCGTTCGCCCAGGACGGCTGGACGCCCCCCCGCACGTCCGACGGCCAGCCCGACCTGCAGGGGCTGTGGACGAACTCGACCACCACCCCCCTCGAGCGCCCGGACAACGTGGCGGACCAAGCCGTCTACACCGACGAGGAGGTCGCGGCCATCGACGCCGCCAACGTCGGCCGCAACGACCGCCCGCCCCCGCCCGGGGACCCCGGCACCTACAACGACTTCTGGTGGGAGCGCGGCACCGCCCTCGCCCGGACGTCGCTCGTCATCGACCCGCCGGACGGCCGCCTGCCGCCGCGCACCGCCGCCGGGGAGACGCGGGCGGGATGGACCCGCGACAGCGACGACTGGACCGGCCGCACCATGGCCGAGCGCTGCGTCACCCGCGGCGCGCCGAAGCGGCCCGGCGGCTACAACAACCACTTCCTCGTCCTGCAGACGCCCGAGTACGTGGTGATGTCTGCAGGAGATGATCCACGAGCCGCGCATCATCCCCCTCGACGGCGGCCCGCCCGTCGACGACCGCATCCGCCTCTGGATGGGCGACTCCCGCGGCCGATGGGAGGGCGACACCCTCGTCGTCGAGACCACGAACTTCCGCGACGATATCTACACCAACTCGTTCAACTGCTGTCCCGGCGCGAGCGGCGCCCTGACCCTGGTGGAGCGCTTTACCCGCGTGGACGCCGACACCATCGAGCACCACTACACCGTGAACGACCCCCGACACCTACACGCGCCCGTGGACCGCGTCCGTCCCCATGCGCCGCTTCGCCGGCCCGATGTACGAGTACGCCTGCCACGAGGGCAACTACGGGATGGAGAAACCTGCTGCGGGGGGCGCGCGTGCAGGAAGCGGCGCCCGGGGGGCGGTAGACGGATCGACTCCCGTTTCACGGGACGAAACGACCGGGATGGCAAGCGGCCGTCGGCATCGGCCA